>JBHPEQ010000059.1:0-16641 GCA_042576845.1 Planctomycetota bacterium
AATTAAGGGCGATTATACGGTCCGGGTTACCAGTCTTACACGCCTCAAAAAACCTCTCATACGAAATCTGTGCTCTCGGAACGGACTGCTGGATAATAGGCCAACCGTCAAAAAAATAACCAGCCACCTTCCTGCCATAGCGTAATCCCATCTCATTCAGGGTCTCCAGGTGGACTTCAAAAACCTCATCTTCTCCATCCCTTTCATTCATAGAGAGCATATCACTACGTAAAGCATCATTTAAAACAACGTGCGAGGCGATGTAAACAATCAGCTTGATTCCTCTTTTATCCAGTGCATCGGCTATATCACCAATGAGGTCGCGCTTGGTTGTCCAACCCGGATGGAGCTTCTCCCAGGAGTGAATCGCAGCAGGCCACTGAGTATTACCATGGTTCAGGGCAAAGATAACGTAACCAACACCCATCTCCTCAACCATATCTGCAAAGGCATTAACATTAAAATCGCGGACCGCTTCTTCGTAGGGTTTTTTCGGTCCCTGCCGGGGCTGGGTGTGATGATCCCAGTGAAACATCACACCATATTTTTCCCTGACAAACCAATCTGTGCTGGCCTTACTTCTCCTGGCCCGTTCTTCAGCCTCAGCTATTGCTTGTTTCGCAGCCACTGGTATCATTTGCATTGAACGAAAATCCATCACTTCACCAGACTCCGGCTCAGTAACGCGAAGCGTAAGTTTGCTGATACCCGCGGGCAGATGCAAAACACCCGTCAGTGGTACCCTTTCGTAATTCCTAAGATACCTTGTACGAAGTGGGCCTTCCTCAGATATTTGTCGGTCTTCATACAGCCCTGTAGTCTTGCGTACTGTGCCGTTAATCTTACTGTTACCAGCAACAACCTCTAACTTCGCACCACTGGTCAGTGCCGCATAACAAAGCGCCGCCTCATAGTCACCCGATTGAGGCACACGAACCCGCCAAGTGATGCTCCCTCGACCAACCCATCTTATAACCATGTTTTCCGGCAATTGGTCAAGCGAAGCCGCCTCTCCTTCCTTATCGGCCGTCTGACCATATAATCGGGTCTTAGCCATAGGGTCAACTCGAACCACTATACCCATGCTGGCTGTGCTCAACAGCATTATCACTATCACCATAACAGCCACACTAAGCTTGGACAATAAGCCCCATCTTTCTTTTGTACAATCACACTTCATTTTGCACCTCCTTTAAATAATTGTTTCAGTAAACGTTTCCTACCACACCAGCCCTTTTTCGCCCTCATCATAATCTCCTTTTTTGAAATAAAGTGTCATTTCCCATATAATACTTTTAGAAGCAATTTATAATGCCACAATAATATCAAAATCTTCTTTCAGCCGCAATCGCTGAAATTTCAATTATCTTGTGGCTGTAATTAGTGAGGAAAATCAATACAAACGCGCTACAACCCAAAGCCCGAATAGCTCATAAAATCACAAAAAAGGTGAATCCATAAGAGTTGTAATATCATAGACTTAAAAAATCTCAGAAAAAGGTGAACGTTTTGAACATACGTTCGCAACTGCACAGGCTCTCAGGAATATATATCTCACAGACTTGAATATCTAACTAAAATAGATAAATCCTGATTCAGGTACTTGCTATTCGCTGGTATCGAGGATCGTCATAAATGCTTCCTGTGGTATCTGAACGTTGCCAACGCTTTTCATGCGCTTTTTGCCTTCTTTTTGTTTCTTAAGCAGCTTCATCTTACGTGTTACATCTCCACCATACAGCTTTTGCGTTACGTCTTTGCGAAAGCCTTTGATGGTTTCTCTTGCGATGATTTTTCCGCCAATAGCAACCTGCAGAGGAATTTCAAACTGATGTCTTGGAATCGCCCTGCGCAGCTTTATGATAAGCTTTCGGCCTCTTGTCTCTGCTTTACTGCGATGGACAATCAAACTCAAGGCGTCGACCGCAACCTTATTCACAAGAATATCGATCCTAACAAGATCGCCAGACTGAAAGCCTGTAAACTCATAATCCATCGTTGCATAGCCGCTACTGATACCTTTGAGAAGATCATAAAAATCATACACGATCTCAGCAAGCGGAGCTTTATACTCAAGCATCACCCTGGTCGTACTAAGATAATCAGTCTTGAGAAGCTTACAGCGTCTGGAATCCGCCAGCTTCATAATCCCTCCGATCGAATCAGCCCCTGTTATTATTTCAAGACGAACAAAAGGCTCACGAAGCTCTTCGATGTGACTCAGGTCAGGCAATTGACTAGGCGATTCTATCCTCTTAACAGCTCCATCCTTCGTGACCACCTCATAACTAACCGTTGGCGCCGTCTGAACAACCTCTATATCATTCTCACGTTCCAAGCGTTCCTGAACTATCTCCATATGCAGCAGGCCAAGAAAGCCGCAACGAAAACCGAAACCAAGGGCAGGGGAATTCTGAGGGCTGAACGAAAAACTTGCATCGTTAAGAGCAAGCTTATCAAAAGCATCTCTCAGCTTTGAATAATCCGTATTATTACCAGGATAAAAATCTGAAAAAACCATCTGCATTGGTGGTTTATAGCCCGGCAGTGCCTCCGAGGCCGGCTTAGCATAATCTGTAATTGTGTCACCTATCGTCACATCCGCCAACTCGTGAATATTTGCGATAACATAACCAACTTCTCCGGTGCCAAGTTCGTCAACAGCGGTCATCTGGGGTTTGAATTTTCCCAACTCGGTAATAATATAAGTTCTGCCGCTTCGCATAAAGCTAACCCTTTGCTTTGCCTTCAATGACCCGGCAAAAACTCTAACATAACATATCACTCCTCTATACTGGTCGCAATGGCTATCAAAAATCAGGGCTGCGGTGGGCTGATCGCTTTTATCCTCCGGCGCAGGAAGAAATGTCACGATTGCTTCAAGCAGTTCTTCAACACCCAATCCGCTTTTTGCGCTTACCTTGAAACATTCATTAGCACCGACGCCGATAATATGATTTATCTCTTCGGCTGTCAAATTCGTATCCGCTGTAGGCAAATCAACCTTGTTGATTACACTTAAAAGTTCAACATTGTTTTCGATTGCCAGATAAGTATTCGCCACAGTCTGCGCCTCAACGCCCTGGCTGGCGTCAACCACGAGCAGTCCCCCTTCACATGCAGCCAATGCCCGTGAAACCTCATAATGAAAATCAACATGTCCGGGCGTATCTATCAGATTCAGCATATAGGTTTTACCTTCGTGCTGATAATCCATCGTTACCGCTGAAGCCTTGATGGTTATTCCACGTTCACGCTCAATATCCATATTGTCAAGAAGCTGTTCAGCCTTTTGACGGTCAGAAATCGTGCCGGTCAACTCAATCATACGGTCGGCCAGCGTGCTCTTGCCGTGATCAATATGTGCTATAATCGAAAAATTTCGTATATATTTCGTATCCATCTCGTATATTACCGACCGGTTTTGCGTCTTTGACGCCGTCTATCGGTTTCTTTTAACAGCCTTTTGCGGATTCTAATCGAATTAGGGCAAATCTCAACAAGCTCGTCGGCTTGAATGTATTCCATCGTTGCCTCAAGACTCATCTTCCTGGCAGGTCTGATATTGGCTGCATCGTCTTTACCTGATGCCCGAACGTTCGTAAGCTGTTTACCTCTAACCACATTTACAGGTATATCTTTTTCCTTGCAGTGTTCTCCTACCACCTGTCCTTCGTATACCCATTCACCAGGGGCAACAAAGAAAACACCTCGATCATACAAGACATTGAGCGCATAAGCAGTTACCTGTTTGGTAGTGGTCGCGATCATGACCCCTGCCTTACGCTGAGGTATCGCACCACGCATCGGCTCATATCTTTCAAACGCATGATGCATAATCGCTCTGCCGGCGGTTGCGTTCATCATCCTTGCATGAAGGCCGAACAAACCACGCGACGGTATCAAAAATTCCATATGATCAAAACCGCCAGCTCCACTTTTGGCATCCATTTTAACTATTTCACTTCGCCGATCGCCCAGAAGACTCATCACAGAATTTTGGCAACCCAACGGGCAATCCACTACAAGCATTTCTATCGGCTCATAACGTCTGCCTTCAACTGTTCTCAAAATTACGTTCGGCTTACCAACACAAATCTCATAACCTTCCCGCCGCATAGTCTCCAGTAGAATTCCAAGATGCATCAAACCTCTACCTGAAACATTGAATTCTTCAGGCGTTTGGCCTGGATCTACTCTTAATGCAACGTTTTGCTGTAATTCTTTTTGGAGTCTATCTCCAATTTGCCTGCTGGTTATGTATTTTCCATCTTTTCCTGCGAAAGGACCGTCGTTAATTCTAAATGTCATGGTCATTGTCGGCTCATCAACTGAAATAACCGTTAATTGCGAAGGCTTATCCGCACAGGCAATAGTGTTACCAATATCCACCGGGTCAAGCCCGGATATCGCACAGATATCACCTGCCTGAACGCTTGAGATCTGTTTTCGGCCAAGACCAAAAAACTGATGGATGTGCATAACCTTTTGCTGAGTATGCAAACCGTCGGCGTCAATTACTGTAACCATCTGACCTTCGGTTATTTTTCCAGCGAAAACCTTTCCAATTGCTATTCGTCCAACATACTCCGAATATTCCTGGTTTGTCACCAGCATTTGCAGCGGCGCGTCCTGGTCAACTGTTGGCGAGGGAATATTGTTTATTATCGCATCGAATATTACCTGGACATTATTGGTTTTATTAGCCATATCTGTTGTTGCCCAACCATCTTTGGCTGATGCGTAAACAACTGGAAAATCGAGAGCATCATCATCTGCGCCGAGTGATACAAGCAGATCGAATACTTCATTAACGACATCGTCTGGCCTGCTGTTTTCGCGGTCTACTTTGTTTATGACTACTACTGGTTTTAGTTTGTGTTCGAGGGCCTTAGTCAACACAAATCTTGTTTGCGGCATTGGGCCTTCAAATGCATCTACTAACAATAGTACGCCATCTGCCATTTTTAAAACTCGTTCGACCTCGCCACCAAAATCGGCATGGCCTGGGGTATCGATCAGATTTATCTTATATTCATCGCCATTTGAGTCGGTATAGTTAATAGCGCAGTTTTTGCTTAGGATTGTTATGCCGCGTTCTTTTTCGAGGGGGTTTGAATCCATTATCAAATTGTGCTGGCCGCCAGCTAATTTATCGAGCTCTTCGGTTCTGAACATGCCGGACTGGTAGAGAAGCTGGTCTACGAGCGTTGTTTTGCCATGATCGACATGGGCGATTATTGCTACATTACGAATATAATCTGAATACATAACACACTTTCAATTAGGGAATATTAAGATAAAAAAATAAACAACTATTCAGGATTTGCTCGATACTCCATATGTAAAACAACTATTTTACCCTTATTTTCAGGGCTGTCAATACAAAACCATATAATACTGCCTAAAAATGGAGTGCATTTTTGGTTCTTGGCGCCCAAAGTCGTAGCTGATGGAGACATTTTAGAGACAGGCAAGGATGCAAAATTACACCTTTGCTATTACCTGCCTATAAAACATCGCATAATTTCCTGAATAGTTGTTAAGAAAACGCTGCGATTGTACTCATGTTCCTCGTCCTACCGACAATTGAAGAAAGCTGCTTAATTGTCCAGTTAAACCCACTGCAGGCAAGAAAAACATTCTTAAACCTAACAGACAGTCAAATGAGCCAAAATCTTCTTTCAATTTCTTAGTGTTTTTGATAGTAAAAAGCATTCGGCAATATTCAATAAGGTTATGCTATGAAACTGATTGTAAAAAAATCCCGGCTTAAGGGCAAGGTTACGATACCCGGCTCCAAATCTCACACTATTCGTGCTATAACTATTGCATCATTAGCCGAGGGTGAAAGTACTATCATAAATCAGCTTGTCTCTGACGATACACTCTCAGCCGTGAATTGCTATCGCTGCCTGGGCGCTAAAATTGATACCTCCCAGCCGGAAATCTGGGAGGTAACCGGCACAGCAGGCCGAATCACGGTACCTGAGAAAATCATCGACGTGGGCAATTCCGGAACGACCCTGCGAATAGCGCTTGGCTGTGCCGCTCTGGCCGAACCGAACCAGAGCATCACTTTCACAGGAGATGAGCAAATCCAGACCCGACCGCTTGGCCCTTTGCTGGAGGCGCTGGAGAATCTCGGCGCTAAATGCAAATCCGTAAACAACACCAGCAAAGTACCTGTTGAAATATCAGGGCAGATAAAAGGCGGCGAAACTTCAATCGCTGCAACCACGAGCCAGTATCTTTCCAGCCTGCTTTTGTGTGCGCCATTAGCAAAGAACGATACCGAGATTGATGTTACTATATTGAATGAGCCCGGATATGTGCAGATGACACTCGACTGGCTGGACAAGCAACAAATCGAATACGAAAATGAAAATATGCGGCGTTTCAAAATCAAAGGCGGCCAGAGCTATAAACCCTTCGACGCTGCGATACCTGCTGATTTCTCCAGCGCAACATTTTTTCTCTGCGGGGCCGCCCTGACGGCAGATGAAGTAACCCTGCTCGGCCTGGATTTTTCAGACTCTCAGCCGGACAAAGCCGTGGTTGATTATCTAAAGCAGATGGGCGCTGATATCAGCATCAGGTCGAATTCAGTAACAATAAAAGCTGCTGAACTGAAAGGCGCCGAAATCGATATGAACCAGACCCCTGATGCATTGCCCGCTATGGCTGTTACAGCCGCCTTTGCTAAAGGGACAACGAAATTGTTAAATGTTCCGCAGGCCCGCAGCAAAGAGACGGACCGCATAAAATGTATGGCCGAGGAGCTGAAAAAAATGAATGTTGATGTTGAGGAACTGCCCGACGGCCTGATAATAACACCAGGAAAAACAAAACCCGCTGAACTGCACGGCTGGTCGGACCATAGGATTGTTATGGCGTTGTCGTTAGCGGGATTGGTAATAAAGGGTCGCTGCACCATCGATACAGCCGAGGCAGTCCACGTTACTTTTCCCAGCTTTGTCGAGCTGATGCAAACGCTGGGTGCGAAAATGGAAGCTTTACATTAGTAAAAATTCCTGGTTTAATATCCTGCAGGATATAATTGATACAGGTTTTTTCAGGAGAATTAGAAAATGATAGGTTGTCATATTGGACGGATTTTTCAGGCAACAGTAGCCGGCGGCTCTTACCAGGAGGGACTGACTTCGGTCATACAGGGCCATCCTCCCGGGATGCTGCTTACGGAACAGGAAATTTACGGAGATTTGCTTCTTAGAAAGCCGGGTGCAGACGAATTAAGCAGCCCGCGAAAGGAACCGGACCTGCCGATAATTTATTCAGGCCTGAATGTTGCCGATACTGTGGAGAATGCCGGTAATAAAAACCATACGAACGGGACACCGCTGACAATACTGATTCCGAATCTCGACAGACATTTCATTCACATAAAGCAATATCAGGACACGAACCGCACGCCGAGGCCCGGCCACGCTTCGTATGCGTCATTCATCAAATACGGCCCCAATGACGATGCAATCGGTGCGGGTTTTTTTAGCGGAAGATATACTTCGACTATAGTCGCCGCAGGTTACATTGCAAAAAAAGTCCTCAAAAAATGCGGTATCGAAGTTTTTTCATACGTAAAGGAGCTCGCTTCGGTCAGATGCCCAGACATCGCTTTAGAGGAAGTTCGCAATTATACCGAGCAATACAAGCAAATGCGAAGAGACCACGATCCTTTTTATCAGCAGGTTTATACCAATGGCCGCCTTACAATGGATATGCGATTTCTCGAAAAAGCGAAGATTTTAGCTGAGATTGAACAGCAGATAGAGGACATTCGCAGTAAAGCCCCGAAGATTGAGCCGGACCGGATTCGCGAAAAGTACGGCGTCCATCCCATCCTGAATTGTCCTGATATTGAGGCGGCCGATGAAATGGTCAAGGCATGCAATGCAATCTCGAAAACAGGTGACTCAGCGGGTGGTTTGGTGGAAGTTGTAGTAACCGGTGTCCCAGCAGGTCTGGGTGAGCCTGTATTTAACAAGCTTGACGGTGAGCTTGGAAGGATGCTCGGAATCGGAGCAGTAAAAGCCGTCGAAGTCGGCGCAGGTATGTCGGTAAAGGATATGACCGGCTCGCAGAGCAACGACCAGATTCACTCGGAGGCCGGCAAAGTCATTTTCGAATCGAACAATTCCGGCGGCATCACGGGCGGCCTGGCTACAGGTCAGCCGATAGTTGTGAGATTAGCTGTTAAGCCGACACCTACAATTGATAAGCCGCAACATACCATTGACAAATACACGCTCGAAAATAAAAAGCTTGAAGCAATCACCAGACGTGACCCGACCATCGTTGCTCGAATCTGGCCGGTGGCGGAAAACTATACAGCCATTGTTATGCTCGATTATCTGCTTGCCCATCTTGGTTATCAAACGCTGAAGGAAAAGTGAAACGAACTATGCTTTACATAATCCTCTGAAAAAAAACAGCCCCGCGATTAAGACGGGGCTGTTGCTGTTCATACAATTAATTGCAGACTATTGCGCAGTGTTAAAAGTAGCTTCAATGCTTGACCACTCTCCAACATTACCTGCGGCATCGCGGGTTCGTACTCTGTATCTGCACGTTACCTGGAAAATAACTTCGTAATCGTAAACCGGTTCCAGCTGCCAGCCGCTGTCCAGACCCGGAGTATCCAGGCATTCGAAATAGTATTCGACGGGATTGTTTCCGCCGGTTGTTGTATCATCGGCCAGTTGTGCCATCATGCGGTGCCAGTATGAACCTCCCGCTTGATACTGCTGAGGAAGCCCGGTGCCGGTCCACGGCGTAGCGCCATCGTCTATCTCCCATTGACTCGGGTTCGGCAAAGGCGGCTCTTCGTCTTCCTGCTGACCCTCTTCAAGTGTGGTCGCAGAAGCTTCATTTGAGTAAGCCGAGGTTCCGGCTGCATTATAGGCACAGACACGATAGGTGTACGTGGTCACCGGCTGCAGGCCGGTGTCTGGATAAGTGTTAATATTTGGACCGACCATAGCAATTTCAGAGAACGGAGCACCGCCGGTTCTGCGTTCTATCCTGAAACCAAACTCATCATCTGAATTATCCGTCCATGAAAGGTCTATACTGCTGCTGGATACTGCTGTTGCGTTAAGATTGCTCGGTGCAGAAGGAGCCCCAACCCCACCGCCGAGTGTTGCACAGGCCGCAACAGACCATTCACCTTCGTTACCGTTTCCATCACGAGTTTTCACCTTATAGCAGTAATCGTTACCTTCTTGCAAACCAGTATCTTCCCACGAACGTTTCATCTGCCAGCCGCTGTTGTTGCCACCGCCGGAGGTGCATTCGAAGCTGTATTCCACATCTGAGCCCGTGGCGTTATCATAGGCCTCTGTCGCTTCCATATAAATTGCATCTATGCCGTTCGGTTCCGGAGGAATTTCCCACGTTATCGGATTCGGATTTGGCGGAGTCGTATCTCCTTCTGAATAATAATCAGCAAAAATATTGAAATCAAGAAAGTTTACTATTCCATCCTTATTCAAATCTTTCTCATGACAGAAGTATGGAAATTCGCAACCGGAGTCAAGCCAGTGCATACCGAACCGCTCATAGTCCTCTGTGTCGACATCATCATCAAAATCAAAGTCAACAGGAATCTGGCTGGTTAGAATATAATGATAACCCATATCGACAATAGCATCAGGATAATCTGTCGGGTTCAAACCATCGAGTTTTCTGTCTGTTCTTGTGGTGTGTCTGTACATATCAAGTGAATGAGCAGTATCGCTGCCGGCATCCACGCAGGGGCTGTCTATACTCTGGCCGGCCTGGACCTGACTTAAGTAATATCTGTTGCCCAGGGGACCAATAGTAAAAGCGGGATTAGCTGAACTCGTTCCTGTTAAGTTGGTAGGATAGTCCGGGTCAAGAGGGTCATCCCAAATCAATTCGCTGTCGTCACTGGGTGTTGAGGGCTCGCCAATATCTACATATATATCGGCGGGACCTCCTTCAATATTACTGTAAGTAACTTTGACTGTTGATGGGGTTGGCTGGTACTCGAAAATCGTTCCAATCGATATCTGCTCGCCTAACTCTGCTGTGTTGTCCCAGAAAATACTGTTGATTATATTGCTATAATTTCCGTAGGAGCAGGAAAGGCCGCCGCCGTAGCCGTGCTCGAATCCCTCGCCGGTAACGAGGTTGTTTGCAATCGTGCAATTGAGGATATCGGGCTCTGAATGCCAATTTGCCGAGATGCCGCCGCCGTCTCTCCTGGCGGTATTGTCGGTTATCAGACAGTTCTTTACAAGGACTGTGTTATCCTCGCCAACAGTTTGACCGTATACATCCTTGTTCGATATATAGATTCCGGCGCCGGAACCGTTTGCATCGTTATCGGTTATCTGGCAATCGATTATCATTGCATTTGAGCCAAGACAGGCTATGGCACCGCCCATACTTCCCGTCTGCGTGGCTTCATTTTGGCTGAAATCGCTGCGTGCAATCTTTGCTATGGCATCAACGAAAAGAATACCGCCGCCGTGCAAAGCCGAGTTATCAACAAAGCTGCACTCGTCAATCTGTATATTCCCGGCTTCCCAGTACAGCCCTCCGCCGATACAGGCCTCGTTGCCGTTGAAGGTGCAACCCTCAAAGGTGACATTTGCATTATGCTTAAAGGCCACTGCACCGCCGTAACTTGCATAGGGGTCGTCGTTTGTCGGGTCGGTTGTGGTATCGGCTGTATTATCAGCAAACACACAGTCGACAAACTCCACCGAACTGTAGTCGTCACAGAAAACCGCTCCGCCGAGGTTATCTATCTTCCATTCTATGCTCGGCTCATCTATTAAGCCTGATGGCTGATTTTGACCGCAAATCCCGTTCAAACCTCCGATGCTCTGATTGTTCGTAAAAGTACAATCTACAAATTCCGCAGACGAAGACGGCCCGACATATACCGCCCCTCCAAGACCGCTGTATTTATAAATCCTGTCCCAGTAAATCGGCGGAAACTGCCATGGTGCAGGTATAGGATAGCCGTAATAGTACCCGCCTCCCCGGCCGCCAGAGTAACCGTCATTGCCGTTGCCACCGCTACCTCCGTTACCGCCAATGACCTGGTTGTCATCAAATGTGCAGTTTATAAAAATCGGATTTCCGGACAAAACTGCCGCTCCTGCGCCATATGCTCCACCGGGCCAGCCGCCGTTGCCGCCGTTAGGATGGGGATCGCCACCGCCGGCACCGCCGGCACCGTTGCCTCCGGTGTTTTGGGCACCAGTGATTACGCAGTTCTTGATAGTCGGCGATGCAGAGATGCACACTATTGTTCCCCCTGTGTTAGTAATGCCAGGCCCACCGTCATAAATACCTTCACCGGGGTCAGGATCAGTACCGTCTAAGGCAACACCGCCCCAATTTGTTAGTGTTATGCCGTTTAGAACTGCGCTCCGGCCGACATTCTGAAAAAGAAAAGCCACTTGTACGGAACCGCCTGGTCCGGCCTGCTGTTCGATAACCGTATTGGCAACAACGTTGGGGTCGTCAGGGTTTGAGCTTTGTATGGTAATAGCTCTACCAATGATATCAAAACCCCACGAACTAATATAGGGCGTGTCGGCCCCCGTTGGCGCCAGCTCAACGATATCTCTATCGTGTGCATTGTCGATAGCCTGCTGGATGTTAGAGTATTCCCCGGGGACATAGAGAGTAGCCGGCGCATAAAATTCGACATTTACCACCTCCGGGTCGTCGAGCATAGTTATAGTATTGTAACGCGATGTTTCGTAGTCGTCGTCAGTTCCGCTCCAGATAACGACGTGTGAGGGATTACTTGGCATAGCAACCAACTCCACCACCGTACCGCGGGGATAGTATCTCGGCCACGTAGTACTCGGTGAAATAGTTCCGTTCTCTCCGCTCGTGCCCGTCATCAGTTGAATCCTAGCGGTTTCGAATTCAGCGGTAACAGATTTGTCCGAATCCATTATTACCATATTATGCTGGACAGGTAGTGGTCGGCCATCGTAGGTAAGCTCTATCTTCGCATCGTCATCTGTTCCATGCCATTGCTTGAACTGATAATCCGGCTCATCGGCCGTTGCTGTCAGTAATACGTGGGAATATTGCTTATAGTCGCTGTCGCCGCTCTGGTCGGGATCGTTTGATGAATCTGCATCTTCCAGCTCAATTTCTCCGCTGCCAGAAGGAGCGACATATGCATCGAGAGTATAATATTGTAAAGGAAGAGGGTCGTCGTAATGATAACCGATATCAACCAGACTAACAGGGTCGTCTGTTACATTATCTGTTCTGGTTGAATAAATGTCCATCCCGATATTAGCTGCGGTGTTGCTACCGGCATCAACTGCGCCGCTTGTAGCATCCTCCGGGTTTTCGCTCTGGTTTACCGGCACTCCATCGGCATCCAGCAACTGTCCCGCATCATAATTGCTCAGGTAATAATCACCCAGCCGACCTGTTATAAACATCGGATTGGTGTATATATTGTCGTGGTTATCCACGCTGATACCATCAATTTCATCCCATTGCTCCCAATGGATAGTCATCGGGTCCCCACTCGCAGTGTCATCATAGATGACATAATCACCTTCCGTGTTATTGTAGAACAGTGAGAATGTAATATTCGGCTGTGATGTGTACTGAGGCCCAGTTGCCGGCTTGCTTACCTCATCTTCATAAATTCCGATTCCGGCATGTT
The DNA here is from genome assembly GCA_042576845.1 of Planctomycetota bacterium. Lineage (GTDB taxonomy): Bacteria > Planctomycetota > Phycisphaerae > Sedimentisphaerales > Anaerobacaceae > JBHPEQ01. The sequence goes on from JBHPEQ010000059.1 coordinate 12,698, forward strand.
CATTTCCGCTGAATATACAATCGATGACATCCGGGTAACAGTTATAGTAGCAGCCCAGACCGCCGCCTACACCATGGATGCTATCAATGGAGTTGTCTGCAATAGTACAGTTAAGGATTTGCGGTGAGCAGTTATAAGTGAAGATTCCGCCACCGAGGTAGTTATCCACGGAATTTTTAACTATCAGACAATTCTGAATCAGAGGATAGGATGTATCACAACATATTGCACCGCCGTAGTATTCGGCCGAGTTGCCGCTTAGGGTGTTGTTGATAATCTCGGTTTCGGAATCATTGTTGCACAGGACACCTCCCCCTTCAAAATTAGCTCTGTTGTCGATAATCTTGCAGTTGTTGATTGTTCCCATAGATTCTGTTAAATAGATACCGCCGCCGCCGTCGCCGAAGGAAGAACTCATCGATGTATTGTTGGAAATCGTCGACCTAAGAATCTCCCCGGCCCAGCCGGAACCATAGATACCGCCGCCGCTGGCACCGGCAATATTGTTGCTGACGTCACAGATAGTGAAGTTAACGTCTGAAACACCCATACAATAGATTCCGCCGCCGTAAGAGGCGGTGTTGCTGCTTATTGTAGATTCGTCAATCTCGGCATCCGAATCATCTTTGCAATAGATACCTCCGCCCTGAGAGTATGCGGTGTTGGATGTTATCGTAGTGTCATCGACAATAATATCAGAGTCGTCTTGACAATAAATACCACCACCTAACAAAGCGGTGTTGTTAAAAATATCGCATTTGCTGATTTCAGCGTTTGAGTTGTTGCAGTAGATACCACCGCCGTATGCTTCGGCATATCCGACGTTGTTGGTAATGATACAATCTGTAATGACCGGTGAAGTGTTGTTGCAGTAGACACCGCCATAGAGTCCGTCTCGGATGGTAAAGCCCTTCAGGGCTGACTCGGAGCCCTGGCCGTTTTGAATTCTTACCACCGCATTGGTAGTTGTGGGATGGAAAAGACCCGAAATATACGTATCTTCCGGCGAAACAGAGGTGGTATAAGAATCAACATTACCGCTGCGAACAGTGATTTTCTTATTCTTAAAATTAATATTTTCAAAATACCAGTGGCCTCTCTCCGCTATTACTTCGTCTCCGTCGTTCGAGGCGTTTATCGCGGCCTGAATGGTTGAATATACCGGACCAACCCAGCCACCATTCCATCTCCTGACCCTGCCTGGAACCAGCCTACTAAGGGCATTGTAAAGATTAAGCCGGCCCTCTGTAGCGCACATTCCCTGCAATGAAGGAATCTTATCGACAGAAATCAGAATAGCTTTTTTAACATCAAGATATGTCAGAGACGGGTCATACATCCACAGGAAAGCTGCTGCACCGCTGACGTGAGGCGCAGCCATAGATGTCCCTTCCATGAACGCATAGTCATTTTCCGGATAAGTACTTAAGACACCGCCATTGTCACCAAATGGTGTAAATAAGTTTCCGCCTGGCGCAGCCAAATCAACCCAGCTTCCATAATTGGAATAAGAAGGCACCTGGTCAAATGAATCCGTGGCCATCACCGAAATGATATTATCCAGAGCCTCCAGTCCGTACATTTGTTCGAATTGTTCAGAGCCATAAGCAGCCGGAAATTCCATGATATTCCAACCAGAGTTGCCCGCAGCAGCCACGAAAAGTATCCCAGCATCCCTTACGGCCTGGATAGACTCATAGAGACCTTCCGAAAAAGGGCCTCCTCCCCAGGAGGCGTTGATAATATGGGGGGGGTGGACGTTAACTGCCCAATCAAGTGCATTATATATATCACTCAACACTGCTTCCGGGTTCTCTTCGTCGGCGTCATCTGCAAAAATTTTCAACGCCATAAGTTGAACGTCCCAGCATACGCCGCTGATACCGACAGCGTTGTCACCGACGGCGCCGATAATTCCGGCAACATGCGTTCCGTGACCAAACGGGTCAGCGGGGTCATTATCTTCCGTCCAATCGAAAAGGTCATCCATATCATCACTGGCAAAATCCCAGCCGATTATATCGTCAACCCAATCATTTCCATCATCATCGACTTCATTGACATCATTTGCATCCGGGACCCCTAAATCATTCATGTCCTCGCCGGGGTTCACCCACATATTTTCCAGCAGGTCTTCATGGAAATTATCGAAATCGATACCGGTACTGATACCGGTGTCGACTACCGCTACTGTTACACTGCCGTCGCCACCGGGAAAAATCTCCCAGGCCTCAGGGGCATCGATATCTGCGTCGTCTTCACCAAACCAGCCCAGGTTGTCCAGGGGCCATTGCATCGAAAAAAACGGGTCGCTGGGAATTAACTGGGGAATTATCTGGTGTAACTTGTATTTATAGTTCGGTTCTGCATATCGAACGCCCGGGGACATATAAAACTGTAAAAGCGCATCCTCAACTTTTACTCCCCTCGGCAGCTTTACCACAGACAGACCGGGCACGAGGCGGTCAAAGTCTTTTTCTACGCGTGAATCTGTAACGATATAATTAGAAATCGTACTTCTGACCGCAAGGGTCGAGACAGGCCCCATCATCACTGAGCGGACCTGAGACTCCAAAGCTCCGTTTTCAAAACGCACAATCAGTTCGCCTTCCCTGTAAGGTAATTCATCCGCTGTCGAAACACCTGCAAGGAAAAACAGACCCAGAATAACAGGTAAAATTCGGTGCTTCATTTCTTTATTCCTTATTTCCTAAAACAGAAACCCAATTTTAACTTTATAAACTTTAATATTACTTTAAGTATACCACATAAGAGGGTATAACTTTAAAACCACCGGTGTGCAGAGCAAAAAATTTGTAACACTGCTACACCGGGTAATTTATTATCTGCCTTCTTCAAGCATTGCAACCGCTTCAGCTTCGGTTTCTTCCTGCAGAATTATCTTCGGTCTGACAAGAATAAGAAGAATATCCTGCTCTCTTCGCTGGCTGCGATTCCTGAACGCTCGCCCGATTAACGGGATCTTGCTTAAGATAGGCACACCTTCTTCTATGTCCTGGTCTCTGCTGAGTTTCTGACCGCCGATAAGCAGCGTTCCTTCATCAGGGATATTCACTCGCGTTCTGATAGTTGCCGTCTCAAGCAGAGGTAACGTTACGAGAAACGGTTGACCCTGGGGAGAAGAGACTGGAAAGGTCTCACTAAGGTCAGCAGTACTGAACATTGTTACAATTTGTAACGCCACATACCTTTTGTCCTTACTTATAGTCGGTATTATATCCAGCATAATACCATCCATAACCTGACCTACCTGCGGGTCGGCTATTACTGTGATTGGCTGCTGGAAGCCGGCCGTAGTTATATCTTCAAACTCATAATCACCTACATAACTCCTCGCTTCCGTGATCATCATCACAGCAGAGCTGTTGTTGCGAACTGTTATCTTCGGGGCATTGAGCACCTTACCTTCGCTGTGCCTCTGCGTGGCCTCGATGATGTAGCCAACAAAAAGATCATCTACCACCGAACCATATGTCCCGCTAATCGCCGCCGCTACTCCCTGGCCTGCAATATCGGCAATGGCTGTATGGGCTGCATGCTGCTGATTGAATACAATTGGACTAAAGTCACCAGGGGTATCATAAAACTGGAAATCAAGGTCAAGACCTACGTCCTCAAGAAATTTCTCCGTAACAAGCAGAAATCTTACTTCAATAGCGACCTGGTGGGAGACGGTCTTCATCAGCTCATCAATGATACGCTGTATCTTTTTATGATTTTCAATAGTCTGGCTAATAACGAGCTTATCCTGACCATAGATATCAATACTTGCATCGCCGTCGTAAACAACCCAGCTCAATGGGTCGACGGCCTCTATGATAAGGTTCTGGAGTGAGTAAAGCATCCTGTATGTTTCAAAAGAACCTCCACCCATGCCTCCTCCCATCATACCTCCACCTCCGCCTCCTCCCATCATACCTCCA
>JBHPEQ010000060.1:0-16292 GCA_042576845.1 Planctomycetota bacterium
TGAATAACCATTTATCGACATATTCAGAAGGCAAGTTTACGTAGAACAATGGCCTAGGTGCGGTGATGTTGAGAATGAAATATAATTAAACCACCCCACAGAATCTCAGAGGACAGCTCTCAGGGCCACTTTAAGCTCGTAGAATTGTCGAACTGGTCTTCGCCCTACCCAGAGTACTCTTTGAGAAATATCGGGGCTAATTTTTCGCTAAGACCCACTTTATGTACAGACAACACTTTGACTTGACAGAGGTCGATTTACTATAGATATTTTTTTACTTACTTTTTATTTGCTTATATCTTTCAAAACATTAAAATAGTAGTATCAAACTTATCTCAAGGGGTAAACGAATGGTAGCTTTGAAAAAAATTACCATCATACTACTTTACATTTTTATCTTAGGCCAAATTCAGGTAGCAGAACCAAAGGCCAAAGTTGATGTGCAGGTTGAGGAAGAAAAAACACAAGTAGCTAGAAAATATGAAGGCCGCACCATTGAGGAATGGATTACTCAGTGGGATGAGAATAATTTTAAGCAAAATCAGGAGGCCAAGCGGGCTTTGGTTGCGATTGGGGAGCCGGTGGTTCCGGTGTTAGTCAGGCTCATTGAAGATAATCATCGACACTCCGGGCAGGCTTTTCAAACCCTTGGCGATATGGGACCAGTAGCCGAGAAAGCATTGCCGGTGCTTATCAAAATCGCTCTGGATAAAGACGCTATCGATCCAGAGGGCTGGACGTGGAATGTACCGATGCGCTGCTTAGTATTTACCAGCCTCGGTAAAATGAACTGGGCCGCAGACGAATTGATCCCTGTTTTGAAAACAATTGGCGAGGACAGCGAGGAGAGTGAAGATATTCACGTCAGTGCGGTTTGGGCACTGAAGGACATGGGGCAGGGTGCGATTCTAGTATTACGAACGTTTGCCAATTCCGAAAGCGATCAGGTTCGCATAGCAGCTAACAACACGCTGGCCCAATTGGTCGAAAAAGAAGGTATTCAAACCAAAAGCAAGTTTTACACCGATGTGATCGAAAATGACCCATTCGATGCGAGTGTGCCCAAATACCTGACGAGAATGAAAGGTTTAATCAATTATGGTCGACCTCACCTGCTTACCAACAAAATCAAGGCAATGTATAGGCAACGTCTGCAGTTACTTCCGGATGCTGAATTAGCATGGCAACTAGCAACAATCATCCAGAATGGGCTAGTAGGCACTAAATTGGAGTGGGCTGCGCCAACAGACAGGGGTAGCTCACAGCAGAACAGGGAAGACCCTGTTGAGAATTTTGAGACACTCTCTGAGATTTTGCTGTTAGGCTTCAGTTATTCGGAACCCCAATCAGAATTGTCGCTCAAATTCGGAACCAGTCTGGCTAAATTATATCTGCTTCAGGGTGAATGGGATGGGATGAATGCGATGCTAAAAGCTTTGGGCCAAGAGCCAATACCAAAGGAATCCCGCCCCTGGTTGCATGCTCCACCTGTAGACTGGGGAAGAGACTTACATTCACGGTGGGGACTAGCTGATGAGTCTATGCGTTCAGGCAATTGCTCTCTGGAGTTCCAAATTGAAAAAGATGGTAAGGGTCTCGCAGGTGTCCACTTTTTGGTTAAAAGAGCGTCCAAACCAACAAATGTTTTCCGTACGGGTATTCGTAAAGACACTTTGTTTCTTGCTCCTTATCCAATTGAGTTCCATAGGGACTCGTTTGGGTATAGAGGTAGTGATTCTGAAAAGACTCGCTATGCAGTCAGCGACTCATCAGGCATCGTTCGTTTCGACAGACTGCCCAATATTCCCATTAAGATAGAGGTGCTGGTTCCAACATCGAACTTTACAGAGGCAGGAAGTAATTGGGATCTTTGGATGGAAGTTGCTCCCGGCGAATACAAGATCGCTAAGGCGTATGGAGGCCGCGAGTCAGTTCAAGGCTGGTATGTCGACAGTCCAAGCCCGCCAGCCGTTGTTAGGTTAAAAGAAAGCGAAACGGTTTACTATCCGAAACTGGTGGTACGCCCAGCTTTCGCCATGAACATTAGAGATTGGCAAAAGGTCGATAAAAATAATTTTGAGTTGAGTTGGCATGGACTTGACGCTACGACAAATCAAGCAAATGTACACTACGAACTGGAAATGATCCTTTCAGCTCCCGGTGATATAAACCAGGGGATTGAGCATGGCCCGGTGGTTAGATCAGCGAAACAGAGTGTTGAGACGAACCATTGGCCGGTTAGTGAAAAAGGTGTGGGTGGTCTGCATCTTCAACCAGGTAATATTTATATATTTGAAGTCAGAGCTGTTGATGAGTCGGGCATAGTTATTGCCCGGTGGCCAAGGACAAGAGTATGGACGGAGTGGGAGTACCGCGAGAGCGCACCACCCTTTGCTGGACAAGATACTTACGATAAGCCACCGATACATCACGAAGTTTGGCATCGAGGAACTTTTGGCTATGGTGATGGACGTGAGGAAACGCTCAGGGAAAAAGTGGCACGATTTCTTAGCGAGTATCCCAATTTTTTTGAATATGAATACGTCCAGTTGGGCAAGGCGTGGCTTGACTGGCGAGATGATGATCATAGCCAAGCTCGCCAACAACTGAAACAGTTAAGAGAAGTGCTCCCGAAAGGTAATGTAGTGCGTGGAACTGCCATCTGGTTGTTACAGCAGATGGATGAAGGCAAGCCTCCGCCGAAGCGTCTAAACTTCGTCCCGGACCAAGATACAAATAGCTCTGAGGCTGTTTCCAAAGAACTCGCTGTGCAGGTTGAGGGGAAGCTGTTATTTAGCCCAGCAGTCGAGGTAACGGTCAATGACGGTTGGGTAGGCATAGACAACGCGATTGATTTTGATACCGGCAAACTTTTTAGCTTTGACCCACAGGTTCCCTCACGCACTCCGAAAGCGTTTCGTAGTTTCTTTCAGCAAAATGGGGCAGATGTTCATGGATCAACTGAAAGACATATCCAAGGTCTTGCATGTGAAGATATGATTTTTAGCCCTGTGGATAATTCCTACTGGGATACGGCAGAAGCACAGTTAATGGGCAAACGGTCATGGGAGGAATTTGAGGCTGGTTACCCGGCTTACATGACTGCTCAAGGACAATTACCTGTTACTTACTTCTTCAAAACCCGTGAAGGTGGAATTGGTATTCTTCAGATAACCGGCTTTAGTGACGAGCCGAAGGGTGTAAAGATCCGGTACAAAATGGTACAAACAGTCGAGAGTATAAAACCCGATGTGCAGGTTGAAGTTGAAAAACCTTCAGCCGCAGAGAATACAGAAGAAACAACACAATTCAAAGCTACTTTGCCTAATAGTGTAACGGTTCAATTGGTGGGTGTAACCAATTATCCTTCGAAGAATCAACCTTGGTGGCAAGCGGATGGAACAGTCTTAGCTGACCCACCTTATGATAGCTCCGACTTGGATATCATGAGTATAGCCAGAGAGGACATTCGGAAGATTGAGCTGGCATTCAAATTAGGGGGGAATACTCGTGGTCTCGCCTCGGAAGTCCCGTTCAAGAGAAGTAACGGAAAGGTGCTTTGGTGGGCAGGACGGCGCTCAAAAAACGGGCAAATCTTGGATGATATTAAGTCAATAGCGATTAATTGTCTGAGTAAGCAAGAAAAACTTACTCTGCGTCTTTATATTGCAGCTGGTTCTTGGAAAACAGTTGCATCAGGCACTCACCTTGGTCCTTACAAAATTGGAAATGATACAGTTGTCTTAAACATGCCTGCTGGATATAAGCCTAAGGAGCGGCCGATTAGCGTCACACACAAAATTGCTGACCATGATCTACGAGTTGTGCTCTTAGAAAAAGACGGTCAGTTGCATGAAGGTAAGATATCCAGTCCCTCTTCCAATACTGAAGATATTAAGCGAATGAATATTATATTTCCTAATCGTGGTGGATTAAAAGGACATAAATCCTTAATACAAACCCGGCCATATGAATGGGTTGAGTTTAAGAATGTTTCGCTAAGACCGAATTTCAAAACCGATGTGCAAATTGAAGTTGAAAAACCGGATAATATTGAAAATCTTCCTACCCCATTCTTTTCATGGTATGACGACTTAGAGGCCGGTAATTTCGATATGTGGGAATCAAAGGAAGATAATCCTGGAATCGTAGATTTTGATAGTCATTCCGGGACATATTCAGCAGAATTAGAAGGTGGTTATGAAAGGTTTTATAAACAGGGCAATTTCAGATCTGACTCGATTGTCAAGCTTTTTCCTAAAACTCCTCAACTTGTAACAGTTGATGCGTGGATAAAGGTAACACAATGGAGTGAAGCTTGGGCAGATATTCATTTCTCATTCCTGAAAAACCCAAAGAACTTGTTTGAGGGAATAGGACGATTCTGGCTGTGGTCTCAAGCCGAAGGTTATTATTTCAATCAGACACAGGATGAGAAACGCTTTGCTCATAATTTACCTATGAATCAATGGAATCACTTAAAATTGTGTTACGATATTACTAATGGAGGAACTATCCGATATTATGAAAATGATGTATTGCAACTTACTATTGTAAACGCAGGAACTGGCATCAGCGGTTTCTTTATAGGCGCAGGAGGATGTTGTGGCCCTGTAAAATTCTTAGTCGATGATGTTTCATATTATATTGAAAATACCGCACAATCATCAGAATCAGATGTCCAAATCAAGGTTGAAAAAACCGATGTGCAGGTTGAGGGGGAAGAAACTCAACTTGTCTGGGGTGAAGATGTAAACGGTCTTCGAGCAGCTGTAGGGTTTGTGCCTGAGAAAGAATCATATTCCCTGGGTGAACGAGTTGTAGTTTTTTTTCATATTCAGAATGTCAGTAACCATGACATTCAAATAGCCAGTACAGAATGGAGGCAGGAAAACTGGAAGGAAGAGCAAATTGGGAGATCGATTTTCCTGTGATTCCGTTTGAAACCTGGCTTGCCAAAGAAAAGCAAATGATAATTCGAGCTGCCCAAGAGAAAGAACAGCGAATCAAAGAGATGGCTACGAGACTTAAGGGAGTCAGGACTTTATTAACTGCAAAGAGAGATGAATTTGTGGCAGGAGAACCCATATATTTTCGTCTGCAGCTAATCAATCAAGGCGATTCAATATTGAGCTACGATTGTCAGCAAGTGGCTGTGAATAATTCAATGACCATTGAGGGGCCTGAAGGTGAAGAAGTAAAGTATACGGCTAAAGGTTTTCAAACACTTGGCTCACCAGTTCCGATCAAACCAGGCGAAACCAAGACTTTATTTGACCAGTTTGATATCACTAAACAATATGATATCAGGCAGCAGGGTCAGTATCGTGTCCAATACAATGGTAAGGGTTTGTGGATCATCGTTGGAAATGAAGACGCCTCTGACTTGAACGACCCCAGATCTTGGAGGTATCTTCGAGGTATTCTTCCTTCCAATGTGGTGACAATAACTATTCGTTCGGGCAACGAGCAAGAGACATTAGATGTTGCAGAGGACGGGCTTGAAGGTGAAAAAGCAGTGAGCCAGACAAATCCGCTGTGCAGGTTGAGGAAGGACTGCCATACTGCATTTGAAAAGCCCGAACAACTTGAAAAACTCGGTATAACAGGCGAGCAAAAAAATAACTAAATCAGCAATTGTTAAAATGGTACGGTGGTGTTGAGAAGAAAGAAAACGGTTAGCTAACCCCCGCAGATTATTTACGTTCCCCAACATACAGACTCATCTCAATCCCATCTACTATATAAACGATAATTTGTGGTCGATATGCCATATTAGTGAAATAAAGCAGGAAAAAACTGTTAAAAACCACAGAATTTTCTTGACAGATTACATTCTCTAAGTGAAGTTGTACATACTGGCTCCAAACTGGCGGTTGAATGCGTTATTCACACCAGCTTTAGCCTCGCAGTTAAAGGAGTGGCAGATGAAAAGTAGGATACAAAATTCAAACTTTGTTTTCAGTGGGGGTAAAACTCTATCCAATCCTGGCAATCTTAATGGAAGTGGTCTATATGTAAATTCAGTGGCCTATAAATAGATAAGTTTTTTATAAGTGAATTATATTATAGTTCTGAGAGAATTAACAATTTTTTAGGGGGACAGAAAAATGAAGAATTTTGCAGTGTGATGTTAGATGTTTGTTTTTTTCATTGTTGATGATTTCAGGTTGAGAAAGAAAACTTAAATTTTGGAGGAAAACAAAAAATGAAAAGGCTAATTGTAAATTTAGTAAGCATAGTTTTGATATTGGGGATGGTTGAAACTGCCGCGGGCTTCAGTGGCTCCGGTTCCGGAACAGAACCAGACCCCTACATAATCACCGACCCCTGCCAGCTTCAGGAAATGCAATATTCCTTAAATGCCTGGTATAAGTTGGGTAATGACATCGATGCTTATGAGACCGAAACCTGGAACGCCGGTGAAGGATTTGTTCCTGTCGGAGATAATGCTCATCCCTTCGTAGGTCATTTGCAGGGCAACGGCTTTGCGATATCCGGCCTTTATATATACCGGATAGGGACCAACTACGTTGGGCTGTTCGGTAAAATAGGCAGCAATGCTACGATTGATAATGTCACGTTAGCAGACCCTAATATAACGGGTAACGACTACACGGGAAGTTTAGCCGGATATAGCGACATTTCTCCTGCCAACTCTCATTGCTCAGGCGGATACGTAAAAGGGCATAATTACGCAGGTGGTCTTGCTGGTTATATCGACAACTCAGTAAGCGATTGCGATTCGCTGCTGATAGCGGTTTATGGCAACGTTCGCGTTGGCGGCCTTGCTGGCTATTCCGGCTCTGTGGATAATTGCGTCTCATCAGGACTTGTAAACGGCCACGAATTTCTCGGTGGTCTCATGGGAGAGGTAAACGGTTCTATTGGCGGTGCTCATTCCCAGGTGAGTATACTTGGCACCGGCGATTTCTGCGGCGGTCTTGCCGGCTATCATCGTGATGGCGCAGCGACGAATTGTTATGCTACCGGCTCGGTAACAGGGGCCAGCCAAGTTGGTGGCTTATTTGGGCAGAACTACCACAGTGCGATAACAAATTGCTACGCCGAAGGCGATGTTACCGGCAATGCTGACAGTGCCTATTATGGAGGATTGGTCGGCGCTCAATGTGGCGACGATATAAGTAGCTGTCATGCTGCCGGTAATGTGAACGGCTACGATGGCGTGGGTGGTTTGGTAGGCTACGTTGACAACAATTACGGTTTGAGCAACATTAGCAATTGCTACTCCACGGGAGAGGTAACGGGCAGCGGGAGTGATGTTGGCGGTTTGATTGGCCTCCAGCATAGGGGGTCCTCCTCTATAAATGATTGTTATAGTACGCATGCTGTCTATGGTTCCGGCAACAATGTCGGAGGTTTGGTAGGTAGGTTTAACAATGGTACCATAAGCGATTGTTACGGCCTGGGAAGCATTGGTAGCGGCGGAACGAGTGTAGGAGGGGTAGTTGGTTACAGCGCAGCCAGTATAAGCAGATGCTATTGCAATAGCGGAGTAGTCGAGGGCTCCTCAATCGTGGGCGGTCTGGTGGGTGATAATCGAGGCTCGATATCCCAGTGTTATTCTGTAAGTGATGTTAATAGTCTTGGCAACGATGCGGGCGGTCTAATCGGCTATAACAACGGTTCCGTCGAAAACTCTTACGCCCAAGGAAATGTAAACGGTGCTGGCTATGACTATGTTGGAGGATTTGCCGGTGAGAACGGCAGCAACGGTGATATATCCAAATGCTACTCCACGGGAGCCGTGATTGGTGCTTATAACATCGGTGGCTTTGTTGGTTGGAACAGCGGCACCTGCAGCTACAACTACTGGGATATTGAAACCTCCGAGCAACCCACGAGTCCTTGTGCAACTGAGAAAACAACGGAAGAAATGATGCAGCAAGCGACTTTCGAGCCGGAATGGGATTTCGAGGCCGTTTGGGGCATTGAAGAAGGCCTAACATATCCCGTATTGGTGACGATAAGCCATATTCCTACCTGCGGCGACCCGTGGCATCCTTATCCGGTTGGTGACTTTAATCATGATTGCCACGTTGATTTTGTCGACTTCGCTACATTTGCCTTGCATTGGCTCGAATGTACTGACCCATGTTGCCCATAAAACCGAGAAGATAAAAAGCTGTTTTACTGGTAAGGCAAACAAGAAAAACAATAAGGGCAGTGGTTCGGCTTTTCGATGTATGGGATTTTGTTCTAGTAATTGTGCGGCTCGGGGTTAAGGTCGTGTGGGGGATGTGAAGAGAGTGGACCCGCGGCGGGAAGGTCGGGAATAGTGCCGACTTGAAGGCCAAGCTTCCTCATTCGTATCAACTTTTTGAACAAACTATTCCGAAAGTCATGGTGTCGCCAAGTAAGTCTACGCTCGATGGATTTATCAAGGTACCTACCAGAGCCTTACCCTTGTCCCCAAACCAACCATGCTCTTGCTGCTCGGCTTAGGTGCGGTGATGTTGAGAAGGAAAAGATAGTTACCGGCTGTGTTTTCCCTTGTATTTCATCTTAAAAGTGATACAATTCTATTGGTTTAGCATCCACAGAGGAGCAACTGAGCAAAAATAACAAGGAGCAGAGGCGATAATGGCGGTATCAGGAAATAAAATCAAAAATGTCGTATCAAGTCGCATATCCCCTGCGCCGGAGATTATTAACAATTTTTTTGAGGAGGAAAAGAAAATGAAGAAGATTTTATCATTGTTAGTGATTTTGGGCCTGGCTACGGTCGCCAATGCATCATTTTTCGAGCTTACTGTTGATGGTGTTGAAGAAGAGGAAGTGGGGATAACGGGTTCGGAAATAATTATCCTGGGTCTTAACTTTAACGGCACCCAGTATATGGGCAGCGATTTAGTCCTTCAGCTAAGTAACGCTCAGGCCGAGTTGATTCCTCAAGATTTTACATACGTTGACCCTGTTCCAACGGACGTTGTTCCAGGTCCGGCTTTGTATATAACGCCTCTTCCCTGGGAAGGTCCTTGGTCGTTGATTGACTCAAATCCACAGTGGGCGTTCTTCAGTGGCGGAAACATAACAAACAACACTGTTGGTCCTTACACCTTGCTGGATAACATCATGTTACACTGTCTTGAAGCAACTGATGTAATTCTCGAACTGGTTGCTTTCTCTGACCAAGTGTACCTGGATGATACCACCATGGAAATGACCGTTATCCCCGGCCACGGGCAGGGTACTATACTCGACAGCATTATCATCCGTCATATACCGGAACCCACGACTATTGCTCTGCTGGGTCTGGGTGGGTTGGCTTTGATTCGCCGACGGCGTCGCTGATTGACGGCCAAGTCGGTTTACTTTGCGGCTAAGTTCTGTTGTGCCTATTTGTTGTGTTTGCAGATAACTGGTTAGTGTGCACAAAACCCGAATGTGATTAGAACCATCCACACTCTTACTGCTCGGCCTCGGTGGGTTGATGTTGAGAAAAAGAAAATTCTTAACAGTTCAAGGTAGTTTTGATAAGATTATGATATTATACGGAGAAAATTAAATCCGATATTGAAGGTATGAGAGACAAAACTGAAAGACCAGCAACGGAGTTGAACTTGGAACAGAAAAAGCCTTTTAAAATAACTCTTCTGACGCACTCTGAGGGTCGTCTTTTAATGGCCGGAGTCGCTCTGGCATTCATATACGCTTTCTGGCTCGGGATTAAGATGCTATTATCTCCAGAAGATTCCCAAGCTCTTGTTGGAACGACCGCTACTGAAATCATCTTCGGCCGAGTTGCCGCCATGGCCTTCGGATATTCTCTGGACCTTAAACACAGCACGGTCATCCCGATGTGTATGGCAATTGAAACAATTTCGGTTCTTATTTTCTATCCATTGTTTGTGTTCAGCTGGCGACAACTATTGGTGATTAACTGGCTCAAGAATATATTCGAGCGTATCCGCAATGTAGCAGAAGCCAAAAAGAGTACAGTTCAAAAATATGGTATCATCGGCTTATTTGTTTTCGTCTGGATTCCCTTCTGGATGACTGGCCCGGTAGTTGGCTGTGTGATTGGATTTCTGCTGGGCATTCGGCTCTGGATTATTATGACCACCGTGCTGGCTGGAACTTGTGTGGCGATCTTTGGCTGGGCCTTTTTTCTGCGTCAGTTGCATGATCAGGTGGCATCCTATAGTCCATACGCCGCTATGGTCCTTATGATCTTATTGGTCATTATTATTATAGTGGGACATCTTCTACACCGAACCCACCACAAAAACAAACCCACAACTTAAGTCAGCTCTAAATTTTCCGACACAGTTTATTCAAGAACGGCGAGTTAAATTGGGACAATAAGATAGTTTCCAGCGTTAACAGTAGTAAGTCTTTAGTGCTAAGCTGAGGGGTGAAAGAATTGACTTTTGATTTGAACATAAGCCTACTCCGTCACAGCCGCAAGATTATTGCACACACCTCTCACAACCACTTTACGCTCGTAGAACGGCTGACCTGCTCTTCCTCCTCGGCCTCGGTGCTGTGATGTTGAGAAGGAAAATTCTTGATTATTAGCATCGAAAGGATAGAATAATGTTTTGTAAAAGCTTAAATGGGAAATGTCGGTTTAATGTATATGCAAAAAAATATAACGTCTCGGATATAAATAAATGGATTGAACGCGGAAAGGATTACAGATGAAATTATATAAAGTTATTTGGTATGTGGGGGTGGTATTCATAATAGCAGGATGTTCTGTCGATAAAGACTTTGATGTTACTTCTCGGCATGATTTTCGTTTAACGGCCCCGCCCCCAAGAACCATCGATCCCCTCAAGAATTACTGGGAGGATCTGCCTGGATTTTATAATCGCCAGGCCCAGGCAAGCCTGGACCTAGTATCTGAAGCCCTGGAAAAGTATCTACCCCAAATCCCCGAACCATTAGAACGCCGTCTGGCGCTTTTGATGATTGACGGGATTATGCACGAAGAAAACGCAGCTCAACACCCATCAGTACAGGAATTTTATCATGATTGCTTGAGTAAAGCGCTAGCCGAAATGGAAAACACCAAGGTAAAAGAGGGAGCCTTGATCTGGAAACTATATGATCATGGATTTGTGGTGCGTACCGCGACTGTAACACTGGGCTTTGATCTGATCAGGGGCAATTCCGCTCGGGCCGATGGCTTTGCGGTAAATGATGATTTGATGAAACTCATTGTTGATCAATGCGACATAATGTTTATCAGTCATCGTCACGGTGATCATGCGGATCAGTGGGTGGCCCAAGCGTTTCTGGATCAAGCTAAACCAGTCGTCGCACCAGATGATGTTTGGGAAAACAGTGATATTCATGAAAATATCACCCATCTAAAAAGAGAGGCACATACCTTCCAGGGACTGTCTCTCCGGGATGATCAGCATGAACTCAGAGTGGTGATTTATCCTGGCCATCAGGGTGAGATGAATAATAATGTGTCGCTGATTTTGACTCCGGAGGGCATGTCGTTTTGCCATACCGGTGATCAATCCAATAGCAGCGACTTTTCCTGGATTGACGAAGTAGCCCAACATCATAAAATAGATGTGCTGATGCCGAACTGCTGGACAACTGACATTTCCCGGATGGTTCGGGGATTCGAGCCTGAGTTGGTTATTACCGGTCATGAAAACGAAATGGGACACACGATAGACCATCGTGAGCCATATTGGCTGACATATGACCGGACGCAAAATGTTAATTGCCCATTGGTGTTAATGACCTGGGGCGAATCGTTTCATTACTTTAAACATTGATTCTACTGTCCCAAACTGGGCTTCTATCTGAACCAGCTTGCCATTGTACTGTTTAGCGAAATCTGCGTTGATTTACCTTTTACTTCAATGTCACTGCTTTCGATTTCAATTCCTGAAACCTTCATATTCAATTTTATATTACTACGAAGAGATGACAATGGCGGAAATTGCAAAGGTGTTGGAACTGCCGGAATCTACTATTTCTGAAATGCACTCCTCAGTTATTACCCGTTGCCAATCTTATTTGCATGGGATAAAATAGTTGGTTACTGCTCAGCCTTGGTGCGGTGATGTTGAGAATGAAACCAGCTTTAATTGTTGTGATTCTTGGCAGGCCAATGGTATGATAGGGGAATAGCCTGCTAGCCAGGGTACAAATCCCGGCCACTAAACTCAAAACGTTATGCTGCATAAAGGAAAGAAATATTAGTTAATATGAAAGTTGCTATACTATTGCTCAATAAAGGACGTGGAAGCGGTCGAGCGGCTAAAGAACACGCTGAATACCTTATCAGCCATGGACATGATGTTTATTTTATACATCCTGAAGTTGGGAAAGGAGTAATTGGCGCCCATAACAAGGATGTATATTTGGACAATAAGGTACTTCCTGTCCATGAGTACCTTCCTTCGGCAGGTATCGACCAAAAAGCGGTTTCCTCAATGAACTATGATGAAGCTATGGGTTATTTGCCAGCATATGAGAATGCTCTCGAAGATATTATTCAAGAACTGGATATTATTATTGGACATCACGCCAATTTAACAGCCATTGCAACAGCAAATGTCGCCCAACGTTATAAGAAACCTTATGTTTTGTTTTTGCATGGCACAGGTATAGAACCCCGTCATCAAGGTTTATATGACAACCAAATATGGCAATTAATCCAATCATCTATAGAGCATGCAAATGGTATCATTGTAACAACAGAATATGTTCGTGATCATCTTGTCAGAAATCTTTTTGACATACCGTTAGATAGGTTTATTATTCAACCTTGCGGAGTTGATTTAACAGAATTTCATTCCTACAATACCGGAAACATATTAGACAAATATAAATTGCCTAATCAATATGTAATTTGCCCAGGTGTCTTGATGTTATCTAAAGGGCCACAGAATGTGGTTGAAGCGTCAAGATATTATTCAGATCTAGCTCCAACAGTATTTATTGGAGATGGCGAAATACGAGAAGAACTTGAAGAAAAACTTGGCGATAGGGGAAGATTTCTTGGGTTTGTTTCTACCGAAGATAAAGCCAGATTAATCAATGCTTCATCAATATTGGTTGCTGCTCCAGAGAAAAAGGAACATTTCGGAATCATTTATATAGAAGCAATGGCTGGAAGTGTTCCAGTAGTGGCCTATGAAGGAGGTGGTGTACATTCAATTGTAACACGAGAAACTGGTTTTTTGACAAAAAGAAATCCGAAGGCACTCGGAGAAGCAGTCAGGAACCTTTTGCTTAATCCAGAAAGTCGTTCTTTGATGGCACTTAAGAGTAGAAAGAGGGCAGAAGAACTCTTTTCTTCTTGTTTATTGGGATCGAGATTGACTGATTGGCTTGCAGAGATTTGCAGAACCTAATATCTTTATTCAGAATGATACCACAACTATCGTATCCTTGCCCACGGTGTTGTGGGTTACGGTAGCCTTGGCCTGACATTTTCCGGCTGGCTCCTCCGCAGACGTAGAATGATTTAGATTAACTGCTCAGCCTCGGTGCGGTGATGTTGAGAAGGAAAAGATGAAAAACAAGTCAGGAATTAAAATTTATAAAATGTCTTTTGAAGGGCAAGTCTTGGAACGCGGTTTCTGGCTTTATGTCTGGAAGATAAGCACCTCAAAAACAGATTACCTATATGTCGGTCGTACAGGAGATAGTTCTTCTCCTAATGCAGCGTCTCCTTTTAAGCGTATAGGACAACATCTTGACTTCGGCAAAAATGCAAAAGGAAATTCGATGGCAAAGAATCTATGCAAAAACAATATTAATCCTCTGGATTGCACATTCGAGATGTTCGCCATTGGCCCTCTATTTCCCGAGCAAAATTCGAAAGAAAATCATTATCCTATTCGGGACGAAATGGCTGCTCTTGAATTTGCTCTGAGCAATGAATTAAAAAAGAGAAATTATACGGTGCTTGGTACACATATTCCCAAAAAGTCATTACATAAACAGTTATTTCAACAAGTGCTCTCAAAGATTGATGATGACTTTCCACCGGTTTGAACGGTTAATCCTTCAATTGGTGCGGTGAAAGCCAAACTTGCTTAAAAAGAAATATTTCACAATAGTAAAGTATCAAGGTCAGACAAAATGAAGAATAAAGAAAGGTACAAAGGTATTGGTGGTTGGCTGCTACTTTATATACTCAATCTATATGTTCTCAATCTTTTCTTTATTCTTTCCGAGATTAGTGACTTGGTAGTCTATGAATTACCCGCCTATTTTGGTGAACCGTCAACATTATTACATACACTATATATCACATTTACTGTAAGCGATATTTTACTTTTAGGGTTTGGTTATTATGTCGGTCTTAAACTTTTAGTAAAAGAACCAAATGCAGTTAGGTTCACCCAGATATATTTGGCATTTGTTGCATGTTATGGCATTTTCTGGGTATTGTTTCCAGCCCTTTTAATTCCTATCGATTCATCGGCCTTGAGGTTCCTTAGTTTTGGTTTTTTCGTATTCATGGGCTATGAAATCTATTATCTGATTTGGAGCAATTACTTTGAAAAATCTAAGAGGGTCAAAGCTACCTATCGTGAAGTACGCTGTCCTGAGTGTAAACGTATGCTATGGGGCATTAGTGCAGACATGATAGGAAATACTAGGGTCTGTCCGAAATGTAAAGCAGAGTTTACAATAGGGCAAGAGGATACAGAACCAAAAGACGAGCCAACACAATAAGTAAATAGGCAGTCGTTAAAATGGTGCGGTGATGTTGAGAAAAAGAAAATAACTCTTTGCCTGACACCCTATTAGGAGTCCCTAAAAACGATTTACTTACCGGAGCATATTGTGAGAAAAAGGGGGTGGCCTATTGGGGGGGCTTGAGGTCTTTTTTACGGCCCACCTACCACAAAGCTGGTAAAGCTTTTTTAGAGATGCTGTCGAATGGCGTGTATAATTTTTGATAGGCACAGCTTATATTATTGTCTTTACATTTTCTTTTAAATTTGGTAAAATATTGATTTAAAGGAAGGCTTGGTGACAAAGTGTTTCTTTTATTTTCTTCTTTTTTCCAAGTCCCTTTCTCTTTACTTTGTGTTCATTTACTCGGGGCACGTGATGAAAAGAAATGCAATGATAGTGGCAGTGGTTTGTTTCTCGGCGATAGCAGTAACCAATCTCTTTGCAGAGGATCCACTTTTTCTCGGACCTGAAGAAATTGTCCTGGCGGGTGTCGATGACATAGACGTGCCGGGCTACTCTGTTCCCTTTTATATTGATTGGAACAACGATGGGCTAAAGGACCTGGTTACCGGCCAGGGCAGCGGCACTACTACCGCCAAGGTTCGTATCTACCTTAATGTGGGCACGGAGTCCATTCCAGAGTTTACTACCTACTTTTACGCCCAGTCCAGCGGAGCGGATTTAACATGTGCAGGCTCTGGATGTCTGGGTTGTTTTCCGCGGGTGGTTTATTGGGATGACGATGAACGTAAAGACCTGTTGATTGGGCTGTCCAACGGCACCGTCAAAATTTATCTGAACATCAACACAGACAATGACCCTCAGTTTGATGGTGGAACTTATCTGAAAGTAGGTGAGGCTGGTTCGAAGTCAAACATCGATGTAGGTAATCGAGCTACGTGTACAGTTGTAGATTGGAACAGCAATGGCAGGAAAGATTTGGTCATCGGGGCATACGATGGCAAAATACATTTGTTTATCAATGAGGGTAATGATGCCGAACCGGACTTTCGAGTTGAAACCTTCGCTCAACAAAACGATTCAGACCTGGACGTGCCATCCGGCCGTTCCAGCCCTCATGTGCTTGACCTTGATAACGACGGGAAAAAAGACCTGCTGACAGGTAATACGAATGGCAAACTTCTGTTCTATGGCAATGCAGGTTCTGATTCGGCCCCGAACTTCGCTGACTATTCTTTTGTCAAGTCTGATGGTCTCACAATCGACCTTCCAGGCACGCCTCGCTCCAGGCCTTACGTATGTGACTGGACCAGCGACAATTATCTCGATGTGTTGATTGGAGCCGGTGACGGTAAAGTACATTTATATCAGGGGCTACCTTTCCTTGGTGATTTTGAGCCGGATGGTGATGTGGACTTTCATGATTTTGCCGTCCTGGCTTCGGCTTGGCAAAGCACCATCGGTGATGACAACTTCAACAGCAAATATGATATCTCCGATCCCCCCGATAACATTATTGATGAACTTGACCTCACTGTCTTTGTCGGAAACTGGCAGGCAGGTGCCCAATAGCGATTGTAAAATGGTGCGGTGATGTTGAGAAGAAAATGTATAAAACCTTTCTTTATTAATAGCTTATG
>JBHPEQ010000061.1:0-16020 GCA_042576845.1 Planctomycetota bacterium
GGCGGTCTGCGATGTCGATGAAAATCATTTAGCCGGTGCACTTGAGGCGGCGGGTTCGGATTGCAAGGGCTACGGTGACTTTCGTGAATTGCTGATGCGCGATGATATCGATATGGTGCACATTGTAACTCCGCCGCACTGGCATGGATTGATGTCAATTGCGGCCGCCGAAGCCGGCAAGGATAT
Source organism: Planctomycetota bacterium (assembly GCA_042576845.1). GTDB lineage: Bacteria > Planctomycetota > Phycisphaerae > Sedimentisphaerales > Anaerobacaceae > JBHPEQ01. Next base: position 187 of record JBHPEQ010000061.1, read on the forward strand.
CTGGTGTGAGAAACCTATGACCCGAACTATCAGTGAAGGCGAGAAAGTACTCAAGGCTGTGAAAAGGAACGGATGTATGTTTCGAATCAATACATGGTTTCGGTTCAAGGGAGGATTTGCAGGTGGGTATAATAGAAATGACGGTACGGAGACACCGGTTAAGCCCATAAAGAAAGCGGTTATAGGCGGCTTGTTAGGCTGGCCTTTAAAGATTACAATCAATGATAGTACAGGACTTAGCTGGAAGCTTGACACCTGGAGCGGCAGGACGAATCTTACACCCCAGCCTGTACCAAGTGAACTGAACTATGATATGTGGCTTGGCCCTGCTCCGGTAAAGGTTTATCATCCGCATCGGGTGCATGGCTCGTTCCGTGGATACTGGGATTACGATGGTGGAGGGCTCGGCGATATGGGTCAGCATTATCTCGACCCGGCTCAATATCTGCTCGATAAAGACGATACGAGTCCTGTTGAAGTATCGGCTGATACAGCTCAACAACATCCGGATGCAGCCAGTCCCTGGCGGACTGTTAGACTCAGATATGCCGATGGGTGTGAAATAATCCTGGATGGAGAAAACAAACTTACAGATGCTCCGTTTATCGAAGGGCCCGGCGGTAAAATCTACAAAGACTTCAGGTCAGATATTCCCAATTTAAGGGAAACGGTTGCCGCCCTTCCAGACCCTGAGCCGCAGATGATGGACTTCAACGAATCGGTGAGAACCCGCAAGAAGTTCGCGTTGAATGAGCAAAACGGTTATCGGTCGTGTACACTTGTTAATCTGAGCGTGGCGGCGGTTCGTCTCGGCAGAAAATTGAATTTTGACCCAAAAAAGCAAAGATTTGTGGGCGATGATGAGGCAAATCGTCTTATCAATCAGCCGATGCGGGCACCCTGGCATGCATAGGTCATTTAATGAGCGCTCTTTTTAAGATAACTTGATTTATTATAGGGGAAGAAAAAATGATTCGCAGAGTAGAATTTATCTTGGTTTTATTTTTATTGTTGGCAGGTTGTCAGCTTTCAAATTTAGCTTCAGTCCAAAGCGACTCTTTGGTGATAGATATTGTCAGGCAGATGCCGGCAGAAAATTCCGCTACCAGGGACATGCTCGCCGCGGAATTGGTTAAATTGGGGCCGAAAGCAGTAATCGAGATTTGTGATTTACTTGTTCCTACTGGAGCTGGCGATGACTCAAAGGCACGATACGCTTTGAGCGGCCTGGCTCACTATGTTTCACGTCCCGGTGCAGAGGCAGAGAGGAGAGAATTTACAGAAGCTGCCATCGAGGTATTGCAATCGGAGCGCTATAACGAGGTTAAATCCTTCCTGATAAGTCAACTTCAGTTGGTAGCAAGGGACGAGGCTGTCCCGGCACTGGAAGTGTTTCTGAACAGCGAGAAGCTTTGCGAGCCGGCGGCCCGGGCTTTGCTGGTGATACAAACGCCGAATGCTGAAAATGCTTTTCTTGAGGCACTGGGTTCAGTTAAAGCGGCTAATAGAGTGACAATTATTAAGGCTCTTGGTGAACTGCAGTCCAAACGTGCTGCGAAGAAATTGCTCAGATACACGGCAAATAAAGATATGAACACACGTCTTACGGCATTATATGCGGTAGCGAATATCGCAGACATCTCAGCGGCCCAAGTGTTGGCTAAAGCCGCTAAGGAAGCGTCAGGCTATGAGAGAGCTAAAGTTACATCGTATTATTTATTGTTTGCGCGAAGATTGGCTGAATCCGGCGATAAAGTAAAATGTGCCCGGATATGCATCGAGCTGATTAAAACCCGAACCGGAGACAATGACGAGAACGTTCGGCTGGCTGCACTTAACACACTTGCCGCGACGATAGGTATCCGAGATACAACAGTTATAAAGGACCCGGACGTGCGTGAACAATTGAAAGAATATTTCAGCACTCATACGGTGACTGACCCGGAAGGTTTTGTGCCTTTGTTCAATGGCAGAGACTTGTCCGGATGGAAGGGTTTGGTGGGTGACCCTGAAAGCCGGGCGAAGATGAGTGCTGAAGAGCTGGCTGATGCACAGGCTGAGGCAGACGAGTTGATGAGGGCGTACTGGAAAGTAGTGGATGGTGTTTTGGTGTTCGACGGTGAAGGCGAAAGCCTGTGTACGGTGAAGGATTACGGTGACTTTGAACTACTGGTGGACTGGAAGATAGAGCCGGACGGTGACAGTGGTATCTATCTTCGCGGCTCGCCGCAGGTACAGATTTGGGATACTTCTCTTGTTGATGTTGGAGCGCAGGTTGGTTCGGGCGGCTTATATAACAATCAGGAAAATCCAAGTACTCCATCAGTCAAGGTGGATAATCCTGTTGGGCAGTGGAACACATTTCGTATCATAATGCTCGATGACAAGGTAACTGTTTATCTGAACGATGTACTTGTTGTTGATGATGTGGTAATGGAAAACTACTGGGACCGTAACAAGCCAATCTATCCCACAGGGCAGATAGAGTTGCAGTCACACGGCAGTGTTCTGTACTTCGATAATATATTCATTCGGGAAATTGCCCGCGAGGAAGTGGTAGAGATTCTGACGGAACAAGAGATAGCGGAAGGTTTTACGGCGTTGTTTAACGGTCTGAACCTTACCGGCTGGACAGGTAATTTAGAAGGGTATGTTGCGCGGGATGGTAAAATCGTTTGCCTTGAGCAGGTTGGCGGGAATCTGTTTACCGAAAAAGAGTTCAGCGATTTTGTTCTTCGGTTCGAGTTCAAGCTGGCATCCGGCGCCAACAACGGTCTTGGAATTCGGGCGCCTTTAGAGGGTGATGCGGCTTATGCCGGGATAGAGATACAGATTTTGGATGACACGGCTGAGAAATACAAGAACCTCAAGCCTTACCAATATCATGGTTCAGTATATGGAGTTATTTCCGCCGAGCGAGGCCATCTGAAACCTCTGGGACAATGGAATGTTGAAGAGGTTATCGCGAAAGGCCCTCACATAATTGTGAAACTGAACGGTACAATTATTGTTGATGGTGACATAGAACAAGCCAGTAAACCAGCTACAATGGATGGTAATGAGCATCCGGGCCTGAAACGCAAGAAAGGCCATATAGGCTTTTTGGGCCACGGTGACTTCATGGAGTTTCGCAGCATCCGTATAAAGGAGCTATAGGCAAGCTGTTTATGCAAAATATTGTTTTCGAGAATACCGTTTGTTCGAAAGTTGAAAAGATCGCACTGGAAACTTCTACCTTCAAGCTTATTTACCCGCCTACCGAGAAAGTTCCTGCTATTGTTGTCGAGAATTTTCCTGTGTTAGGCAAATTAGCTGCCATGAGATTTATTGAATGGGTACAAAATAATCCTGAAGGTGTTATTTCCCTGCCTACAGGTAAGACTCCTGAATATTTTATCAAATGGGTAAACCATCTGTTACATAACTGGGACAATCCTCAGATTCAAAAAGAGCTCGAATGCTGGGCTTTAAATCCGGCCACCAAACCAGATATGAAAGGTCTCTACTTTGTTCAAATTGATGAATTCTATCCGATTGATTCAAGTCAAACTAACAGCTTCTATTACTATGTAAATAAATTCTTTATAAAAGGTTTTGAGCTTGACCCAAAGAGAGCTCTACTTATAAACGCCTCTAAAATAGGACTGAAGGAAGATGAGGATATAAATAATATTTGGCCTGAAAAAAGAGTTGACCTTACTCTTAGATATCGACATCCAAAAACACTGTTGGAAAACAAGCAAAAAGCAGTATTACAGCGGATAGACCAATGGTGCATGGAGTATGAGGACAAGATTCAGAAACTTGGAGGAATAGGTTTTTTCCTGGGTGGTATTGGACCTGATGGCCATATTGGCTTTAATATAAGCGGTTCGGACCATCATTCAACGACAAGGCTTTGTCCAATAAATTATGAAACACAGGCAGCCGCAGCTACAGATTTAGGAGGTATTGAAACAGCCCGCAAATGTCTCGTAATTACTATAGGCCTGCATACAATAACACAAAATGAAAATTGTACCGCTATAATTATAGTGGCAGGAGAAGCAAAAGCTTCCATAGTCTCAAAGACGATCCAATCCGAAAAGGATATCAATGTCCCTGTTACAGCTCTTCAGTTTTTACCCAATGCTAAATTCTACTTAGCCAGAGGTGCTGCAAGCCAACTAATTGAACGCCGCCTCCATATGACAAAAAGCCAAAAGACCTTTAGTGATCAGGAAATAGAGAAGATACTCATTGATTTAGCTGTTACGAAAGGAAAGAGGTTATTGGAGTTAAATGAGGAAGATTTTAAAAAAGACCGGTTTGCCTTACTTGTTTTAGAAAGGAGAAAAGAATCGGTCGAGAAGCTAACTCAGAAGGTATATCAAAGTATTGTTGAAAAAATTGAACGGGGAATGCAGACTCATGAAAATACATGTTTCCTTCATACTGAACCCCATCATGATGACATAATGTTAGGCTGTTTTGCCCATATAGTCAGGAACTTTCGTCGTGCAAGCAATACGCATTATTTTATGACTCTCACAAGCGGTTTTACTTCAGTAACAAATCATTTTATGGCATCTCAGGTTCGCAATCTTAAAGACTTTCTTAATAATTCTCGTTTTATTGATTTATACAACGAAAATTACTTTGAGCCATCAAATCTCCTTGCACGCAATCGAGATGTCTGGCAGTATCTTGATGGTGTGGCCGCACAGAATGATGATATGAAAAATGAAGGTCATGCAAGGCGTCTTCTAAGGAACATTATAGAAATCTCCGAGTCAAATGAACTTCAGCAAATTAAGAAATACACAGATGACTTAGAGGAGTATTTTATTACTCAATACCCAGGCAAAATTGACCCACCGTACATCCAAAAATTAAAAGGCATGTGTCGTGAATGGGAAGCTGAATGCCTCTGGGGTTACTATGGCTGGAAATGTGATAACGTAAAACACTTAAGACTCGGCTTTTATACTGGAAATATCTTTAGCCAAGAACCTGATCGCCAGAGAGATATTGTACCTATTGTCAAGGAGTTAGAAAAGATTAAGCCAGATATTATTACCGTCGCACTTGATCCAGAAGCAACCGGCCCTGATACACACTACAAATGCTTACAAGCTCTGTCTGAGGCCCTTCACATCTATGAAGAGAAAGGTGGTAAAAGCGATATAAAGCTCTGGGGCTATCGAAATGTCTGGCATCGATTTGACCCATCTGAAGCTAATATTTATGTACCGGTCAGCCTTTGCATGTTTTCTGTGATGCAGCAGGCTTTTTGGAACGCATTTAATAGTCAACGAGATGCATCCTTCCCAAGTTATGAATATGATGGGCCTTTCTCTGAACTAGCCCAGCTTATACAGGTTGAGCAATTTCAACAAATTGAAAACTGTCTCGGCAGAAAGTGGTTCAACAACCATAGCATTCCTCTCATAGGAGCCACTCGTGGCCTTTTATTCTTAAAAGAAATGGAACTGCAGGAATTTTACACCTCCTGCCGTAAACTCCGCGAGTTCATAGAGAATCTTAAAGAAGATACTGTTAAATACTGAAGTTGAGGATTAAAAATGGATTTTGGAGCAATTGGATTCAAAGGTAATTTCAGCATTATCGATTGGTGCATATTAATCGCTTATCTGGTTATTGTCGTCGGTATCGGGGTTTATATCAGAAAATATATTGCCAACGTGACGGATTTCATCGTTGCCGGGCGAGGATTAAAGACCTTTCTGGCAATTGCAACAATGATAGGGACGGAGCTTGGTCTGGTTACCGTAATGTATTCTGCGCAGAAGGGTTTTAACGGTGGTTTTGCTGCGTTTCATATAGCGATTGTCGCAGCGGTTGCAACCTTATTTGTGGGATTGACGGGTTTTATAGTGGTGCCTCTGAGAAGAATGCAAGTTATGACTATTCCGGAATTCTACGAGAAGCGCTTTGGCCGTAAGGTTCGTATTTTAGGCGGGGCAATATTGGCTTTTTCCGGGATATTGAATATGGGTATGTTTCTGAAGGCAGGGACATTGTTTATGATGGGGATAACCGGGATGACAACCGATATTCATCTGAAGATTATTATGACAGTTTTACTTCTGATGGTGTTGCTTTATACATCGCTCGGCGGGATGGTTTCAGTTGTGATTCTGGATTATATACAGTTTGTGGTTCTTTCCTTCAGTCTTTTGGCAGCATGTTTTATGTCGATACATTACTTCGGTTATGAGGAAATAGTTGACACGATATTTCAGGTAAAAGGGGCGGCAGGATTTGATCCCGGACATGAGGAAGGTTTTGGATGGTCGTATGCACTGTGGATGTTTTTTATTGGTTTAGGCAGTTGTGCGGTATGGCAAACTGCAGTTATACGAGCTTGTTCTGCGGCGAGTGCTAAAATTGTTAAGAGGATTTATACTTTATCCTCCATCGGCTTTTTGATTCGTTTTCTGCTTCCTTATTTTCTCGGTATTTCCGCCTGTGTCTTTATATACAAAACACCAGAATTGAAGCAGTACTTTTTCCCAGAGTCAGGAGGCGTTGATTCACAGATGACTCTTTTGGCACTGCCGATTTTTCTAAGTAAGCTGCTTCCTGCCGGTTTATTAGGTTTTGTTACAGCGGGGATGGTGGCGGCATTTATGTCGACACATGATAGTTATCTATTATGCTGGAGCTCGGTGCTGACTCAGGATGTAGTTGCACCATGGTTTAAGAATGGCCTCTCGTCCAAAACCAGGCTGTTACTGACACGTATTTTTATTCCAGTGATAGGTATCTTTCTGCTTGTTTGGGGATTGTGGTATCCGCTTGAACTGGATTTGTGGGATTATATGGCAATCTCGGGTTCTATATATCTTATAGGAGGTTTTTGTTTGCTGGCTTTTGGTCTTTACTGGAAAAGAGCCAGCAGGACCGGTGCGTATTTGTCACTGACAGCCGGTTTTTTGACGATTGTAGGTTTAGCACCGATACAAAAGCGTATGGATTGGTTTTTTGATCCGGTACAGAGCTTTTTTGGCGTTGAGAAAATTACCAGCGCAATGATAGGATTAGGGACTATAGTCCTTGCGATTTTATTAATGATAATTGGGTCAATTATGTTTCCTGATAAAGGTCCGGCATTTAATCAACAAGAGCATTATAAGGAATAAAAAATATGGTTTTTTGGAAGATTTTCTGGACGATTTCGCTTTTTGCGAGTATAGGTATTTTTGCCGCACTGGCAGTGGTTGTTACGATAGGCGGATTTTTTAACATTCGCTCCTTGTTTAAGAGTCTTACTGCTAAGCACAAAGAGCAATAAGCCGAAGATGAACAAGGATTGACACTTCCTTAAAGAAATGAACGGAGGTTGTATTGTGTCAAGATACGCTTTTATGCTGTTATTGCTGGTGGTGTGTTTTGGAGCCGTATTAACAGGGACAGCTTATGCTGAGCAGATTGCGAGCGGCTATGTTTATGTTGATGAAAACGGCAACGGTCAGCGTGAGGCGAGCGAGCAAGGTTTGGGGGGTGTGCGAGTTTCAAACGGAAGAGAGGTCGTTGCAACAGATTCCAGCGGTAGATATGAATTGAAAGTGAAAGATGATACTGTGATATTCCTTATAAAGCCACGTGACTACATGGTAGCATTGGATGAAAACAACCTGCCGAAGTTTTATTATGTGCATAAGCCGAGCGGCTCGCCGATAGAACTGGAATATCGCGGGGTGGCGCCGACGGGTGCTTTGCCTGAATCGGTAGATTTTGGATTGATAAGACGGCCGGAAAAAGATGAGTTCGAGGTAATTATTTTCGGTGACCCGCAGCCAAATAATATTGGGGACATTAATCATCTGGCACACGATATTGTGGAGGAATTGGTAGGAACCAATGCTGCTTTCGGAACAGCTCTTGGAGACCTGATGGCGGATTTGCTTAACCTTTATGAGCCATATAATAATGTTATGGGAAGGATCGGGATTGCCTTGTTTAATGTTCCCGGCAACCATGATATGAATCTTGATGTTAACTCAGATGAACTGGCCAACGAAACATGGAAGCGAATTCTCGGGCCCGCAACGTACAGTTTTAACTGGGGTGCAGTGCATTTTATCTGCGTTGATGACGTTATCTATCACGGTGAGGGTGAAAGTTATTCAGGCGGTTTTAATGAACAGCAACTTGAATTTATCAAGAATGACTTAAAATATGTGCCGAAAGATGCATTGGTGGTGCTGATGATGCATATACCGCTGGATGAGGTAGATGCCAGCGTATTGTTTTCACTTTTAAAGGACAGGGATTATACGCTTTCTTTAGCCGGTCACAACCATGAGATTCGGCAGCTATTTATTGGTGCAGATGAGGGATGGGAAGGTTCAGGCTTGCACCACCATGTAGTTGCCGGCGCGACTTGCGGTATACACTGGCTTGGGGTAAAAGACGAGTACGGTATTCCAGCGGCAATGACACACTGCGGTTCACCGAACGGATATTTGATTGTAACATTTAATGGTAATCAGTATAAGATACGTTTCAAGGCCCCTCGCCGGCCGGCTGATGAGCAGATGCACATTTATACACCAGACATGATTAAGGCTTCCGATGCTGGTGAAACAGAGGTTGTAGTGAATGTATTTTTCGGCTCGGAGCGGTCCAGGGTACAAATGAAACTGGATGATTCAAAACAATGGACTTTATTGAGTCGCCAGGCACGAGAGGACCCATACCTGCAGAAAGTTGTTCCAGAGGGTCATCCATTATCTATGGTAACACATCTTTGGGTGGGCAAATTGCCTGCCAACCTTTCGAGGGGAGGGCATGTCATTTATGTGCGGACGAAGGATATGTTTGGACAGGAATATACGGCCCATAGGGTGATACGAGTCGAATAAAGATGTATAAAGACTATGTTGTGCAGCCGAGTATTTATTATGTGAAATGCCAGCTTAAAAAATCTTTAAGGAACTAAAACTATGAATATTAGAGCCCACAGAATTTTAGTGTTGTTATGGATGATAGCTTCTTTTTCTTTTTGTGCCCAAGCCAACGACAAGCTGGTTGCTTATGGTGTTAAAGCAATTACCAAACGCCAAATTCTGCTGGATTTTAAGGCACCGAAGACTCCTTTCCGGATCCTGTCTATTCGGGCCTGCAGGGGTGAATATGAGCCGGCCTCATTTGTAGCCCAGACATTACAGGAAGCTATTGTTCTAAGCATAAAATGCGCTGACCTTACAGGTTCGGCTGGTCGTATCCCGGCAAGTGCTGTGGACATCCGAACGGTAAAACGATGGTACCAGGCGGGAGACCAAATTGGTGACGGCGCGCCGGTTAACCAGAATATGCGTCTGTTGATGCCGGAACTGCTGCTCAAAGACGATAGTCTGATACGCAATGACGACGAGAACAAGCACAGCTATGTGAAGTTGACTTTCCCTGATGGAAAGACGAAATGGCGTTGTGTTACTAAAGCTGAACCGACAGATGAAGAAAACGATTTTTCTGTCGAGGCCTGCCCTGCCACTGATGCAAAAACCTTACAGCCTGTGTCAATTCCAAAAAAGACCGCAAAACAATTCTGGGTTACAGTGCATGTTCCCCAAGATACCGGGGCAGGTAAGTATGAGGGTGAAATAGAACTGCGTTCGGGAAATGAAGTTCTTGAAACACTCAAGCTGCAGGCCGAAGTGCTTGAATTCGAGCTGGCAGAAAATGAGCTTGAATCGAGCATCTATTACCATTGGGGTAACGGCCTGAATAAGGAGAACAAGGGGACACTATCCAGCAATCTGCGAACCGAATCGCAATTCAGGGCAGAGCTTGAGAATCTTTTGGCTCACGGTGTGGACAATCCTACTGTAGGGGTGCCATTTGAGACAGAGCTACTTAGAAAAGAACTTCAATTACGCAAGGAAGTCGGGATGAAAAATGACCACCTTTACTACTTAGGTGCGGGCACAGATTTGCCCCTTGAGACGCTGAAGGAAATTATCTCAATAGCAAAGGAGTTCGGATACACAGATGTGTATTTCTATGGTGAAGATGAAGCAAGCGGTGATGCTCTCAAGGCCCAGCGCACGAAGTGGCAGAAGATTCGCAAAATAGGAGGAAAAATCTTTGTCGCTGGCTACTGGGACAACTTTGCGATGATGGGTGACATTCAGGATGTTATGGTCCGATGTTATCAGCCTACTAAACAGATATCTAATCTTTGGCATGCCAAGGGACACAAAATATTCAGCTACGGAAATCCTCAGGCGGGTCTGGAAGACCCGGAAGTTTACCGGAGAAACTATGGGCTGCTTCTGGCAGTCAATGGCTACGATGGCGGGATGGATTTTATATACTATGAAACCTGGAACGACTTTAACCAGGGACAATTCCGCTCCCACAATATGGTTTACCCAACCGTAAACGGCGTGATTGATACAATTCAGTGGGAGGGTTATCGCGAAGGTATCGATGATTTGCGGTATTTGGCGACGTTGAAAAAGGCTATCAAACATGCCGAAAGAAACGGCAAAGATAAAAATGCTGAAGACGCAAAGGCCTTTATAAATAATCTTCGCATAGTCGGAGAATTATATTGGGACGGTGCCGGCAATACTGTTATCTCACCTGGAACAGATATGGATACCGTCCGTAACGAAATAATCGACTGGATAGTTAAGCTAAGCAAGTAAGAAGCTGAAATATATTGCGACGGTTCGCTCAGGATGACAATCGTTAATCGACTTTGTATTGTTTTTTCAGGGCGGTTAGTTTTTCTTTCATTTTTTTGACGATGTGGGAATAAGCGGGGTCGTTATAGACGCTTTTTAGTTCGTGGGGGTCTTTTTGAAGGTCGAATAATTCCCAGTCACCAACGCCATAGAAATGTATGAGCTTGTAGCGGGAATCACGCACTCCTTCGTGACGGGGAACATTGTGCTCGCCTTCTTCATAGTAATGATAGTATACAGCATCACGCCAGTTTGGTGGTGTTCGGCCTTTGAAGAGAGGGACTAAGCTTTGGCCCTGCATATCATCCGGCATCGGAAGGTTTGCGACATTGAGAAAGGTTGGAGCAAAATCAATGTTCTGTGTCAGAGCACTGACTTTTGTGCCGGGTTTTATTATTCCCGGCCATTTGACGAGCAGCGGCATGCGAAAAGATTCCTCGTACATCCATCGTTTGTCATACCAGCCATGCTCGCCGAGATAGAAGCCCTGGTCGGAGCTGTAAACTACGAGAGTGTTTTTGGAAAGGCCGACCTTCTCAAGATAGTCGAGCAAGCGTCCGACACTGTCGTCTACGGAATCAACGCAGCGCAGGTAATCCTTTATGTAGCGCTGGTACTTCCAACGGACAAGGTCTTTGCCCCGCAGATTGCTTTTTTTGAATTTTTCATTCTTTGGGCCATATGCGGCATCCCACAACTTTTTTTGCTCATCTGTCATTGCTTCATATTCAAAGTTTTTGTAATCACGTCCGAGGTCATCTGGTATTCCGAGACCCGGCACTTTCAAATCATAGTCGTACATCATGTGCCTGGCTATCATCGTCTCGTTTTGTTTGAGAACAGGGCTTCGATGAGAGTAATCATCAAATAAAGTAAGCGGTTCGGGAATTTCAATGTTGTCATACATTGTAAGATGCTCAGGGCCCGGCGCCCAAATACGGTGCGGAGCTTTGTGGTTACACATCAGAAGAAATGGTCTTTTAGTATCCCTGCCGTTTTTGAGCCAATCGAGCGTCAGGTCAGTGATGAGGTCGGTGGCATATCCTTCATATTGCTTGCTGCCCCGGGGGGAAGTGAATTCGGGGTTGTAGTAGCGTCCCTGGCCTGAAAGAATCTGCCAATAGTCAAGACCTATCGGGTCAGCGTCCATGTGCCATTTACCCATTACGGCGGTTTGGTAGCCGGCCTTTTTCAAATACATTGGGAAGGTTGGTTGAGTGTTATCGAAAGGGACGAGATTATCAATTTTGCCGTGAATGTGACTGTGCTTTCCAGTCAGGACGGTGGCTCGGCTTGGAGCGCAAATCGAGTTGCCACAAAAGTTATTCAGGAAAATCGCACCCTGTGCGGCAATTCGGTCAATATTGGGCGTTTTGTTAATTCTTGAGCCGTAAGAGCTGATGGCCTGGCAGGCGTGGTCGTCGGAGAAAATAAATAGTATGTTAGGCCGAGGGTGGGGTGGCTTACCTGCAAGCTGCAGCGAAATACTCTTACAGCCAGGCAAGGTCAGCGATGCAGCTGTCAAACCGGCTGCCTTCAAAAATTCACGCCGTCTCTTGTTTATGGTAACCATGTTTGGTCCTCCTGTTTGCACTTTTCTTTTGTCTTTAGGCCGGCATTGTCGGCCTTTGCCATATCATATTATATTAAGCTGTTACCTTAGGACAACTTATTTTCGTCTACATTGTTTGTTCTAAGCCTTTAGATGGGTGGTGGATAGTAATTTCAGAAAACGCAAGGTTGGTATACTGCGAATCGGCCTGAGCGAGAGTCTGGAAGCCGGAGGGGCTGATTATCGGAGGTTCGTGCTTTAGACCTGAGTCTGAGAGGGAGGGCAACTCGGAATAAGACCCTGAGATTTGGAAAATCTGAGAAAAGAACCGCTTTAGGACACAGCGGAGAAATATTTTTTCAAAAAGATTTCCACATTTGACCATTGCGCCCGATAGCTATTCGGCAGACAGTAAAACCGCATTTCGGCCATGGGAAACAGGGGGTTTTGAACTCATAAAAGTCCAGCACAAGAAACCGATTAACCCACCCATAACTGACCGGTTACGCTTGAAATGAAATAAGATTTGACAGGCAACAACGAGGCGTTATTATATTACAAAAACATGAATAAGGGCTTTGGTGCTCCCACAATATAATTATGTTGCCAACAAGAAAAACAGCAGCAGCAAGTTATGTCCCGTGGATGCTATGTTGCGGTGTGGAAGCATCCAAATTTAGGTACTGAGCCATATGCAACCTATATTACAATTAGCATTGGACCACGAAAACCTTGGCCGTGCCTTGAAGGTGGCTAAAGAAGCGGTGGAAGGAGGTGTGGACTGGCTGGAAGCAGGAACGCCTCTTATCAAAAGCGAAGGGTTGGATGCTGTAAGAGCTTTGCGACGCGAGTTTCCGTCTGCGACGATAGTCGCTGATATGAAAACAATGGATGCTGGCCGGTTGGAGACCGAATGTGCAGTCAAGGCTGGCGCTAACATTGTTCATGTACTCGGCCCGGCATCTGATGCTACCATAAAGGAATGCATTGAGGCAGCTCGGCGCTATGATGCCAAAATCACCGTTGACCTGCTCGGGTTGGAGAGCAGAGAACGGATGGTTCAACGGGCCAAGGAAGTTGAATTTATGGGTGCATCCTCGGTTTGCATTCATACGCCGATAGATATGCAAATGCGAGGCGAGTTGCCCTTTGATGACCTGAAAGCGGCGGTATTAGCGGTTAGCATTCCGGTTGCAGTTGCGGGAGGTATTAACTCTGAAACTGCGGCAGATGCGATCGAAGCAGGTGCGACAATAGTGATTGTAGGCGGCGCGATTACAAAATCTCCTGATGCCAAAAGAGCAACAGAGACTTTGAAGAAGGTTATCACTACAGGTGTCCGAGTTAAGACTACGTTCTTCAAACGTGGTGACGAGAGAGGCATCGCCGAGATTTTGGCAAAGACTTCTGCCGCTGATGTGACTGAAGCGATGCACAACACAGGTGAATTAGCCGGCATTAAGCCAATAATCCAGGGAGTGAAGATGGTTGGACGGGCTTTGACCGTGTGGACTTACCCGGGCGATTGGAGCAAGCCGGTTGAAGCGATAGATGTTGCCGAGGAAGGACAGGTACTCGTGATAGATGCAGGTGGTATGCCTCCAGCAATCTGGGGTGAAAAGGCTACGAAAAGCTGTTTGCAGCGTAAGCTGGCTGGAGTAGTGATTAATGGCGCTATTCGAGACATTGCAAATATACGCCAGATGAGGTTTCCCGCCTTTGCAAAACTTATAACTCCCGTGGCTGGTGAGCCGAAGGGGCAAGGTATGATTGATGTGCCAGTGAAAATCAGTGGTCAGTATGTTCGTACCGGTGACTGGATTATAGGTGATGATGATGGAGTTGTGGTAATTCCTCAAGAGAAAACCGTGGAAGTTGCGAACCGGGCACAAGCAGTTGTTGAACGAGAAGAGCGAGAGATGACCGAAATCGATGACGGCAGTACACTCGGGAACGTTTCCGAGTTGATGCGCTGGGAGCATTTAAGGAAAAAATCCCATGGCAAAGAAAAAGGCGAACAGTAATGTTTTCGAAATTGCTGCGAGTCAATTTGAAGGTATCAGATTACTGTTCGATCATATAGATGAGCTGGCCACAGAACGATTGGTTCAAACGGTCCTGCGAGCCAGAAGGATATTTGTTACCGGCAGGGGAAGGTCCAGGTTGTTGACAGGATGGTTTGCGATACGTCTGATGCAAATGGGATTTGACGTACACGTGCCCGATGAAGTGACATGTCCCAGAATAAAGAAGGACGATTTGCTTCTGGCCATTTCCTGTTCAGGTACCACAACAACTACGGTAGATTTGGCACGTATCGCACGCGAATCAGGGGCAAAGATTGTAGCGGTGACAGCGATTGCCGAATCTGTCTTGGCCGCTAGTGCTGACGATGTTGTGATGCTGCCGGTTATGGATAAGGATATTGAAAGGTGTTATAAGTATGGCATTGGTCCCTGCAACAATACATTGTTTGAACAAGCATTGGTCTTGTATTTTGACTCGATAATTTATTCTATGATTGAGCGGGAAGGAATTTCAAAAAAGCAAATAAGTAAGCGACACACGAACCTCGAGTAAAGTTTTTTATGGGAGTTTTAAGGAGTAACCGATGACAGCGAAGATTATCGATGGTAAGCAAGTGGCCGCGGAGATGCGGGCAGAACTAAAGGCAGAAGTGGCCAAACTCAAACAAAAAGGCATTGTGCCGGGACTGGGGGTTATATTAGTCGGCGATGACCCCGCCTCAAGGTCCTATGTGACGGCGAAAGAGCGTACCTGCGAAGAGATTGGTATTTATTCCGATGATAACCGTCTGCCAGATGAGGCCTCGCAGGAAGATTTGATAGCTCTGGTAAAAAAGATGAATGCAGACACGAAAGTCAACGGCATTTTGGTTCAGCTGCCTCTGCCCAAACACCTTAATGAATCCGATGTCCTTCTGGCGATTGATCCTGCCAAAGATGTGGATGGGTTTCACCCGATCAACGTGGGCAAAATGGTGGTAGGTGAAAAGGCGTTTCTGCCCTGCACACCGCACGGGATTATTCAACTGCTGATTCGCAGCGGCGTAACCATTGAGGGAGCTAACGTAGTAATCGTCGGCCGAAGCAACATCGTGGGTAAGCCTTTGGCGAACATGCTTATGCAAAAAAACAAGACTGGAAATGCTACGGTTATGGTCTGTCATACCCGCACCAAGGACTTGGCCCATCACACAAAGCAGGCAGATATCGTCATCGCGGCTGCGGGCAGGCCCAATACAATTACGGCAGATATGATAAAAGAAGGTGCGGTGGTGATTGACGTAGGCGTCAACCGTGTAGAAGATGCAACGAAAAAGAAAGGTTATCGCCTTGTGGGCGACGTGGATTTCGAGAAGGTTATGGAAAAGGCCTCACTTATTACTCCTGTGCCAGGTGGAGTAGGCCCGATGACAATAACTATGCTGCTTTATAATACAGTCGAATCAGCTAAGAGAGCTGCCGGTCTTGGAGCCGACAGGTAACAACAACCGAGCAAACCGACAAAGCGTACAAGGTTTTGCCCGGCCAAAGTATATGAAAGGAAAAAAGGTGGCTA
>JBHPEQ010000062.1:0-15948 GCA_042576845.1 Planctomycetota bacterium
AGAAAAAAATGAAGGTAAAATTATTGGTACTCTTGTTGATTATCAGCTTGTTTTTCTGTGGCTGTGTAAAAGATCAAGTTCGTGGCTCTAAAGATCCGTTGTTAAAAGAGAGCAAATCCACAGCGCTCTATCCAGCATCCGATCTGGAAAACAGTGGCAATTGGGCCCTGAAAGAAGATATGAGTGACGAGTTTGAGGGTGACATCATCGATGCAGCTAAATGGTTAGTCCAAGGAACAGATGGCAAGTACAAGTACTGGAAAGGTCGAAACCCTTCCCAGTTTGTACCTGAAAACGCCATCGTCGAAGATGGCAAGCTCAAGTTAAGGACCAAATGGGAGCCTGAATATGATTTTGCTGAGGGCCATTATATATACACCACGGCAGCGGTCATCAGCCAAAAAACTACAAAATACGGCTATATGGAAATCAAGTGTAAAGCTGCCGATGTGTCATTTACAAGCTCTTTCTGGGCAACAGGACCGAAATCCGAGTTGGATATCTTTGAGTTTGTAGGCGATTCGAAGGTTCGTGAAGACTTCGATACTCTCTATGAGTTCTGCATCCATAATAGGAATTTGCAAGATTGGCAAAATGAATTCTGGAAAGAAAATGTGTCGTTGCCATGGCGGGTAGCCAGTGGGTTTCACATATATGGCTGTGAATGGGATGAAAATGGTTTGAAATTCTTTGCAGACGGCGAGTTAGTAAAATCCGCTTCCAAAGAGTCAATAGGAAAGTTCTGGTGTTTGACGGAAGAGATGAACATCTGGATGGACTCTGAAGCCTTCATATGGCATGGTTTTCCTGATAAAGATGAGCTGCCTGCCGATTATGAGATTGAGTATATCAGGGTGTGGCAAAAATGAGACTCGGTCGCTGTGGACTTGCATATGTTCTTGAACTGACTTTGCTCTTACTGCTTGGCCTCGGTGCGGTGATGTTGAGAAGGAGAAAATAATAACCTTTTTAAGGAGAGTAAAAATGAAAAAGGCCTTAATTAGGAGCTTTAATTATATGAACCGTCGACAATTTATGATCTCATCAGGACTTGTTGGACTTGGATTTACTTTTGGCTCATTTACTTGGCGCAGACCAGAGCGACAAAAGATAAAGAATATCCGTGGTAGCTTTTCAACTAATAAGAACCAGGTTTCCATTTACACCAATACGCAGGTTAAACCAACGCGCATTTTTCATATAACAGACACACATCTTTCAATAGATGATGAACGAGGTGTTAAGTACCTTGATTTCAGCACAAGAATGGCAAGAGAATATAAAAGCAACAGCCACTTTCAAACTGGTGAAAATTATTCTGCCAAAGAGAGTTTTGAGCAAACGCTGGAGCTGGCAATAAAACAAGAGGTCGATTTTCTTGCTCTCACCGGCGATATTTTTAGTTTCCCTTCGGAAGCCGCTGTTGAGTGGGCCTTACAAAAACTAAACGACACAGGACTTCCGTTTGCATACGTTGCCGGAAACCACGATTGGCATTACGAAGGAATGAAAGGAAGCTCGCAGCAACTTCGGGAAACCTGGTCGGAAAAACATCTTAAACTGATGTATCAGGGCAACAAGCCCCTTTATGCTGCCTACGATCTTAATGGTGTTCGTCTTGTTTGTATTGATAATTCAACCTACGAAATTCTACCTGAACAACTCGCCTTTTTCAGAGTACAAACCCAAAACGATATTCCGTTAATACTACTCATGCACATTCCTTTATATATGCCGGGACGATCAATGGGATTTGGATGCGCAAATCCGAACTGGGGTGAAACATCAGACAAGAACTTTAGAATTGAAAGACGCGAAAAGTGGCGCAAAGGAGGCCATACCAAAGTAACAATGGATTTTTACGAGGAAGTATTTAATGCTCCAAATCTGCTAACTGTTTTGGCGGGCCACACACATCGTCACACCATTGACATAAAGAATGGAGTTCCACAAATTGTATCCGCTCACAATGCGACTGGGTATTATTTGGATTTGAATATTGAGACATTGAGTAATTAAGGCATAAACGCTCGCCTAGCTGGTCCGGATGTTGACGATTTAGATCTGCATGCGTTGTCGCATTTCTATGTTTTATCTCCAACAATAATGTAATCGTTAACTTCTGGTTATAATCCCACCGCTTCCGGCATCGTGAATCTCATTTGCGATTATCTGGTTGCCGTCTCCGGTTACTTCCAGACCATACGTACCTACGTTTTTAATAGTGTTATTTTTTAAAGCACAGTCGCTGACGCCGTTTTTATAGGTGACGGCTGATGGTAACCATATATCGCCGACATCACCGATGTTGGGTATTCCCTCTTTTGGTATATTATAATCTGTATCGCAGAAGGTAAGTCCGTGTAGATTGATGTATGTAATATGGTTTTCCTTTACTGCTCTGATTACGCCCCTCTCAGCTTACGAAGAATATCCCAATACGCCCCCCGTGCACCGCCTTCGATTGCTTTAACGAGTTCGGTATTATCGTTATAATTGTAATCAGAGTCGGCCTCTTGGTTGATTTTTTCTTCTTCTATCGGGCTGGCCGGCACAAAGAACCTCTTGTCATCTCCCACCAAATCCTTAATCAGTTCATCAGGCCGTTCGCCCAACGCCTCGGATATGTAAAATGTCGGCTTCAAAAAATCCACTGCACCCTCATATTTACGATGAATATTTGGGTTTGTCTCGAGCTCTCCCTCCGCAGCAACCATCTTAGCCATTGTTGTATTCGGATAAATTCGTATCCCCAACGCCGCTCCTGCACAATTGGGTTTGATTTTTTTAATAAAATCAATTGTCTCTTTAACCGTCCCCTCCCTCTCCCCCGGCCCGCCGAACAACAGGTCTATCATAACCCTTATCTCGTTCTCGCGGCACAACCGAACTGCTGTTGTGAGCTCATCTTTGCCGTGGGATTGACAGTAAGTCTTCAGCATCGAACTGCTGGCAGAATCCCCCGTAAAGTCGATGCCGACACAGCCGGCCCTGCTCATCGTCTTGGCAAGCTCGGCATCGAAAGGCACCACCGCCATATAAGTATACCATTGCAGCCGCTTGCCAAGATCACGGCGTATAAATTCCTCGCAAACCGCCAATGCGTGCTCTCGCGGGATATTAAATTCCGAATCGCAAAGATGCAGAACATCTATCCCCTTCTCCAAGAGCGCCTCGGCTTCGTCTGCTACCTCTGCCGGTTCCCGAACCCTCAGCGTCGTTCCCTTGGCCAGCGGGTCCGCACAATAAATGCATTGCCGGTTACAGCCGCGTTTGGTTTCGATGCCGCACTGCCCGCCTTTGTTAAAATAAGCAACGTTATCAATTGCATCGCGGCCCGTCGATAGTTTCAGCGGCTCAGGCCAGGCGGCCTGATTACTACATATTCGGCCGCTCTTTCGCCAAACTAATCCGGGCACCTTTTCGAATCGGTTCGAGCCCTGCAGCTCGCCCAATAATGATACTATTGCCTGCTCACCGTCGCCGCGAATACCAAATTCCACATCGGTATAACGAACGATTTGCTCAGCAAAAATCGAAAAGCCAATGCCGCCGAGCACTATCGGTGCGAATGTCATATTCCGAATGGCAGTGACGGTCTTTCTCAACTCCGGCAGGAACCAGGCCGCACTCGGCCAGAAACAATCGTCCACATTCCGAAATGAAATCCCAACCAGTTTTACCTCGTGCGTGGCAAAATACTTCCGAAGCGCCATCGAAGCATCATCAGACAAACACAAGTCCAGAACATCGACATCTATACCGGCACTTTTTACGGCACCAGCTACATAGTCGAGACCTATAGGCCCAATCGGCGGAGCCATTCTGTTTGTATTGAGCAATACCAGCATCACTAACGATAAGATATATCAACCGCACCTCATTGTCAATTGCACTCAGATACGGATTTGGAAGATAAATTTGTGCACAGAATTTAGAAATTGATAGTACAGGGCTTATCGAGGCCATGTCCGCATAATTCATTGATATGGCTTACCATATTTTTTGAGCAATGGGGGATTATTTATGTTGCTTATTACTAAGCATGCCTTCGTATTGTCATGATTGTCTTCAACTAAAGTTATTTCCCAGCATGTTCGGCATAATTTCTGAAGAAAACGCAAATCGTGGCTGACCAAAAGCAACGAGCAAACACAATTATTCAGAGCTGACTCAAGGCAATTAATTGATGGCAAATCAAGATGATTTGTTGGTTCGTCCATAACAATTAGATGTGGTTGGTCTGCCATTCCGACGGCAAGCATAAGTTTTCTTAATTCACCCGGACTTGGCTCGGCAGTTTCCATAAGGCACTGTGGGTCAGAACCAAGACAACTGACAAAAGTCATAGCATCACCAAGTTTTATCTTTGGCAGGTTACGAACGGAATTTACAATCTGTCTTGCTTTTAACCGGTCTATTTCCTGAGGTATGTAAACGAATTTCTGTTCAGGTAAATCCAACCGATTTACTATGTGCTGAATAAGTGTGCTTTTTCCGCTACCATTCGAGCCGATAATTGCAATTCGGTCTTGTGGTGTAATGGATAGTTCGGGAAATACCAACGGCACTTCATTGCCAAGTTTAATTGAGCCAGCCGGTAAACGAAACAGCGTATTACGCCCTGAACGCTCACCACAAATATTAATACCAAGCTGTTGTTGTTTCTTAACATAAGTGTTTGCCAGTTCAGCTTGGGCTCGCTGTTGTCGTCCATTCAGCTGACGGAGCTTGCGTCCTGCCTGCCCATCTTTGCCTGAGTATCTTGCTAGTCCACGAACAAATCGTGCATCGTGGTCTTTTGGGGATAGACCACGCTTGGATCGCTTTCGATTTGATTTAACAGCTTCTCTGGCTCGGTTGGATATCTCGCGTTGCAGTTTGGTAAGTTTACGTTTGGCTTTGGTGCGTAATTTTAGTGAACGCTGTTGTTCTGCCTTGGCTAATTCAAGGGCTTTGGTATATCCGCCGGGTCGAAGGATAGCGTTTGGCAGCTCAATAAACAATGTTTGCCTGCAAAGGTTGTCAAGCATATCACGGTCGTGGCTTATCAGCAAACCAATCCCGCGAAAAGAACGCAAAGCCTCCGCAAGAAGTTGGCGAGCTTCAAGGTCGATGTGATTCGTAGGTTCATCGATTGCCAGAACCCGTGGCTGCTGCCACAATGCAACAGCTATCTGTGCTCGTTTACGCTCACCGTGGCTGAGCGTCTCCCAACGTGATACCCAGTCCTCTTGAATCTTCAATTGGCCGCGAAGGGTACAGGCGATATGGCTATTTGTTTTGACAAATGCTTCAAGTTCAGGAGGCATCTGGTCTGTTCGCTGTGGGCAGTAAATTACTTTATCTGGTGAATTTACGCTGCCGCGAAGCGGGATAAGCTTACCACAGGCAAGTCGCAGAAACGTTGTCTTGCCGGAACCATTCGGGCCGATAATGCCAGTCCATCCGACTCCCAGCCGAACCGATAAGCCATCAAATACTGGCAAACTGGAAGAGTCGTAGAGAAATACGACCTCGTTAAAAATCACGCATTCTTTTGTCATGGTTAACTACTCCAGTCTAAACACATAGAGCGTTTTGATAATAAGTTTGGAAATTGCAAAAGATAGTGACTGGACGATTGCCTTCAGATGAGTCATTGACCCGTTGACAATGAAAAAACCACGGCAAAGTCAAAGAAACAAAATTGGTATAGTCCAACACCATCTGCCAGAACGCTTATCTGGACTTCAACAAAGCAACTTAACACTCTGTTGTATTTTGTTTCCTTAGTCTAACACTACCGCAGTCCTTCAGATATTTAGCATTAAAACTTGATACTGGTCGTATTGTAAGGTTGAATAGCCGAAAGTCAAGTCAAAACGTTGATGTAGACGGGATATCCAGAGAACAGGCGAAATTTTTCAAATTTATTCTTGACGCAGGGATACTCTGAGAGTTAATTTTGCCCGGAAATTAAAGCTCGAATTCTCAATAAAGACTTGTTATTCTATTGGAAGTAAGACTCAGCGGTGTAGCTGAGCAGGTATAAATTGGAAATCTCAGATTAATTATTGGAGAATAAAAATGAAAAAAACAATCTTTTCTTTTTTGGTTGTTATCACAGTTCTAAGCTTGATGTCGGGCTGCGGCCCAAGTGCAAGACTTCCAGTAGCTCAAAGAAAACAGTTGATTGGCGATATGGAGACAGAAACTCTTGAAAGACTTTATCAAGAAAGGCCCTCAACGAAAGATAAAATCAAAGAAGCTGCAGGGTATGGAGCTTTTTCCAATGCCAATGTGAATCTAATCCTGGTGAGCGCCGGCGGCGGATACGGTGTTGTTGTTGATAATTCGACAGGGCATCGAACATATATGAAAATGGCATTAGGCGGCATCGGTCCTGGACTGGGTGCCAAAGATTACAGACAGGTATTGATTTTTAATTCTCAAGAAACCCTCAGGACATTTGTCGAGAGCGGTTGGAAGTTTGGCGGCCATGCCGATGCTGCGGCAAAAGCAGGCGAAACCGGAGGAGAATTAAGCGGTGAAGGTGCGATAGGTCCTATTGAAGCGTATTCCATGACGGAATCGGGCCTGGCACTCCAGGCAACCGTGGCTGGAACGAAATACTGGAGAGACAAGGACCTAAATTAGCGTTACCAACTCGCGTTAGTGTGTTGCCGGTAACAGCATAAGAAGGTGTTGGTGGGGCTGCGCTGCAATCTTCTGCGGGATCCCGTGGTACGTGTGACTGGTGAATAAATTTAGGGGATAAACAAGAAGTAAAGAGGCTGGAGCTTCGCATCTCTGAATTGAACGAGACCGTGAAAAACAAATGACAAAAAGTTTGCTATTTATTGAAAGGAGATACAAATGCGTGCACTAAAGGTTTGTCTGTGGATAGCCGGTATTTTGTGCTTGCTGAGTGCATTTGGGATGTTCCTGCCTATCTCGGCATGGGAATCCATTGCCAAATACTTTGGGATTGAATCACTTCATCTTCCGGATTCGCCGCTGGTCGAGTACGCAGTTCGTGTGATGTCAGCTACTTATGCTGGGGTAGGGGTATTTTTTGTCATTCTGGCACTGGACCCTATGAAATATGGAGTAATGATACCATTCACTGGCCTGGCTGCGATGTGTTTAGGTGTTGTCTGCGGGATAACGGGGCTGGTAGTGTCAATGCCAGTTCTGTGGTTCCTGGGTGATTTTGTATCCTGCACGGTGTTGGGTGTTCTCATCCTTGTGTTTTGGCGACAGGCGAAAATGGCTGGCAGCGTCACTTGACAAAATAGAAAGAGTCCAGTTAGACTTTTGACTGAAAGCAAATACTGCCGAACCAGCGGCTGAAATTGTGCGCCGCATGCGCGACGCCGGTGGGCTCAATCGTTAGCTAAGATTTTGGATTATGGATAAAAGATGAAAGGTCTGGTGTGAAAAAATTATCTATTATAGTGCTCGTTGCGATGTTAGGCTTAACCTCGTGTGCGATAAATAAGGAGAACGAAATGGCAGTCTTTTACGGTTACGATTTATGAAAGGAGAGATTATGACTAAGAGGAAAGATACATTAGTGCCCTACGACCAGGTATCTCCTGGATTTGAAGCGGTGTACACCGGAGAAACTTCCTCTACGCCCGTCCGTGAGAACGAAATGACTACCACACTCCATTCGGACGATGAAGGCAACCTCATACGCCAGTGGTGTACTATTCCGTGGATCTTTCCGGATAAGGAGGGTGGATGGAAGGAAGATGCATTGGACGATACGGTCAAGTGCCTGCATAAAATGCAGAGCAAGCTGGGACCACTGACCGATAGCATTCGTCTGCTTCGCTGCCACATCACCGGTCTTATTCCCTGTGATTGTGGCCTGCCGGTTACCGTGGACGAGTTACTGTTTGCCATTGCTCGGGGGAAACTGGAACGGTCATCTTTCAAAAACGGATGCCTGTGCTCGGGTATGGGGTGCCAGTTGAAGACCAGCCAGCCGCGACAAATGGAAAGTCTCAAAACCATCCATGCCGTATTAAACGCGTATATAGCGGGTGAACCTAAACAAAACGCCATCAAGGCGTACCCGGAGGCGGCGGGATTTATCAATCGGTCCTACCAATGGCTCGGTGCGGTTTCGGACTTAAGCAAGGTCCAGAAGAAGATGCTGGATCGGATGCTCCTGACGTTTGACTTTTTCATCAAGCTCAATTACACCGGGACCGATCCCCAATCCTCCCTGGAGGGATCAGCGCTGGACATGGAGGCCCTGGGAAAGGACGTGTTTTATGATGAAAACGGACGCGGTCCCCGTCTGGATGCAGAAATCTCAGACCAGGCCGGAGTGCCGAAGATCCGTCCTGAATGGGATCCCGCATATCGAGAAACGCTCGATAAGCTGAAGGGCAGGCAGAAGCAGGAACTGTACAAAACCTGCTGCGCTATCGCGTCCGGAATCCACACGGCCTCTGACTGTCACCATAACACGTTTCGCTACATTGAAAGCTGGATTCACGGCATCGGCACCGGTCGATTAGGTATCCCCACGCGCAAGGCCCAAGCCGAAAAACAACGTCTGGGCCATATGCTGTTTGGCTATGCACTGGGCCTAGACAGGTGGCTGATGCGTGTCCCCCTGCAATTCCTCCTTTTGGATCTCGGACACATCGACCTTGGCTTTGATCCAAGAAACAACATCCTTCGGGTTTACGCCTGTCTTGGTGAGGAAAGGACTCCGGTAAAAGAATGGCTGGCGGCCTGTCTCTGGTACAATCTGGTTCACAACCAGCAAGGTGGACTGATCAGTAGTTGGGGCAGGAGTCACGCGGACCTCATTCAGCGGTGTAAGGACAAGGGTGTCATCGTTCATGAGTGGATGGATTCTGCTCTTAAAGCCGATTTGTAAAATAAGTCAGATGAAACTTCCTGTAGTAAACATAACTTAAAATCGAATTGTTGAACAATTAAAAGATAAAAGGAGACCCCAAATAAAACATTTATCTATTCTGCTTTTCGTTTTAATAATAAGCATGGCTTCGTGCACGATTCAGGAGAAAGGGACGGAACAGGAAAAAGAAACGGTAAAAGAGAACGGTTCGTACTCATTGCAGCCGGAACCCCTTGATGGTGAATGGAGCAAGTGGCTTACCGGCAAGTGGAAAGCCGTTTCAGGCCACTCAGATTTTCTTGGGGATGAGGCCGAAGGCGTGGGCGAATCAAATGAGGAAGGAGAATCCGGATTTACAATAGAGCCATGTTTGAATGGGCAGTTTTTAATTTGGAAAAGCTGGCCCGAGACAGGCGAGATGACTGATGAGCAAAAGAAACAACTTAAGGAGGCGCTTAAAGAGACCACAAACGCTTCTGAAGAAGATCTGGAAAGATTCGTGAGTATGCCTTACAAATCGCTGTATATTCAGACAATCGACCCAACGACTGGCGAAAGGATTGGATATTTTTTTGATAGCCAGCGTTGTATAGCCACAGGCACTGGCAGGTTGGAAAAGAATAGAGAGATTATGGAATGGGTGTGGTCTGGCCAAGGCCAAGGTGCTACAAGTGTACGCATTATAGAAAAAATTAACGACAACAAGTTTACGCTTAATCACAAATACAATCTGCCAGACGGCAGTAAAATGGAAGACAAAATAGAAATGACTAGAAAAGTAGATGATCCAAAAAGAAAGGAGGCTCATAAAATGAGTATTCGGTTTGATATGATAGGTATTTTTGTCAACGACCTTCAAAAAACGATCGATTTTTACCGAGATGTAATTGGGCTCGAAGTAAAGCAAACAGATGAATCATACGCAGAATTCAACCACGATGGCATTCGCTTTGCTGCCTTTGAGCGAGTGATGTTGCCCGAATGGCTTGGTGTAACTCCTACATATCCAGATGGGCTTAATGGTACTTTTGAACTTGCCATAGATCTGCCTTATTACAAGGATGTGGATCGCAAGTTCGACCAGTTTGTCAAAGCAGGGGCAAGAGCGATTAGGGAGCCTCGTGACATGCCGTGGGGACAGCGTTCTTCCATGGTCGCCGACCCGGATGGTAATTTAATCGAATTGGGGTCGTTTAACAGCGGAGAAAAAGATGGAGGATAAGTTTATAAGTGAGCCAATTAAACCTGTTGAAGGTACTTTTGATACTATTAGTATGGCTCGAGGCGAGCCGGGATTGCCAAGCCGGTTCGTATGGCGCGATAAAGAATACGTTGTTGTTGAAGTGCTGGACAAATGGGAAGAATTAGGCAGATGCAAAAGCGGCGGCCCGAATATGTATCTGAGAAAACACTGGTTTAAGGTCAGATGTTCCGACGGCTCAGAGGCAACAATATACTTTGAGCGACAGCCAAGAGCAAAGCGGAAAAATAAAACTAGATGGTGGCTGTATACCGTAAAGGAGAAGTTATAAAAACAATTCGACAAATTGGTTCGTTAGAGGCGATAAATCGGCATTATGTTTGCTTTTTAGAGAGGAAGAACAATGAAAAAGATTCTAATATTATATTACTCAATGTATGGCCATATAGAAACGATGGCAAAAGGAGTTGCTGAAGGCGCAAGCTCTGTCGAAGGTGTGGAAGTAATAGTAAAGAGAGTGCCGGAACTGATGTCTGAAGAAGCTGCAGGGAAAGCCGGTGCAAAGCTGGACCAGGATGCTCCTATAGCTGAGCCCAAGGAATTAGGTCAATATGATGCGATTATTTTTGGGACTCCGACTCGATTTGGAAACATGGCATCCCAAATGCGCAATTTTCTTGACCAAACGGGTAGTTTATGGCTGCAGGGAGCTTTGGTAGGGAAAATCGGCAGTGTATTTACAAGCACGGGTACCGGCGGGGGAAATGAAACTACAATTCAATCATTTCATACAACGTTGTTCCACCATGGAATGGTTGTTGTTGGCCTGCCCTATTCATGTCAGGATTTACTGGATCTGTCCCAGGCAAAAGGCGGTTCTCCTTTGGGCAGCGGCACAATAGCCGGAGCAGATGGTTCGAGAAGTCCTTCTAAAATCGAACTATCTATGGCAAAGTTTCAGGGTCGGCACGTTTCGGAAATTGCGAAACGAATGGCATAAAATCGCCGCATAATTTATTGTCAGAATACTAATAATTTAATCGCCAAGATTATAACAGCTATGATAAACAGATTTCTCACCCACAAATTACCCTTTGTGACGGCCAATCTTGCGCCGAAAAATGCACCTAAAGACATAGAGGCGGCCAAGGGGAGGGCTGTGGGAAAGTCGATGAGATTATGATAATAAAAAAATGCACATGCCACGAAAGAAGAAAACACATTGAAAACTTTTGTAATCAGCGCAACTTGAAGAAAATTTAAACCAAAGCTCAGTATAAGAACGGAGGTTAAAAGAGTAACGTAACCACCGCTGAAAAACCCTCCATAAACGCCTAAAATTAAAACTAACAGCGAACCGACAAGAAATTTTATCTTTGATATTTCCTTGTCTGTTTCCCTGATACCTAAGTTTTTTCCAAAGAGAAGAGAGCAGGCAATAATACACATCATAATGGCGATTATCCTTCTGAGGATATTTTCATCGATAGCTAAAACAAAGTTTGCTCCTATGAGAGAACCACAGATTGTTAGTATGGAAAGAAAGGCAATCATTTTGTAATAATGCGGTTTGATTTCTTTTCGAAAGCCAATTGCGCCGCTTAAACTCAAGAATATTAAAGCAAACATATTTGTTGCTATTGCATTTTTAGGCCCCATTCCCAACCAGACGAGTAAAGGGAATATTATTAGTGATGTCCCACCAGTTGTTACACCTATGATGGAAACAATAAAAGAAGTAAGACACACTATTACAATATCGAGGACATCCATTTTTTTGGCTTTTCCTGGTTTGCTGCTAATTTGTTTTTTTCCGGCCAGGTTCCTGTTAGCAGATAAATATAAAGAAATTGCGATTATAAATCAAACTTCATTTTCGGTAAGGCCTCGGTTTAGTTTTCGCTGGAGGTCTTTTAGCCGATTGGTCTCGTCGAAGCCGAGCAGGATAATCGGAAAGGCGGTCTTGTTGTGGAAGAGCGGCTCATTCATATCGACCCATTTTCGGCACAGCTCGCCATCAGGCGTCCCCGGAATCGGCGAAAAATCCGCTAACATTCCGCGAATACCTAAACTGCTTACAAAATGCATCGATTCTTCGAGCTGCTGGATGTCAATAGCAGGATGGCCAAGGATTTGATAGGCGGTAATACTCGTCGGCTTCGCACCAGCGGTGACAAGATGCTTGACGGCGCGAGCAAGTTCTCCGGAGTAAACTTTAGAGCCGGTGTTTTTCTGCCAACTCTCAGAGACGCTTTCAAAGCCAAGGTAAAAGGTTTTGAAACCGGCCTTAACCATCAGCTCAGCCAACTCTTTTGTAATAAAACGTGCATTGAGCGCGTTGGGGCTGTGGAAATTTGCTTTTATCTTTCGTTTCAAAACTTCTTTCAAAAATGGAATCGATACTTTTTCAGCATCGAATAAAAGAGCATCATCGTAAAAAGCGATGTTATCGGTGCCGAGTTTTGTCAAAAGTTCGAGCCCAGCAAGCGAGTGTTTCATCGGCCGAGGTTTGAATTTGCCGTAAACTTCAGGGACGGAGCAATAGGTGCAGGAAAATGGACAGCCGTCGGAAAGCTTTAAGACGCCCACATTTATTTTCTCATATGCTTCCCAAAGGGCTGGCTGGTAAAGAGCCGGTCTGAGATTCAGGTATTGCCAAAGGGGTGCTGAATTATTGTTCGGGACAATTAAATCAGCGCCTAATCCCGATGCGTGCTCCGGACAAAGAGTTACGTAGTTGCCGCCCAGTATGATTTTCGTCTCAGGATTTATTTTGCGAATATCTTCAATGACTTCGCTAACGCCCGGATACCAGTATGTCATTGTTGTCTGGATAAGTGCGAAGTCGAACGGCTTATGTTCGTTGATAAAATTTCCAAACAGTTGGCGAGGCAGGCCGAAGCGTCTGTAGAATCGAGGTATGTTTTCGAGAATTTTTGGGTTTGGAATTTTTTCAAGATAGAATCGGCCACGACCCCAACGGTCGGATTTGAGCTCTTTGTGTTCTGCCATAAAAGGATGCAGCCGGTCGAGATAATCGAACAATTCAAAATCGGCCTGTCCACGGAGAAAGCCGGCAATGCTCAACAGGCCGTAGGGCCTGAGCCAGAAATCATACGCTGCAAAATCATAAATCGGCGGATTAACAAGGAGAATTTTCGGTTTCATACCCTAAAGTATAACACGATTTGCTACTGCCGACAAAGTATGTAAGCTCGGTTTAGGATTCGTTTGTTTTACAAGCCGGCTGTATTAAGATATTTCGCCGCTGTGGTTAAAATTATTGAAAATAAGCAAAATTGTGTTAAAGTCAAGGGCGATTATGCGGAAAAGCGGTTCCGGTTCTAAAGTTGGATTTTTTCTGCTGACTTATCAGAACCGGCAAAGCTAAATATATTGCTGGGTTCTTTTTCCAGAGGGGCGTCTTTTGATGGCTGAACTGAAAAAACAGCTCGGTTTACTCGATGTCTTCGCCGTCGCCACAGGTGCGATGATAAGTTCCGGTTTATTTATCTTGCCTGCCATAGCTTTTTCAAAAGCTGGTCCTGCAATTGTGCTGTCCTATTTTTTTGCATCTCTTTTGATAATTCCGAGTGTCCTGAGCAAAGCAGAACTGGCGACCGCAATGCCGAAGGCCGGGGGAACTTACTTTTATATTGAAAGAAGTTTAGGCGCAGTTTGGGGTTTGTTCAGTGGATTCGCAGGATGGTTTTCATTGACTTTGAAAAGCGCTTTTGCTGTTCTCGGAATGGCGATTCTTATAGAAGTTGTTTTGCAGACAGCTTTTCCTGTACAGCTTGAGCCGTGGCATCTGAAGGTTATATCCGTATTTTGCTGTCTCGGCTTTATAATTCTTAATACCGTAAGCGTCAAACGCACAAGCAGATTTCAGGTCTTGTTGGTTCTGGTTTTGCTGGCGATACTTGCCTTCTTTGTATTTTTCGGAATCGGCTCTGTTGAGGCAGTCAGATATAAGGGGTTTCTCAATAAGGGTTGGCCGGCTGTGTTAGCAACTTCGGGATTAGTCTTTATAAGCTTCGGCGGGTTGACTAAAGTTGCCAGCATTGCTGAAGAAGTGAGGCAGCCCGGAAGAAATCTGCCGCTCGGTATGATTTTGTCCTGGTTTGTCGTAACAATCTTCTACCTTAGCGTAATCGTAATTACTGTAGGCGTTCTCGATGGCTCCGAATTGGGTGGTAGTCTTCTGCCCATTTCATTGGCGGCGGACAAAGTTGCCGGACCCATTGGATTCGTGCTCCTGGGTTTTGCAGCAATAGCAGCTTTTCTAACCACCGCAAGTGGCGGTCTCTTGGCTGCATCACGTTCTCCTTTGGCAATGAGCAGAGACCAACTGCTTCCACCGGTTTTGGCCAGGGTTCATAAACGCTTCAGGACGCCGCATATCAGCGTCCTAGTCACTGGGGGATTTATGATTGCGGCTATTGTTTTGCTTGATATTGTAGAGCTGGTTAAGACGGCCTCAACGTTAATGATAATACTTTTTATTCTTGCCAATACCAGCGTGATTATAATGCGGGAGAGCAGAATACAAAGCTATCGCCCCAGGTTCAAATCGCCGTTATATCCTTATATTCATATCGCTGCTATTATTGCTTATTGTGCTTTGATAATAGATATGGGAAAAGTGCCTCTAATGATTTGCGCGTGCTTTGTCGTTTTGAGCGTCGCCTGGTATTTGCTCTATGTGTCCCGCCGGGTCAGTAGGGCCTCGGCAGCTATGCACATCGTCGAACGGGTTACATCCAGGGAGCTTAAAACCGTAACACTCGAAAATGAGCTTCGGGATATTCTTTTGAAGCGAGATGATATAACCGAGGACAGATTCGATAAGCTTATAAGGCGGTGCCAAATCCTGGACATCGAAGGCAAACAAACTGCCGAGCAGGTTTTCCGCAGGGTTTCTCAAATTCTCGAAAAAAGACTGGACACAACCGAATACGTTCTCTTCGAGAAATTCCTCCAGCGTGAAGCGGAGGGCGGTACGGTCATTCAGCCGGGGTTTGCAATCCCGCATATAGTAGTGGACGGCGAGGAAAAATTTGATGTTGTGCTCGTTCGTGCTGTTAAGGGAATAGCATTTTCGAATGTGCCTGAGCCGGTCAGGATAATGTTTGTCCTGGCGGGCAGTAAGGACGAGCGCAATTATCATCTTCGTGCGCTGATGGCAATAGCCCGGATTGCTCAGGAAAAGGACTTTGAAGCCAGATGGTTTGCCGCTCGGGATGTGGAAGGGATAAGGAACTTAATCCTTCTTTCTACTCGAAGACGGGACACGGCTGGCGAGTCTAAGGAATAACTGGTTTTTTTACTTGTGGATTGGCTGCAGTGTAATCGTCGATGAAAGTTTTTACCTGCTCTTCTACCGCTTTTTTAACGGCAAGCTTTACCTGGTCCGGCCCGACAGTAACTAATTTTGTGCCGGTCCAGTTGGGCCAGGTTCGTGCTGTGGTCACGATATTTTCGTCCCGTACAAGTTTAACATTTTGAAGAAGCTCGGTCTGGACGGTGAAGATATAAAACGACTGGCCTATATGAGCAGATACACCAACTACACCGACAGCAAGAAGGCCGATGTTTTGTGCTTTTTCATCTGCGATTGTTATTCCGGCTTCGGCCAGCATTTTTTCGACCTGCGATTGGAACTCACTTTCACTTAGCAAACGAGAATCCCTTATCTGTCCGGTTCGGCTCTTAAAGCCAAGGGTTACCATTGGCTTTACCGCCTGCAGACCCTTTAAGGTTGAGACCCCAAATGCTGAGAGCTGCATTTGTTCCGAACTGCTGACTGCTGAAACTGTTACAGCAATGAGAGCCAGACAGCTGATTATGGCTGATACCACAATTATATATTTTTTCTTTT
>JBHPEQ010000063.1:0-15526 GCA_042576845.1 Planctomycetota bacterium
GAAAAGATGAGTGTGGTGAAAGTTGCAGCAATTAATATGCTTATCACTCCTGCACGAGACATTGAAACAAAGATGGTTGCAGCGCCGAGAATTATCATTGCCAGTACATACCAGATCACCCTGCCTGAAGGTGAAGTCAAATACTTAGTAATCATGGGGAGATCCAACTGTCTTCCTCTGAATGCTTCACTTAGCTTTATAAACAACAGTCCAAGGGCAGCGCCGATGGATAAGTTCATAAATTGGCTATAATGGCTGTGGTTAACAAAAGAACCGGAAATTGCCGGATAACGAACTGGTATTGTCCAGTATATCTTGTCCGCATTGGTAATATCCTGGGCCAAAGCGAGCAGAACAACAGCACCGCCGATAACGGTGATTGCCACCAAAAGACGTTTTATCTGTTCAGGCCGACGAAAAACGTTCAGAACTACGAAAAAAACAGCTACGATTGAAAGCACGAGCTTTAGATCATGTTTTGTAGCATTGGGATAAAAACTCAAGGTCATCGAGTCCAGCGAATGTTCTTGATTCGTTAGTCCACCGAGCAGTTCCGTTTTCACCGAAGCTGTATTGCTGGAAAGATGGCTTACCAGACCGGTCGGCATTTGTATCAATTGGATTATGGGGATTAAAAGAAATAATAGAACCGGTATTAACACCCAGAACCAGGAAAGGGTTGTATCAGGGCAAAGTATTAGTTTTAAAGCAAAACAAACTACAATCACAAAAGCAAAGGTGATAACTACCTGTTCACTCCAGGCCTCAACGGCACCTAATGCAAATGGCATAAAGGCCAGCATTGCAAAAAGCATCCATTCAATAAAGGTATCGAATTTGCCAGCGGTCAAATTAACCTTATTTAGATATCCCTGCTTATTCATTATTGACGCACCTGCTTGTGTTCAAGTAATGGGAGCGGCACGAGCTCTTTACCGCTTATAATCCTCGTTGGGTTTTCGATGGTAAGTAAACGGGCGGTATCAGCGCCCAATTTCAAGCTTATCTTATAAAATGCAGCAGTCATCACAGGACACCGTTGGTTCGTATCATGGGCATCAGTAGCAATCACAGAGACATACCCGGAAGCGAGGAAGTACCATCCAACTTTTTTGGCCTGCTGGCCTAATTGACCTGTAAGACTGCAGGCGGTTACTTGTAGATGAGCGCCTATATCCAACCACTTTGAAATGATGTTCGGCTGAGCAGCGAGTATATCGTATCTTTCAGCATGTGAGATAATAGGGATGACCTGCAAGCTGACAAGCTGTTGTAGGAGTGGGGCAATGTCGATAAATGTCTCGTGTGGTAGTTCCAGAAGGATGTACCTGCCACCGTCAGCGAGTGTAAGAATATTATCTTCATCCAGCAGCTTGCATACTCTTTCATCGATTCTAACCTCTGCTCCCGGCAGGACATCAAGCTGAATGCCGGCCTTTCGTATTTGTGTGTTAAGCTCGCAGACAGCATCGCGAACCTTAGCAGAGCCGTTGCGGCCATCGAAACGTCCAAGCTGATGTGGGGTTGCCACAACACATCTTATCCCATCATCAGCCAACGCTGCACAAAGAACCGTCGCATCAGCTAACGTAGCCGGGCCATCGTCCAGAGAAGGCAGGCAGTGACAGTGAATATCAACGAAGTTCTGTCGCAAGCGAGTCTGCTTTGTCTTTTTAACTATATTCTCATTTGGTTCTTTTAACATTGTAGTTGCATATCATATTCTTAAATCCCGAATCACCTTTCTCAGCGCACACCCTGTCCCCCTCGGTGCACCGTCAAAGTTTAGAATTCGTTATAAAACTATCAGCAAGTTTTATCGCCTGCTAATAATCACTGACACCAAAATCATTTAGATATCTCAAGTCCGTATTTAGTGGTCAGCTAACTTTTTCCTTTTCACTTGTTTTGTGGCCATAGCGGCCATATCCGTAATATCCATAACCGGAAGAGTAACCGTAGTTTCCGTTCTTTCTGTTAGTGGCGTTTACCACAACACCAAGCAGACGTGCACCTACGCTGAGCAAACCATCACGCGCTTGCTGACTGACTTTCCTGGTGGATTTATCCGCTTTTAATACCAACAGAGTTACATTGCAAAATGCCGCAAGTATCTGTGTGTCTGTTACGGGCATGACCGGCGGGGAATCGATAACAATCCGGTCATATCGGGCTGAGAGAGCTTCCAAAATCTTACGAAAGGTGCTGCTATTGAGCATCTCGGATGGATTGGGCACATCGGGACCTGTGGACATAAGGTCAAGGTATTTGATCGAGGTTGACCGCGCTGCCTCGTCTAAGGTGCTTCTGTTTGTAAGTGCACTGCTAAGCCCGCTTTCATTAGTCACTTCGAAAACATTGTGCTGCATCGGCTTGCGGAAATCAGCGTCAATAATCAGAGTTTTCTGGCTGGTCTGTGCAATTGCTATGGCCAGATTGCTCACAAGAGTTGTTTTTCCATCACCTGGGTCAGGAGAGGTGACAAGTATGGTTTTTGCCTCACCTTCGGGGACTCCGAAAAATACTGCTGTTCGTATAGTACGATAGGCCTCTGCAATGGGAGAACTTGGTTCAAGGTGAACTTTTTGCCCACGCTCAGAGATACTGTTTTTCTTTGACATTGTAGGTACCGAACCTAAAACAGGGACCTCTAAAACGGAAATTATTTCTTCAGCTGAATGGAGCCGCGTGTCCATGCTCTCTTTAACAAGGACAATGCCAAAGCTAAGCATAAAACCAAGAATAAATGCGATAGCCATAATCCTCGCTTTTTGGGGCTTTGATGGCTTCGCGGCGGGACGAGCGACTTCAAGGATAGTTATGTTGAGAGCGCCGGCTTCTTCGGTAACAGCGAGCTCTTTTATACGATCGTCAAGAATGTCGCAGAGCTTTTTTGTCTGTTCCCAGTCGGACTGCAGAACTGTGTATTGCGCAAGCTGGTTGTTAAGGTCGAGGGCCTGCTGACGCTGGTCTTCAAAGTAAAGACGGACCTGCTCTTCTCCTTCCTTGGATGCTGTGTACTTTTTTTCGACGATAGCTAATTGTGCTTTAGCAAACTTGATGTCAATCTCGTTAATCTTGCCCTTAATCTGTTCGGCCTTCTCACGCAGGACCTTGGCTGCCGGGTGGTCGTCAGGGACCTGCCCGGTTAGATCTGTCATCTGCTGTTGAAGCTGGTTTAGCTCTACGCTGAGTTGATTCTTTTCATCAGCGGCTACATAGACCTGGTTGGCCCTTTCAGCTTCGGCAAGCTGCATAATCATGACAGGGTCATCGACCATTGACTTGGTGACCTCATAGAGAGACTTGTATTCAATGGTTTGAAGCTGGGCGAGGGTCATTGCATTAGAAAGCTGAGCAAGCCTGTCAAGTATGATGTTGCCGCTGCGGTTTTCAAAGGCCAGGGCGACGTTTTCCTTCTTGAAATCCATCATTGCCTGGAGCTTTTCGGCAAGCTCGGCATCTCGTTTTAGCTTTTCATTCTGGAGTATTTTCAGGATCTCGGAGGATGTATCACGTTTTTGGGCAGACTGATGAGTAATGTATGAATCAATCACGGCGTTTACTAATTTTGCAGCTTCGGCTGGTTCAGGTGAATCTGATGAAATACTGATGATATCGTCTTTTTTACCTACCTCAACATCAAGGCCCTTTTTTTTCAGATAAATAATGTGATTGTCGACCTTTTCAAAGACCTTCATCCCTTTTATGCCGGGTTTTTCCAGAGTGGACTGTAATATGGGAGTTGATTTAAGCAATTCAGCCTGGGTGTAGATATAGTTCTTGGATTGGGTCAATACACCTTCATAGTTTGCAACTATCTTGGGACCTCTCTGCTCGACATAAATCCTGGATGTGCTCGTGAAAATAGGTGTGGCCTTCATGATATATAGAAAAGCTACAGCCAATGTAGCAATTGTCACTAACAATATAATCCAGCGATGCTGCCACATCATCTTTACAGGATTTTTCTGTATAATCGCTGTTGCTGCAGGTGTTTCGATAAGATCATAATCTTCCTGCACCACTCTACGATCGTGACCGTCGTTGTTGTTTTGTAACGTTCTCACATTCTTACTCACATATAACTTTTTAGCTTAACGAGACATCAGATTTACTGTATTTTCAGTATTAACAAATGTCCCTTCTGCCACTTATGGTTTACCATATTAATTCTCATTATTTTTCTTTCTCAGGCGAATTTCACTTAATCACTCCCAATAATATCACTTATAGGTACGTACAAGCCCATATTGATTCTAAACATTTTATCCAAGAACAATTTCGTACGTGTTCGCGGAGTATGTTCTACATCAACAATATCACCGGGCTTTATAAGGACGTTTGAGCCATCTGCTAACCTTGAGCCTTTCCTGAAATTGAAGGCAGCGCTTACAATTTCACCATCAGCTTTTAGTCGATAGACAGTAGCATAACGGGGCTCGGCAGCCTGGTTCAATCCACCGGCAAAGCCCAGCGCCTGCATAAGGTTGTATTGGACATCCGGTGGATATGTGAAGTTGCCCGGTTTGTTAACCAGTCCCACAACCGTAACAAGCGGGAGCTCAAGCCGTTCAACTTCGATGCTGTCACCCTCCTGGAGTGCGATATCGGCAAATGGGATATTCAATCCCTTAATCGGCAGGACGAGAGTTTGGGGCTCATTATCTTTGGCTAACTTTGCTGTTTCTCCAATTCCTAAGCTTTTTTCCAGCTCGAGTATTTTGAGAAGGTCCTTTTCCAAAACCTCGTCAGAAAATGTATTCGGCTTTGAGTTGCTTGTATTAATCTTTCCAGTTGAATTTGTATTTGCGTATACAGTTTGGCTGTCACTATTGTATCTACCGGAACCCGGTTTGAGCAGCTCCGCCAGTTCACAAAGCCTATAGTTCGCTTCCTTAGTTGCAAAACGCGGACCTTTTTGTGCCAGTTTCTCGATTACAGCTTGTCTTTGAATCTCACTGGATATATCCAGCTGTTCAGTGAGTATAACTGTGTCATTATGCTTCATAGTCAGCAATCCATTTGTTTCTGGTGCGGACAACTGGCTGAAGGCTAATTGAACCTCGGCTTGTCCGGTTTCCGGATAGTCAGCAGGTGGGATTGGTGCAACGGTCTGAAGTTGGGTAGGCCGCTCGATTACCTGTACTGGTGCCTGTTCAGTTACCTGTTGGAGTATCTCATCGAGCGACTCTCGTAGCGCATCTGCCTTAACGGCTACAGCATTCTGTTGATGAGTTATTCGGATAGTCGCAGCTCCTACATCAACTATACCACCAGCCCTCATTATAAGAGAAACGAGAGACATCTGATCGCTGCGAAGTTCGTAAGTTCCAGGACTTTGCACAGCACCAACTATAGAAACTTTAACCGTGTAGTATTTTGCAACTCGGGCAACGATAGAGGGTAGCTCAACAGAGTACCACCTGGGGTAATATGCGTTTGTAATGATGGTCTCGATTTCAGCAAGCGTTTTGCCGGAAGCCCGGACCTTACCGATTATGGGAAGCGTAATAGTGCCATCCTCATAGGCGCGACAAAAATAAGGCTTTAATAATTCCGGCGAATCAAGCTGGCCGACATTAACTAACCGCAGAACGGCGGGTATCTGCAGCTCCAATAAATCGTTTGGGACTACCCGATAAGGACCGGTACCGGTTTTGGCTCTGACGAGCCGACTAATGTCAACCTCTGGCTGGAGCGGGCCGGCATTTTCGAATTCCGACAGCTGCTCTGCAGAAGGAAGACGAACGTTATCGCCGCATCCAGACAGACAGATCAATAAGAATAAACTCAAAAATAGATTGACAGGAAACAGGGTCTTCGATTTGCGCACAATACGCACGATATAAGTCACGAAGTTCACTTTTACATCCTACCTCCAATCTACTAGCAAACCGGCGTTATCCTCAAACGCCACTTCGCTTTCAACTTATCAAATAATCAAGACCATTATCCTTAAAAGTCTCTAACAAGATGGACTTGAACTCTTAGTCCATTTATATCTCGAAGCCTTGTTTTATTTGCCCTGATAGCTACTGATGCTTTTTCCTAGTTTGAGACTGAATGCTTCTCTTTATGGGCTACCATTATCCTTAAAGTTTAAACGGATGCCAAGGTGGCGGCCCAGGGACCCACCAAGGTCTGCCCGGACTCCGATGAGGTGGTCTTTTTGGTATGAGTACTGACTCATCTAAAACAATTGTATCCAAAGTCGTTGCGACCGCATCATCACTTTCCGTCTCACTCTCACTGCTAGTCAGCGTAATGGTCTCAAGCGTAAAGGGGTTTAAGAGGCTCGTTTGACTGGATAGCAGAAGCGCATTAATTTCGTCATCCACATCTTTCTGAGCTTCCTGTGCTGAACTGCCGAGCCCAGCTATGAGAGTCAAAGCCAACGCTGTTAAGAGTGTTTTGGAATTAAGGGAAAATTTGTTTTTTATTTTTCTTACCATCATGTCTTTTATGTTTCCTCCTTGTTAATTATAGTATTAGCATTGCCACATATTCGTATTCATTAATTTCGAAGCTACTGGTTTATACCTGCAAGCCAGTTCTCGATAAAAATTTCCAGGTCGTCATAATTTACGTCACCGCTGTGGTCGAGATCAGCGCAGTTACACCATGAGCATCCGGTACACCCAGAGGCCAACCAATTATTAGCAAAATTCGCATAGTCGATGAAATTTACACCACCATCAAGGTCCAAATCCCCGGGAATAATCAACTCGCCAAGAACCTGAAGCATCTCCCCAGCATAGTAGTAGTAAAAAGAATCACTTATTAGCCACAGATGGTCATAAATTGTTCCATCCTCATGAACGCCGATAAGTAGCGCATCCCGTGCTGCCAGAATTGACGAATCGTAGTTGAATTCGGGATTTGCTCTATCCGCAGCAATAAGTCCCAGCGTGCCAAAAATAGTATCTTCAGTATAGCCCGCAACCTCTTCGCCGGCATGGTCAAATCGCCAGAAAAAACTACCCGCATTAGGCTCACCATCGGGAACCTGATGGCTCAATAGAAGATCAGGTAAATCTGCCAGGTTTACATCGTCCCAGTAAGGTGCCCCAGCACCATATGGGTCGATGAGCGTATCGTTCATATCGCCAGTTTATGCAAGTGTCCAGGTAGCAATACCTAAACCCATAACTGGGTACCAGGCGACACCATTGTCTACCTCAGCAAGATATTCTATAAGTTTATTACGCCAGAGCTGCTTATCTTCGGCGTCGAAATAGTAAGCAGACACCGCATAGTTTGCTATATAGAACACGGCTGTGGATGGCTCAAAGCTTCCTGGAAGGTCATCGATATAAGCATCGGTGCCACCTTCGTAGTCATACTTTACATGATTGAAAAAAATGCCTGCAGCAGTCCGCCACTCGTTGTCGCAGGGATCAACTGAAATCTCGCTTAATCGCTTTAGAGCAAAAAGTTCATCGCCACTTCCGTAGCCGAACTTAAGGATGTAATCCCCTCCCTTTTCAGCAGAAGTTCTGTAATCAGGGTCACATGTCCTCTCATAGGCACTGACCATCCCCGCTACGATCGAGCCTGTGTAGTCCTCCTCCCCAGGCCAGTTTCCTTTATTCGTCTGATTCTTTTCAAGTCTGGCTGCGGTTACATCAATCGCTTCACCGATTGTTAATCCTAACGAGATATTTTGGCTGATTGTCATGACCATTATCCCGCAAAATATAAACCTCAGTTGCTGTAGGCCCATAATTTTAGCCTACTCCTTTCCACCACCTATTCCTGGCTCATAGATAATGAAAGCTAACCCGGTTTTGAGCTATCTTTCATACTGACTCAGCTTTTCTGTTATTCTATTTGTAGATCTTTTCCTCCAGCAATAAAACAGACCTTCAAGCTAACTTCCGAACAATTGAATTATGTTGATATATATTTATCTCTATGAATTCCAGTATCATAATTCGATTTAAGCTCTTGTAACTTAATTAAAAACGGAGAATCCTACAAGACGACAATTGTGATGTCACTGAATACAAGTCATCTATTTTGATGTCATCAAAAATGTTGTCATAAAATAGATCGAGAATATTCGCGGAAATGACGGAAGACGTAAAGAACAAGTTCGACACGGTCCTGCAGGTTAAATCTTAAAAAGAGACGGGTGAGGTATGTACGAACTGTTGCCACAGATATTTGCATCTCGCTGGCAATTTGTTTGTCGGAGTGGCCTTGAAAAAGCAATTTAATTACTTCTGCTTGTCTGGGACATAAGGAAAGCTCATTAACAAGCTCTAACCATTCGCTTTCAGAAAACACTTCTCTATCCGATACTGCGTCCATCTGTCTCCTCCGTAAAACATCTACTAAGCAGCAACCTTTCTCCAACAGCACGATAGCTGAGGGCTAAATTTGTTCCTGCTGAAAAAACCTCCTCCCTGAGGCGTAAATACATATCCTACTTTCACTTCTCTAATAACAGCTCTTTAAGCTGTTTTTTTCTCTATAAAGGAGGCTTGGCGCCCAAACTAAAATTAATCCTAAAATCTCCAAGCCTCCTTTACATCAGAGAAGGAGTGGGTGAAAAAGTTATCAAATTTTTCTTCCTTTTTTGTCATATTTTTTACTTACTCATTTATTAGGAATTTACAGTAAAAAAACAACTGTGGAAAACCGAAGGTTTTTGTATTTTTTTTGCGTTTCCCTGCAAATGCACGATTTTAAGCTGAAAAAGAAGATTGTATTTGTGAGAAAATCAGTTATTTTTTGAGGATAATCCGGAAAAGTTATCACGAATTTTTTAAGACTGGAAGCTGATTAATTTTTCTTTACTTGATTTAGCTTAAGTCCATATGGGTAGTTTTTTTTACCAGGTTGACCACATTGTCAACATCGAATTTGTGCATAATGTGGCTGCGGTGCATTTCCACAGTGCGCACGGTTCGTTGAAGTTTATATGCCATTTCCTTATTGCTCATTCCATCAAGAATCAGCTTAAGCACTTTTCTTTCTGCCTTGGTTAGCCTCTTACCTACAGAAGAATCAGTGAAACTTTCTCGTTCTAAAATGGATTCGACCTTACGCAAAAAGCTGTGCCTTTCAAGCGGCTTTTGGATAAAATCTATTGCCCCTAACTTTAGGGTCCTGACAGCCATAGGAACATCGCCATAGCCGGTAATTACCATAACCGACACCCACGGAGCTACACGTCTGGCTTTACTAAGCAAAGTCAGGCCGTCCATACCAGGCATCTTCACATCGGTAATAAGCAGATTGCAATTTTGTTCGCCCAGTTGCTCAAGACAATCAGCTCCATTGGCAAAACAACTGACCCTGCAATTTATTCCTTCGAGTTCTTCTGAAATGAGCTTGCGTATTCCAGCGTCATCGTCGACAAAAAACACATCATATTGTTTTGTTTTAGTTCTCATTGTACCTTATGGCTTCAACGCACTGCTAATCGGCAAAGTCACATAGAAAGTCGTGCCCTTGCCGGGTCTGCTTTCCACACGAATTTGGCCGCTAAAATTTATAAGAATTTGCTGCACGATATCCAGCCCAATCCCCATTCCCTGATCCTCAGTTTTTGTGCTGAAAAACGGCTCGAATATCCTGTCAGTATTTTCAAGTGCAATACCGCAGCAATCATCTGCGAACTGCAATTCAATATTATCATCGGCAAATTTCCCGGTAATGTCAAGCTTGTGTGATTTCT
Organism: Planctomycetota bacterium; assembly: GCA_042576845.1. Classification (GTDB taxonomy): domain Bacteria; phylum Planctomycetota; class Phycisphaerae; order Sedimentisphaerales; family Anaerobacaceae; genus JBHPEQ01. The sequence continues at coordinate 9,689 of JBHPEQ010000063.1, forward strand.
GGCCATCAGCTGCTTCAATGGCATTTTGTATAATATTAAGAAATATCTGCTCCAAAGCTGTTTCGTTAGTTTCTATTTCAGGTAGACCCGTCAGGTCTTTTATGGATATATGTATTTTGGCCTGCTTTGCTCTTTTGGATAACACAGAAGCAATTCTATCTGCAACAGCAATTACGTTAACCTTGTCAGTACCTTCCAGGGCACGGCCTTTGAAGTATTGGCTGAATTTTTGGATTATTGAGGCCGCCTCTTTGGCTTCAGCAAGACCTTCTTTGACATTCTTTAAGGCAGATGGACAACACGATGCTTCTTCAATCTGCTCTATAGCCCTGTCAAGCAATATATTTATCTTAGTCAACGGCTGGTTAACCTGATGGGCCACTATCGCACCCACTGAACCAATATAAGCATGCCTCTGAGCCTTTAAAACCTGTTCTTTGTAATTCTCCAAGTTAGTCCTAATCCGTTTACGTTCCGTAATATCGGTGAAGAAACCTATGCTGCACTCTCTACTGTCTATCATCATGTTGGCAGTTTTGATATCCGCATATATTATCGTTCCGTCTTTTCGCAAACATGGGATGTCTGACAATAATATTATTTTGTCTCGTGCATGTGCCTCAAATTCAGAAAACACATATTCCAACTTCTCCTTAGGGTGAATATCACGCACACCCATTCCTATTATTTCTTCTTCAGTATAACCTAACATTTTACATATGGCTGGATTGGCATACTTAAATTTCTTTGTTTTAACATCTATGACAAATATCCCCTCAGCAGCACCTTGAAACAGAGTTTTGTGTCTCCTCTCAGATTCCCTTAATTGCTTCTCAGCCTTTTTTCTCTCGCTAATATCTCTATCTATGCCCCTGTATCCTGTCAGTTGACCTTGTTCATCCAGAAGTGGGATCCCACTTGTCTCTAAGACAACTAAATGACCGTCCTTATGGCAGTTTATATTTTCCAATCCGTAGAATACTTGCTTTTCAGCAAGTTTTTCTTCAAAACATTTTCTGATTTTCTCTGCCTCGGTTTCAGGCATCAAGTCGAATGGTGTTTTGCCAATAATTTCTTCCGGTGTGTACCCTAACATATCTCTGACTTTTGGGCTGGCGTAGACATATACCCCATTCTTGTCAACTTCCCACAGCCAGTCGGGAATATTTTCAACTAAGTTTCTAAACTTTTCTTCAGATTCTCTTAGCGCCTTCTCCGCCATTTTGCGATTGGTGATGCCTACAACGGCACCAGTCAAATATAAAATGTGGTCGTTCTCATCATAGACGGGCTTGCCTTGGTCTCGCAGCCAGCGAACAGTACCGTCCGGTTGTATGATACGGAATTCCGCCACATACGTACAATGCTCACGTAAGCTACGCTGAATCTCCCCATCAACCATGTCCCTGTCCTCAGGATGAACACGCTGGAGGAAATCCTCAACCGGCTGTGTAGACTCGACTGCTTCCAGCCCAAGAATCCCGTTAAAGCTGGCGTCTCGCGTGTCCTGATTGGTTGTCGGATCCCATCGCCAGGTGCCCATCTGCGCTGCGGAAAGCGCCACTCGCAGGCGTTCTTCGCCTTCCCGAAGCGCCTTCTTCACCACCTTACGCTCGGTAATATCACTAAAGAAGGAATAGAAAAACTTGTCTTCTCCAAAATCACAAAATTGTGTGCTGACCTCTATATCCAGTATCTTTCCGCTTTTATGTTTGTGCTGCGTCTCAAAACAGTCATGCCCCTGCTTAATTGTTTTATCTATATGTTGTGCGGTCTGTTCGGCTGTCTCGAGGGCTTCAATATCTGTAATTTTCATCTTGAGCAATTCTTCTTTTGAATAGCCGATGATATCACATAAGGCCTGATTAACTTCAAGTATCTTTCCTTCAAGACTGACTGCACAGAAGCCATCAATCGATGTTTGCAGTATTATTTCAGCGATGTGTTTGAGTTTGGTCTTATCTTTTGGGAACTCTGTTTCCTTCTTTCTATCATTTGGCATATTACAGGCCTTTCTCCTGTCAAGCGATCTTCCCTTGTCTTTGGCCAAAATTGACTAATATTTACCTCTTCATATATATTTTTATTAATACTAATAAATTCTCCTGCAACAGTCAACAATTTTTTGCAGAAAATTTAAATGATAATTGCTCAATAGTTAGTTACTCCCCTCTGCCATTAATAGCTCGATGGCGTCAGAAAAACATTAGACCAACTAATCGATGAATTTGAAAAATCACTGCCGGCCAAAGAGCGAACGCCCAGCCATATTAGTGATACCGTGATGTAACTTCGCCGTGTGTTTGACGGTTGCAAATTTCGCTTTTGGATATATATAACGCCAATGATGGTCGAAGCTTATTTGAAAAACATGCGTGAAAAGGGTATTGGTCACCGAAGGTATAACTGTCCCTACCAAAAATTACATCCGAGCCTGATAGCTGACCAACACAACGTATTTTTTGCGGATTCATTGGCTCTAAATGGAATTACATAATTTCATCTAAATCCTTGTAAGTAAACAAGGACCGAATTTTTGGGAGGGACAGTATATTTACCGTTAGTTCATCATACAGTGCCAATAAGAAAGGTTGAATTTCAAGACAGACTTGATATTCTATTGGAAATGAGGCTCAGTAGTGTAGAGAAGCAAGGATATAACTATTGTTTATGGTAAATCCGTGCTAAAATTACTCGGATGGGCTCTTAAAAGCACTTCAAAAGGTGGCTGGTTGACCGCGGGGATCCCATGGGCTATGTTATGTGGCGTGACTAAACTTGGTTAGCTGATCTTGTAGGAGCATTCAGGTGCATGAGTGTCTTCGTATGCAGAATGTGCAGACGCCGATTATTCCCATGGTCGGTGAGTTGATTCGCAGTAATCCTGGGACGATTTCGTTAGGTCAGGGTGTAGTTTATTACGGGCCGCCACCCCAAGTGTGCGAATATATAGATAAGTTCCTGGCCAATCCTGAGAACCACAAGTACAAGCTGGTCCAGGGAATCAGCGAACTTCATAGCCAGATCATCAGCAAATCCGCCAACGAAAATGATATAATGATTGGTGACGGACAACAGGTAGTTGTCACCGCGGGAGGTAACATGGGTTTTGTCAATGCGGTGCTGGCCATCACCGATCCAGGCGATGAGATAATCCTGCAGGTGCCCTACTACTTCAATCATGAGATGGCAGTTGCTATCGCCAATTGTAAGGCTATCTGTGTGCCGACAGATTCTAATTATCAGCTTGTGCCGAATGCAATTGAAGCAGCGATTACGGACAGGACCAGGGGTGTCGTGACGATTTCACCAAACAATCCCACTGGTGCTGTCTATCCGGAATCGGCACTGCGGCAGGTCAATGATATATGCCGCAAGCACAGGATCTATCACATTAGCGATGAGGCTTATGAGTACTTCACCTTCGATGGGGCAAGGCATTTTTCGCCAGCAGCAATTGCCAACAGTGCCGAGCACACGATTAGTCTGTTTTCGCTCTCGAAGTCATATGGTTTTGCAAGCTGGCGAATCGGCTGGATGGTGATACCAGAGCATCTCTACATGCCGATCAAGAAGATACAGGATACGATTCTGATATGCCCCGCACTCATCTCACAGTGGACTGCGGTCGGGGCAATGCGTGTCGGACGTGATTACTGCCACCAGAGGATAAAGATGATTGCAGAAATTCGCAGTGTCATACTTGAAGAGCTTGCGGCGATTGATGATATTGTCACCGTACCGTGGACTCAGGGTGCATTTTACTTTTTGCTGCGTGTTCATAGTCAGATTGATTCGATGAAACTCACTGAGCGTCTGATTCGTGAGCATAAGGTAGCGGTTATTCCAGGAATGACATTCGGAATTGAAGATGGGTGCTATCTGCGGGTGGCCTACGGAGCGCTGCAAAAACAGACAGTGGCTGAAGGCATCAGCCGGCTGGTGCATGGCTTAAGACAAATAATTACACAATAACAATTCCATATTAATTGAGCGCATAATAAACAGCTGTTAAGTGTCTGTCTGTGGCTAAACCAAAACTTTCCATGTTTTTTGGTTTCATTAATTACAGCCGGCAGGCTATGGATAAAACATTCCAGCCAAGGTGGTTTGAGCACACTAATATTTAGAGTGCGGTCAACCAACGTCTGTTCAATACGATTGGGGGTTTTGTAAGTACTTGTGAATAAACGATTAATGAAGGCCAATAAATAACTTATGACACTGACCGAAGCACAGCCGAAGACCAACTGAAGGTCAGACGTACATCGCTGGCACGCACTTTGGCACGCGCCTGTGTTTTAAGGTTGGCAAGACCGATCTATAGAATTGATGAAACAGATAGATGGAGAAAAAGTAAATGAGTAATATTAGCAGGCGATTAAATAATGTCGAAAAGAAGCTGAACTTAGAAAAAAAACCGCTTGTTGTCATAATAACAGATGACAGTTGTGAGTTTCCCGAACCAGTAGAAGAATGGTTGACATATCCTAAAGCCGTAGTAAGGTCTCATGTACAAAATGGGGTTATTGTTTTAATTGAGCGTGATGAAAAAGCGGCTCGGAGAGCAACTAAAAGCAACCAAAAACAACTAAATTCTCAAAAATAGGCTAATAACATGAGCAAAGCAAAACTTACAGCCCGACAGCTTAAAGCAATACCGCATATCGTCAGTAGCCCTACATATACCAAAGGCTGCAAAAAGGCCAAGATAAACAAGACCACGCTTTACAAGTGGTTGAAAGAGCCGGAGTTTAAGGCTGAGCTTGACCGGCAAAGGGACGAGATAGCTGCTGAGGCGTTCGGCGTACTATCGCAGAGCTTAACTCAAGCGGTCGAGGCTCTTGTGGGCTTGCTGGACAACAAAGACAACCGGCTGAAAAGGCTTACAGCCAAGGACATTATCGACTTAATCATCAGGCATAAGGAAAATGAGGACTTGGACGAACGGCTGAAGGAAGTTGAAAAGCTGTTAGCGGAAAGGAAGTTTTAGGTGGATTTTAAGGCTGATTGAAAGAAAAAATGATGAACGTTTTGAACATACGATTGTACTCTTGAACGTATAATTATCATAAGAAGTTACAATTGTGATATTTATGAAAAGCTAAGAATTTCTGCCATTCCGAAAATACGACCCAAAGTACAACTGTTTTGCTTTTAGCTTGCTACAAGATATGCCAGGATGTGTACAAGCAAACAGATAGATTAATTGAAAATAGCAGAAAGTATGTAGTTTTTGATAACTTGCCGCGATTTTACGGTTATAATCCGGGAATCGACGGTATTTCTACTTCACTACCTAAATTCTTTTTCAACTCGTCAATCATCTCCTGCAGTTTCTTATTCTGGCCTTCAAGCCCTAAAACCTTCTGGATCTGTTCGGCCAACTGACTCTTCAATTTTTCGACTATACTTTGTACTTCTGTCGCCTTGGCAATCGCTGTATCTCGTTCTTCAGTGAGTCCGGCAAGCTGCTCCTTGATATTTTTAGCTTGGTCAACCGCAGCTTGTAGCCTATCACGAGCTTCTGTAACAGTGGCCAGTTCCAATTTTAAGTTGTCTTGTTCACTTGTAATTTTCGCCAAATCAGCCTTAACTTTTGTTAACTCTGTTTTTGCCGCTGCTGCTTCTGCGATGGCATTTTCTTTCTCAGTATCCTTACAGCCGGTCAGGCTAAACAAACTACACAGTAATATAGTCAGAAATATAATAGTAAACTTCTGTTTCATTTTCTTTATCCTTTCAAATAGATTTTTTACTGCCACAATACCACCCCTATTATAATGGCTTACCCTCGAAGAGCAACCACCAATATTAGGGTTTTCTTCTCAATACTAT
>JBHPEQ010000064.1:0-15097 GCA_042576845.1 Planctomycetota bacterium
AACGAACCTGCAAGCCTTGTCTTTGAACAAAATTCCTCACTCAAAAGAAGTGGAAACAGCTACCGAAGAAAATTAAAAATCAAAATGTAAAATGCAAAAATACATATCAAAATTCAAAAAGAGATGGTTTTTGACGTAGATTTATAGGGATTTTTGTACTGTTTTTTTGTTGGATTGAGACAGGCAATTGTTAAAATGGTGCGGTGATAACTTTTGTGAAAGGAGTTTGTAATGAGTATTTTTTCCTTAGTGTGGCCGTTTGTATACATGTCTTTTTTGATTTGCTTTCTATGGCTGCTTGGTCGGCTTGTTCGGGCAGTTGAACATATCGCCAGAAAGATTGAAAGTTCTTTCAAAACCTGACCCTTGCTGGAAGTGGGCTATACTTTTAGTTTGATTAAAACAGGCGATTGTTAAAATGGTGCGGTGCTACTCTCATAATAACTGTACCAAAGGACGGGAGCAGGTCACCTAAACCATAGCAAATTAGAAATTATGACTATACTTTTTTAGGGATTGGGATGATATGGACAAATTTGAATTTGAATATAAGCCTAGTCTAGGAAATTGTCGCTCCTTCTATATTAAAAAGCTCTTGAAATCAAAAGTGGTGCAATTTTACTATGTAATAATAATCGGAACCATATTAAGTATAGAAGGTATTTATTTGGTTTTTGACATGAGTGAATATGATGAACAAATCAATACTATTATAGGCTCATGTATTTGGGGATTCTTAATTCCGCTTGTTGGTTTCCTTTTTTTAGCTGGATACATGCATGTTCGCCAGAAAAAATACGGGCAGTTGGTTTTATATTTGGATAGCAACGGTTATGGTGCTAAAGGTTCTGATTTTAAAGTTTTTTACGAATGGAAAGCTTTTGAGTCTATCTTAGAAACAGAAAACAGTTTTCTTATGAAGCTAAGAAAAAGAGAACGATGTACAATATTAAAGGAGGCTTTATCTGAGGATATCGTATCATCAATTCGCGAGATGCTTAATATTGCCCCAGTGCCGAATAAAAAGTTATTGGACAGATAGAGTACATATATCTATGGTGCCACAATCCCCGAACCATCCACGCTCTTAATGCTCGGTCTCGGTGCGGTGATGTTGAGAAGAAAACATTAAGCTAAATAGTCAATGATTTGCCCGATTTTTCCTTCCATTTCATCTTAAAAACTGACTGTCCCCTGTAGGTTGGGCTTTACAATCTGGGACCACAACAATATCCTTCAATATCCACAGTCTTTCGCCTTGCTTTCCCTCCCTTTTCTGGTTGACTCTGCTAAGCGTTTTTGGTAAGATACATTTAGATTTTTACTGCTCATTCAGGGGCTGCTACCCTCAATTCTCCTCCTCTTCAGCAGCCCCTCTTTATTTCCCCCTTGCATTTCATCTTAGAAACTGTATGATAGTATTGGTTTGGCATCCTCAGAGGAGCAACTACGCAAAATTGACAAGTAGGGTACGGCCTTATAATATAAAGGTAAATAAGTGTATCCTATAAAAGTTACAGCACAAATTGTAGCTCTAGGTTATTGGATGCCTTCAATGAGAAAATTGCTTTATATACTGCTGATTTTTGTCGCTGGTGCTGCTTCAGCATTAATAAACGATGTAATCATATTTAACCTTTGGTTCTATTTTGGCGGCTGGCGCAAGTCAGTTACCAACTGGCTGTTTAGACTTGGATATGAGGGCCTCGCTGCCTATTGGGCTTTTGTTTGGCATAGAATACCTGACTGGTTTGTTGCTTTCGCCTCGGGTTTGATTCTTGGAATCATCATAAGAAAAAATTCTCGCTGGTTAAGAACAGCAATTGTTTTTACTTTTGGCTTTTTCCTTGTCCCAGAACTGATTTAACTCTTTAACCAATAACGACTTAACCAATAACAAGCGTAAAGCGACGCCCTATCAGCCCTCTACACTTGTAGAGAGGCCTCTACAAATTCACCTTTTTTTGCAAAACAAACCCAATTTACTGGACACCCAAATGAATGTAAGTGGAGTATTAACAGGGATTATGTCAAATGCACCTTCGCAGAGACTTCAAAAGCAAACCCAAAGCAAACCCAATTTCAAACCATCGCCTCTGCGACCATTTGTGAGGATTGTTATGGCTAATCAATTCAAATGTCGAGTTCTTGCCTTAGCGATGATACTCAGCATATCATCGGCCTGCCTGCGAATTTCAGGGTCCATATTTGTAACTCGCGCATTCCATTTGCCGTACTCTTTATTTAACAGCCGATGGGTCTTCTCTTCGCTCATATCATCGTCCAGCCCCAAAACGCTGTGGGCATCCTTTACCTTATGCATTGTACAGGGAAGGATTTTTTGCATCATCGAGCGGAAGAGGTCTTTGTCGACCTCAAGCCAGTTTGCGATGTTTTTCAAAAGCGCCACTTCTTCCGGCGACGCCACTCCATTAGCACGAGCAACATTAAGGCAAAGTTCGAGAACATCATATCGCCGAGAAGCAGGCGTTATTTCGACAAGCTCCTTACAAATCTGAAATGTATCGAGCCGGTTGCCGGCCTGAAAGAAAGCAACTGTTTTATCCAGGGCTTTTTCGAGTTTTCGCCTGGCTTTGCCGGAGGCGTTTGCCAAATCGAAACTTTTCTTTGCCCAGCTTTTGATAAGCTCAATTTCGCATTTGTAAAGTTTTTTATCGACGGCACTTACAATAAAGGCAAGGGCGACAGCAAGCGTTTTTGTACGCTGCTTGTTCTCGTCTAAATCGATATAGCCAAATGCGACGTTATCATAAGCAAAACCACACACAGCACAGGCAAGCTGCTGTCTGTTTTCCTCAGAGAGTATTGATACGCCGAACCGCAGCTTCAAGTTTGCCCTGCGCGGAAACAAAAGCCAGTCGGAATGAATCTTTGCAATGCTTGTCCAGTCCGAAAGAATAGTTTCCTGATTGGGTAATCTGCCGAGCTTGGCCTGGTAGCGAAATACATCTGAATTTTCCTTTCGCCACTGTTTGGTTTTGGCGTGGACGGGTTTGGAGCTATCGATATCTTTTGTTACATCATCTATTACAATCTGAACAATTGCATCCTGTTCCTCGGCAGGAGAATGAATTGTCCCTTTGATTCCCACGTTGAAAACATCAACAATACTTCCTTGGCTGCGTTGGTTTGTTAGTTCGAGACGGCAGCGCAGGGCATCCGGGCTGGGCGAATCAATGATTTGTTCAGACTCAGCTTCGGTCATGATACGGAAGTTAAATCTATTCAGTAAACGAGGAAAAACCATCATTGCGGGTCCCAAAATCCAAGCCATTCGTAGTCAAGAAATCGTCAATTTTATCCGCCGGGAAAGAGTTATTCGACTGTTACGGACTTCAGATGCATCTGGTCCTGTTTTACGCCGCTTTCGGAAAGCTGACCGCTTTTATCCAGGGAGAAACCGACTTCGAGCACTCTGCCGGACTCGATGTCCTCAATTGTGCATTGCATCCTTTGATTTACATCATATCGGTAAGTAACCTTGATTGGGCAGTTAGCGGGGCGGCCCTCCGGAAGTTCAAGTCTGTAGGTGGCTATTTTATTAACAAACTGCGGGTCGGTATCTTCACCCTGAGTTATTGTAACTTCAAGCTCTTTCTGTCCTTCGGACATCGTATAAAACATCTGCGATTCCTGACAAGGCAGCGGCGTGTTTTTATTTAAGATAATTTGATTACGGATAACCCGCCGACCTGTTTGTTTATCGACCGGTGCGCAGATGGTGCCGAAGCTGTGGTTGCAGACATCAGTCAGGTTAAGATCTCCCAGACCCGCAACAATACCCGGGGTCACAGTATCCGGTTTTTCTCTGAGCATTGTGATACCGGCCTGCAGAGCCGCACCAAGAGCAACACATTCATCTACATTTACTGTCGCATCCGGCGGGAACCCGAACATTTTTTCAAGCTTTTCCCGAACTAAAGGCATACGGGTGCTGCCGCCGACTAAAATTGTTTTATCAATGTCGGATGGTTTTAAACCCGCCTCTTCCAGCGCCACTTCCAGCAGTATATCTGTGCGTTCCATCAACTCGGAGATTGCTTTTTCAAAGCTCTTTCGCTCAATTTGGACTCTTAAAGTACCGGCAGGTCCGTACAGCATCTTTCTGGTACTTTGTCGGCGCGAGAGGGTTTTTTTTATATCTTCGGCCTCATCTTCATACTTTGCCCGCTCCTCATCTGAATTAATGAGCGGGACGCCTTTTTCGTCTTTGTATTTTTGTTCAAGCATTTCAAGGATTTTTTTGTCAAAGTCTATTCCGCCGAGCGAATGGTCACCCTGCGAACAGATAATATTCATTTGCTGCCCTGCCGATTCGATTACTGTCACATCAAGCGTTCCCCCGCCGAGGTCATATACGAGCACCCTCCCAAAGACCTTTCGAGTGGTGGCGTAATACAAAGCAGCAGCTACAGGTTCATTAACGATTCCGATTACGTTCAGTCCCGCCATAGTACCGGCATCCATCGTGGCTTTTCTCCGAACTTCATCAAAGTGTGCAGGGACGGAGATAACGGCACCACTAACTTCACCATATTCCGCTGAGCACTGTTGTTTGAGCTTTTTCAGAATCAGAGCGGATAATTCCACAGGCGTCCATTTTTTGCCGTCGATATTTTTCCGGTAATCGGCATCTCCGATGTGTCGCTTTATCCAGCGAACCGACCTTTGGGCATTCAGATACCTTGAATTAATAGCTTCGATACCAACCCTGATTAGCTCGGGATTCTCTTCATCGAAAAAAAGTGCCGATGGTGTTAATCTTTCGCCGTCGGCATTCGATATAATCTCCGGCCTGCCGATTTTATTCAAAATCGCCAATGCAGAAAAAGTTGTTCCAAGGTCTATACCAACTATGTTAGGCATCTTGCCCCCTTTGGGTTTGTTTTATAAATTAACCAAACAGTTTTACCTGAGCAGTGCGAACCACCTTCACATTATTTTCATCAATAACGTATCGATAGCCAGGCCTGATAATTTTTGCGATTTTACCCTCAAGTTCCGGCTCATCCGTCGTTTCCTTTTCTTTGACGACCTCTGTAGTCTTCTGGAGCCCATGGTATTCGCCGTTCAGTTCCGGCTTGAACTGCTCGATGCCGCTGGACTCGAGGGCAAAAATCAATTCATCTCTGATTTCCTTAAGATACTTTGTATCAGCACCTTTTTTGGGAAATTTCTGCAAACGGTTTTCGAGATTATCAACGCATCGTATAATGCGGAGAGAAAAGCCCCTGATGATTTTCCAGTCGTAGGCGCCCTGAAGTTTTTTAACTTTATCCTGCTGACAGCAGGCAACCTCACGAATCGCAGAGACCTGCTGAGTAAGCTCTTTTAGGGTGTGACCAATCGGCTCTGTATACTCAAGCGTGGCCTGCTGAACAGCCGTTGCTGACTGTTTTTCTGCAAAACTGTTGACGGATAGATAGTGACTCCCGCCCGCATTCTGCGGACTCTGAACTGATATTTGCGTTACCTGTTCAAAATCCTGCGTTTGCTGTTGAAGAATTTCGTCCTCAGCTTCGCTGATATTTTCGCCATTCGTAGAATCTTCAACCGCCTTACTTAAAACAGTCTCACTTTCGTTTTTTTGTGGTTTGTGGTCTTGCGGGAGTGTTTCTTCGTTCTCTGTGGAAGAAGCGTCTTCACAGCAGGACAGCCCGGGGTATTCTTCGCAGTTCTTTTCAGGCATTTGCCAGCCCGAATTCACAAGTGCTTTTTCTCTTTTTTTGTTAAGTCGTCTTTGCTGTTTTTCTCTTTCCTGCCTTTGTTGGGGCGTGTCATTATTCTGTTGACCATCATCTTCATCAATATCCGGATATTTGTGCCGGATTAAAGATTTATAAAAACGGGTTAAAACTCCGCAAAGAGGGTCGAATATCCTGATGACAAGCTGGGCCGTCAACAATAAAAGGCACCAGGCGACGATCATTGCTCCCATCGCTGTACAGATAATAAAGGCAATAGAAGCACTTTCCTTGAGCTCCTTTTGACTTTTGTACTGACTTAATTCGTTTCTCCAGTCTTTACCGTAAAGCATATCCGCAAAAGGCAAAAGCTCTTTTTCTCCGGCGGCTAATTTTTCCAGATCTACTTTGAGTCTGTCCTGTTGTTCCTGCTGTAGCTGAACTGCGGTCTTTGTTCTTTCCAATTTGTCCAAGCCCCAGGGCAATTTTTCCCGTTGTTCGTCAGGTGTTTGCAACCATTGATCATATTGCCTTAGATACTCGTTTATCTGGGAAGCATGCCGTTTCCTGAAAATAGATGCCTGCCGTTGTTCTTTTCTTTGCAGCAGAAATAGCCATCCAAGAGCCGCAGAACCGGCAATTAATAATACCAAACCAATAATGACAGCTTTTTTAAACATAATTGTTCTCTATACCATTTTATTTTTTTAGTTTTTGCTGCTAAGAAGGAAGCTCCTCTTCCAGCGGTTTCTCTGTCGATTGATTGCAGGCCTGTGTAACCCTGAGGACTTCTTCTATTGTGGTTAAGCTCTTCCTGACCTTCTGTATACCGTCATCAAACAAACTTGAAGAACCACTCTTGCGAAATACCCGGCGCATATTGCTGACCGACGAATCCTTATTAATCATATCACGGAACATATCATCAACAACCAAAAGCTCGTATATACCAACTCGGCCAACATATCCGGACTGTCGGCAATGCTCACAGCCGGCACCTTTGAAAAGCTCACCCGGCTTGATACCATTATCTTCAAGCAATTTGCGCATTTTACCCGGAACCTCATACGGCTGTTTACACTCAGGACATATCTTCCGCACTAACCGCTGAGCAAGAACGGCATTCAAAGAAGCTGCAATCAGGTAATCATCTATTCCGATGTTCACCAATCTGGTAATACTGCTTGCTGCATCGTTCGTATGGAGTGTGGAAAGTACCAAATGCCCCGTCAGCGCCGCCTGGACCGCTATGCGGGCTGTTTCATTATCTCTTATCTCGCCTATCATTATGATATCGGGGTCCTGACGAAGAAGACTTCTCAGGGCCGATGCAAAATCAAGTCCTATTTTTTCCTTGACCTGAACCTGACTACAGAAATCAAGCTCATACTCCACAGGGTCCTCCACCGTCGATATATTCATCTTTTCACCGTCCATCTGGCAAAGCGATGAATACAATGTAGTGCTTTTACCTGAGCCGGTCGGGCCTGTAACAAGCAGAATGCCGTGAGGAAGCACTACCTGCTCACCAAAAGCGGCCGTCACATCGGTCTCCATTCCCAAGTGCTCAAGGCCGCGAATAATCGATTTACTGTCCAGTACACGTATAACCACTTTCTCGCCATAATTCGTAGGCAGAGTGGACACTCGCAAATCAACGTTTCTGCCTCCGACAATAACCGTAATCTTGCCGTCCTGAGGCAGACGTCTTTCTGATATATCAAGGTTCGACATAATTTTAATACGGGATATAACAGCAGGGTGCATCTTCAAGGGCGACTCCATCATCTCAAAAAGAACGCCGTCAATACGCTGTCTTATCTTCGAGATTTTTTTCTTCGGCTCAATATGAATGTCACTGGCGCCTTCGCGAATCGCATTGCTTATCAGATAATTTACAAACTTAATAACAGGCGATTGGCCCGCCATCTTCTCAAGGTCTTCTCCCTCTGTCTGCTGCTCCTGAACGATTTCAACTTCCGTCATATCGCTTATAATATCGTCGAGGTCGTGTTCGAACTGCTGGTTTTCCTGCTGGAAGTATTCACAGACGGCATCGATGTCCTCCTGCGAGCAGACCACGACTCTTAAATCCATCTGCGTACGGCGTTTGACATCCTCGATGACAAAAAAGTCAGCCGGTCGGCTTGTCGCAGTAACGAGAGTATCGCCCTCTATTGCTATCGGTACAATGCTGTTGCTCTTTATGTATTCAGCTTGAAGCTTATCGAAGGCCTCTTTTTGTATTTTCTCCGGCTCCAGCCGCTGCCAATCGTAACCATACAGTTGTGCCTGCGCTTTGGTAATTTCAGATTCATCAACGTACTGCAACTGCCTGATTATATCAACAACATCGGCGTCCTTTTCTTTACTGAGTTTTTGACGTATCAGCGAAAGCTGGTCTTGTGAAATTTTATCCGCCTCAAAAAGAACTTCCGCTATATCCTGTATACAACAGGTGCTCTGCTCCTGCTGGGGCGTATAAAGGTTTGAAAGGCCTTTTATCTGCTCTTCTGAATCTGTGTCTAAATCAGCATTGATTTCATCAGATTCGGGCCAATCCTGCTTATGGCCAAGTCCAAAAAGCGGTTTCATTTCCGAATTATCCCCCAAATGGATTTATCTTTCGCTGCCGAATCGGCTTTTTTTAGTCTATTGCCGTGATTATCGGCAGCGCACAAAAGCCAGTGTAAAAGCTATCAAGTAAAATATATAAAATAAACTTCAACCGGCCAAATGTGTCCAACACAGAAACCTGCATCGATAAAAAGAAAAAAATAGCTACGAAGCCACCAGGGCATAAAGAAATTGAAAGTTAAAGAAACAAATATAGGTGGAACTCAGCGTCTTTGTGTCTTGGCGGCAGGAAAAACAGTTTATCGATGTTTACCCATAGACCAAGTTGAACAAGCTGCAAAGTTATTTACAGATTATGCGCTTGCTGAAGCATTCTTGTTACGGCCTGTATAACGATGTCACCAGCTTCGGGAGCAAACAACGCAGTGCCGATATTGGTCTCGTAGCCGCCGGGTCTGCTGAATGCTTTCTTTGTCGGGAAGTACCAATTGGAGCCGTTAGCATAGCAGACGACGATAGTATTCTTAAAAGGCGATTGGGCCTTGATGGCATTGCCGAACTCGATGAAAAATTCACCCGGCAGAGCTACCAGCGCCCAATTATCCTGGGCAATTACTTTTATGTTAAACTCTGATTTTGAAGCTGTGTTTTTCAACTGTGTTCTTACTGTGTTTGCATAGGTATTGGCCCAATAGGGTGTATCAAATATATCTTCCAATGACAATAGGGGAAATTCAATCTCGTTGTAAAGCACGGTTCCGTAGTCGGTTTGACCGGGCTTCTCGGCGGGGACATCTTCGTAGTTAAGAGCCCAGGCAGCCAGAGAAGAAGGTGTCTTGCGCCTTGGCAGCTCAACGGCTTGAGCGACAACTCTTAGCGGTCCGGCGGTCTCTATCGATTTTTCTTCAATCAACTGAATGGCTTTGCCGCCTATAGCCCGCCCCATTCGTTTTGACCATTCAAGTCCGACTTCTTTTCGGGAACCATCCAGAGGATTAACCTGGCAGATATTGCCGGAAGTACCCTGCAGAAACAATGATATCGCCTCGGGATCGAGCTTTTCAGCCACGAACTCCGAAACCTTGCCGGGATAGTCAGCGCTTACATATTCATTATTTCTTTTCATTACAGTAGCGTGACAGGTAAAGTTTACGGCAGCCCCGGTCGGCCTGCCTGCTTCATCATAAGCGCAGAATGCGAAGATGTCTTTTGAATCGGGTCCCTCCGGCTTTACTATGTGCGGGTCCAGCGTTAACGGATGGGTCTGAATCGTCCCATCTGACATTACAAACCTTCGATTGAAGCCGTATCCCGGCAGTTCGCCGTAAGCTAAGGTAAGCTTTCCTTTCGTAGCGTTATCATAAGCCTGCTCTAATGCCCGGACGATTCCCGACTCCAGAGTTTCGCAGTAGTTACTTATCAACTCATTACCCGGAACCTTACTAAGGGCGTTATCAAGCTCAGTAACCGGGCCGCTGTGTGTATGGGTGGCACAAATAATTATATTCGAGGCAGGCACTCCGGTAACCTGTTCAGCTCGTCGGCATGCGTTTTTGACCATATCGGTTGGGATGACACAAACATCGCAGCTGACCAGCATAACACTTGTATCGCCGTCGCTTATACACATCGCCTTAGCATAAAGGTCGCTTTCTATTCCCTTGGCAAAATATGCAAAAAGCTGGCCGAATAATGGCATATTCATAGGCGGCGTTATCTTTACTTTGGCAAAGCCAATTTCCAAAGACGCCTTTGTTGGGCGCTCTTGTGCTGTGGCGCACGAGCAAAAAACAGATATGGATAAACCCGCTATAACTAATAATAGAAACTTATGCTTCATATCTAATCTCCTTGCCGCTCGGCTACTTTTGAGAAAAATGATAAACGTTCATTCACCTGACATTTTTCATTTACACAGTTAAAATACATAGCTTTCTTATTATAATATCATAATCTTGCCAAAATTATCTTGAACTTTCAAGAACTTTCGTTTTCGAGGCGGATTTTTTGAAAACTTGCACGAAAACACGGCTTTTGAGACTTCCATTTTTTGCTTGTTGTAACAAATAATGCATTTTTATAGGTCGTAAGCATCCTGTTTTTACGATAGCTGTCCCTATGGGCATTAATGATAATCCTTATCACAGACAGGTGCAAAAGCAAATTGCTTGACCTTATGGCTCGAAAAAGTTCTGTCTTAAGCAAATTTTTTCTTCGAACTAATTTTGCTTCCCGTAAAATTATTTGTATATATTTATAAGGAAGGGCTTGTTTTCAGGGCTTTTTGTAAAGAGAAAACCTGATGCAAAGCCGCAAGGTTTCTCAAACATGTATTTTGATGGGGGTTAAAATGAACGAATTCGGGATGTTACAGGTAGCTGAGCCACGGAAAGTTCTCGAGCATGTAATCAGGGAAAAAATCCCTGCTATTGTCTCATACCTTTCAAACCGGAAGTGGTACGTGGAGAAAGTGCTTTTTACCGAGGTTGGTGCCAATTCTCTAAATGCCCGGTTATCAGGCGACAGAAAACCACATCCGATAAATATCCAAATTGAACAGCCGGTTGGTGTTTCACTAAAACACAGAACCGGCAAGATAATTTTTGATACTAAGGTGCTTGGTCTTGAGCCGTCTGCTGAGTCTAATGGCGGCGGTAAGCTCGTTCTTGCGGTGCCTGACAGAATCCAGATTATCGAGAGGAGAAAGTATTTCCGCGTTAATGTCCCCCGGGAGCTGAAGGTCGATGTGCTGCTCTGGCATCGCCGCTGCAGCAGCAAAAAAAACCCATCGCAGTCGGAAAAATATCAGCAAGGCAGACTTGTTGACATTTCCGCCGGTGGTATACAGATTGCGATTGACGCTTCTCAGGAGCCGGACTTCAAGAAGGGGCAGTTTATCGGTATTCAATTCACACCGATGCCCTACGAAAAACCACTTATGTTCAACGCCCAGATACGCAATGTTGTTCCAACGGCCGACCGTAAAAGTATCTGCCTTGGCCTTCAATTGGTCGGGCTGGAGGCAAGTCAAGAGGGCTGCCGGACTTTGTCGCGACTTGTCAGGGTTGTCGAACAGTATCATAAAATGAACCAGTCAAGCATCAAGCAGCACGACCTGCAGACAACCTCTTCTCAGACAGGCCTTGTTTGATATATCTGCGAAGTTGAAAATTGAGGCCTGGTTCAATTCAGGGTAACACTTAAAGAAGAGCAAATGCAATAAAAACACCGACTCCTGCAATCTGTTGATACTATTACCCGAAAAGCAGCATTTTTCAACCAGGCCAAAAATTTCAACTTTTTTAATTTTTCAAAAACTTGACTTTTTTTCCCACTTCACTAAGCGCCCCAACTCTCAAAATTTTACTGCCATCTTGTTCAAAATTCTGCCATATACGATGTGAAACTACAACGGTACAAACCTACATAAAGCGACACAAAATACTTTTGCTTTCAATTATCAACCATAGCGTTGATATTTGTCAACATTGGTAGTAACCACTTTTTGCTAATGGTATTATTGGTGATAATACCAGGGGTATGAAATGCGGGTGTTTACTTATTGCAACAGGCCTGCTTAACCGTTATAAATTCCGTCTTTTGTAAAGTGAAGTTACAACTCAGGATTGTTATATGCGGTTCGGCTTTTAGGCGATTACAGGGGGTAACAAAGCAGGGCAGGTCAAAAGGGTATATTTTGCGTTCCTGGTATGGATTTTGCACTTCTTTTCTATAAAAGATGAAAAGCTTCGGCGGAGTCAGCCGAGCTTTGGGGGTGATGAAAAGTAAGGATCTGTTAGATAAAAAGGACATCGCGATGGATAAGACAAATTTGGAAAACAAAGTCAACGAATTAGTTAAAGAACTGGGGTCTATGAACAGCCCTTATCATAACAAGTTGGCAATTCTGGCTCAAAAAGCCCAGAACAATAACGAGAAACTTAAAAAAAGCGTGGATAATCTGCAGGAATCGCTGGACTATTTGCGAATATGCATAAAATATCAGCTTTTCGACCTCGAAGCGACTCGAAGAGAAAACCTGTATTTGAAAAAACTGCTCGAAGAAAAGAGCTGACCCCCTCAAATTACAGTTCACCGGCCGCTGACCTGCACCAGGACATTTCTGTTTCGAGGACCATCAAACTCACAGAAAAAAATGCCCTGCCACGTTCCAAGTTCCAGTGATTTGTTCTTCACCGGAATCTGCTCACTGCAGCCGACTATAGAGCTTTTACAATGGGCGTCTGAGTTTCCTTCGTAATGCCGATAGCCACTGTGTTGATGAGGTATCAATTCGCCTAACATAAAAAGTATATCGTGCGGCACAGACGGGTCGGCATTTTCATTTATGGTAATTGCCGCTGTCGTATGAGGACAGTACACTATCACATCGCCGTCAGTAATGCCTGATTCACTGACTATCGAACTTACCCGTCCGGTTATGTCAACCATCTCGTTGCGGCTTTTAGTGCTTACGTTGAAATTTTTCTCAATGATATTCATATCAATACCCCTTTTTACATCTGCTCGACAACTTCAATCCCCAATAGCTTGCTCAATCCGTGCCTGATGGTCTTGGCGGTCAGGTCGCAGAGCAGCAATCTTGTTGGTCTTTTATCCGGTTCGGCAGCCAGCACCGGACAATTCGTATAAAATGCGCTGAACTTTTGTGCCAGTTCATACAGATATGTAGTTAAATAATTCGGCCTGTAATCAGAAACTGCTGATTCCACCGCTTCCACATAACGAATCAAATACTTTGCCAAATCCAGCTCAGCCGGCTCAGTTAAGCTTAATTTCTTTATGCCGCCAAGTTCGGTCTCAATATCAACGTCCTTACTTTGTGACTTTCGTTCAATTGACTTTATCCTGGCATAAGCATACTGCATATAGGGAGCGGTATTGCCGTCCATCGCCAGCATCTTGTTAAAACTGAAGATATAATCGCTGGTTCGGTTGTTGGAGAAATCAGCATATTTGACGGCCCCTATGCCAACCGCTTTTGCAATCTTCTCTTTTTTATCCGCTAAAAGTTTGGGATTTTTCTCTTCAACAATTGCCTTTGCCCGTTCAACCGCCTCGTCGAGAAGCTCTTTTAATTTCACATTTTCGCCTGAGCGGGTTTTTAACGGGCTGCCGTCTTCACCAAGCACGCTGCCGAACATCACATGCGAAAGTTCAATATCATCGCTTACCCACTTGGCCATTTTGACCACCGCAAAGAGCATCTCAAAGTGCAGCTTCTGCCTTGCATCGGTAACATAGATTATCCTGTCGGCCTTTAATTCGCCAACTCGATAACGTATCGCCGCCAAATCCGTAGTCGCATAAAGATATGCCCCGTCACTTTTCTGTATCATAAACGGCAGCGGCTCACCTTTCTTATTCTTAAACCCTTCCGGAAATATACATACCGCTCCATCTGATTCAACAGCCAGACCCTGCTTTTGTAAATCAGCCACAACATCTGAAAGCATATCTTTATAGAAACTCTCCCCACGCTCATTTTCTTTATGCAGATTTACTCCCAACATATCATATATAGGCTGATAATGATTTCTCGATTCATCAACTATATGTTGCCAAATCTGTAAAGTAAGGGGATTATCATGATTATGCAACTCGACGACGCGCTTTCTTACCTGCTCTTTGAAAACAGGGTCTAAATCAAACTGTTCTTTAGCATCACGATAAAAAGTTTCAAGGTCAGAAATATGAATCTTTTCAACTGCTTCTTCAATAGTATCAACTTTTTTATCTTCTTTGATAAAGCTTGCTTGCTCATAAAGATGGTGAACTAACATTCCAAGATGGTGAACTAACATTCCAAATTGTGTTCCCCAGTCGCCGATGTGGTTTTGGCGGATGACTTTATGGCCGAGGAATTCGAGCATTCGGCAGAGGCAGTCGCCGATGATAGTGCTTCGCAGATGTCCAACGTGCATTTGCTTGGCAATATTCGGACAGGAAAAATCAACCACGACGGTTTTCGGCTTGTCTGCTTTACCTATTCCAAGCCGATTCTTTGAATCGGCGTTGATTTCGAGCAGTGTTTTAGTAATAAAATCAGGCTTTAAACGCAGATTGATAAAACCCGGACCTGCTATATTCGGCTCTTGGCAGACATCGTCAACTTCCAGATTCTTTACTACGTCCTCGGCAAGCTTGCGAGGGTCGGTCTTGATTTCTTTGGCCAATGCCATCACACCGTTGGCCTGATAATCACCGAATTTAGGGTCAACAGCGGGCCTTACAAGCCCCACACAGTCATCCCGCCCCGTAGCTGCCGCCATCGCTGCACCAACCCGCTCATCAAGTATTTTGGTAACCGGCTTCATCCAGTAGAACCCTTAATTTTTAACCGCCGGGCATCGCCCCAAAGTAACTCCAAATCGTAATACTCCCGATATGTCTGGCTGAATATATGCACCACCACATCGATAAAATCGAGCAAAATCCAGCGTCCCTGTTCGTAACCGGCCCGGCCGAATCGCTCGAATCCTTTCTCTCTGGCCGCCTTGCTGATTTCATCAGACACCGTTCTCATCTGCCTGTCGCTGCTCCCTGTGGCTATCACAAAATAATCAGTCGCAGGAGATATATCCCGCAAATCCAGAACAACAACATCCTGACAATGCCTGCCCAATGCGACTTCGGCTGCAGCAAGAGCTAAGGATTTTGCTTTTTTCTGGTCTTTCTCTGACAAACTTATATTCTCACTTTTCCAACAATAAAAAAAGGGTAGTCTACCCGACTACCCTGATAGATTACACCAGATGACTGTTAAAGTCAACTCTATGAGCCGGCACCTCAAA
>JBHPEQ010000065.1:0-14591 GCA_042576845.1 Planctomycetota bacterium
AAATTTTTTAAGTCTTTGATATTACAAATCTTACAGATTCATGATTTTTGAGATTTTATACGCTATTTAGTTATTTGGTTGTAGCCTGGTTGTATGGATTTTCCTCACTTATTATAGCAAGGGTCAAAAGGAAAGAGTCAATACGAAAGATTGAATTTTCAGTATAGATTTGATATTCTATTGGAAAATTAGACTCAGCGGCGTAGCTGAGCAAGGATATAAAACGTTATATGGGAAATTCCAGTTAAGAGCTCATAACAACGAAAGGAGAAAAGATCGAATGAAAAAGGTAAGTGGTAGAATTGAGTTGTGTATCGTGGTGCTATTATTGGCGCTGCTTGTGAGAGCGAACGCAGAAGTTCAGGTATTAGAGGTGAGACCCATGGATGTTACCGCCCTACATGTGGGTGAAGGGGAGGAGCACGGAAGCTGGGATGGAGGTTGGAGAAGCCTGGATGACTATTTCACCTGGAAGGTCAATGTTCTTGAGGCAGACGACTACGAGGTGGCAATAGTCTATTCTTCCGTTAGTCCATTCGGCTCTGAATACGAGATCACTGCAGGCGACAGCAAAGTCACCGGCACGGTGCGCGAGACCGCTTGTTGGGATCCAAGGATGAGAATTACATGCTTTGAAAGGTTCCATCACAATGGGACGCTGCACCTGCCCAAGGGCGTCAGCACAATTAGGGTTAGTGCCACCAAAAAGCCGGAGACAGGTGAGGTGATGAGCCTGTGGTCGTTGGAACTGACCCACCCAGGCGCAAAGGAAATCGTTGCTGCAGCTAAGGAGAGGGCGAGGCGGCTACGTGCCAGCACCGACTGGTTCGTCGAAGCCAAGTACGGAGTGGGATTCCATTGGACAGCTCGCAGCCAGCCGAGGCGCGGACCCCAGAAGCCCTTCTGCGAGGCTGTAAAAGATTTCGACGTTAACGCCTTTGCCAAGATGGTAGAGAAAACCGGAGCCGGCTACGTCATCTTTACCTCGACTCACGCCCCTCATATTTTCCCAGCCCCGATCCAGGCGATAGAGAATATTCTGCCGGGGAACACTTGCGAGCGTGACCTCATCGGCGATATAGCTGACGTGCTCTATGAACGCGGCATCAAGCTTATACTCTACTACCCTGGCGGCAGGCGTGATGAGTTTGGGGTAGCCTCCGGCTGGACAACGGAGGGAGTTTCTCAAGAAACTGTCCGAGATGCCACTCTTGGGACGGAATACATTAACAACTTTTGCAACATCTTCACGGAGCTTGGTCAGCGCTATGGAAATAAGGTGGCAGGTTACTATTTCGACCTGGCTCCATTCGGTGTCTCCCACCACTACGAGCTCATCTACATGGCGACCAAGATAGGGAACCCTGACCGCATCGTTAGCTGGAGCAGCAGGAGAATCTCCAAGCGCACAGATTTTCAGGAGTATTGGGCCGGTGAGGCGGGGCGTGATCTGTTGATGCCTGAGGCAATGCATTATGAGGATCTGCAGCCGCATACCTGGACCATTATTGATGATGGATGGGTTCACAACGAGCCGAACACCGATATCCCCCCACCTCGGTTCGACACTGAACGTCTCATTGACTATGTCAAGCTTTGCATCACGAAAAAGATCGTGGTTTCGATGAACGTGAGCATCTACCAGGATGGAACAGTTTCTCCAGCAACTCTCAAGCAGATGCAGGCCCTAAGAAAGGCGATCAGAGGAAAGTAATAAATCAGTCCAGTCTATGTTTTTGATTATAATTCTTCAGACAGTCAATTTACAGCTCATAAATTACATCTGTCGATAGGGTGTGAATCTTGTTTTGAATAGGCTCTTATGAAATTAGTAATAGCAATGGATTCCTTCAAGGGAACTCTTACTGCTTACGATGCCTGCCAAACAGTAGCAGATGCAATAGCTGAATGTGTGCCAAATGCTCAGTTTGTGATTAAGCCGATGGCTGACGGCGGCGAGGGCACCGCACAAGCGATGATTAAAGCAGCTAACGGCCGCTGGATTCGGCAAACAGTAATGGGGCCTCTTGAAGATATGCAAGTCGAGGCCGGCTTTGCCTTCTTCGATGCAGACCAATCGGCTCTGGTTGAAATGGCTGCAGCAAGCGGGCTTGAGCTGCTTGGACAGGAACAAATGAATCCGCTTAAGGCCACTACCTACGGAACAGGCCAACTTATCAAAGCAGCATTGGAATATGGTGCGTCTCGAATTTTTCTTGCGGTAGGCGGCAGCGCCACTATCGATGGAGGTTTGGGCGCAGCAGCAGCGCTCGGATGGCAGTTTCTCAATAAAGATGGGGACAAGATACCACTTGGCGGAACTGGCTTGGATAAACTGGCGGCAATAGTTCGACCTGAGAATCTTGAGTTAGTACCTGTAGTGGTCTTGTGTGATGTTGATAATCCTCTTTGCGGTGAGCGTGGTGCGGTCAGAATCTACGGTCCTCAAAAAGGAGCAACACCCCAAATGGTCGAAAACCTGGAAAAAGGTATGGAAAATCTTGCTGCTCTTGTAAGTAATCAGCTTGGAATAGCCATCAACAATGTTCCTGGTGCCGGGGCGGCTGGTGGATTGGCTGCGGGCGCGTTAGCATTTATGAATGCCAAGCTTATCTCTGGAATCGAGGCTGTCATAGACCTGAGCAATCTGAATCGTGAATTGGATTCTGCAGACTGGATTGTTACCGGTGAAGGCTCTTTTGACCAGCAGTCACTTTATGGAAAAGTTATCTGCGGGATTGCAAAGATAGCCTCCCAGTCAAATGCACACATTGCAGTGCTGGCAGGTCAGGTTACTGTACCGCAAGAAGTATATAAAAAGTTCGGTATTACTATAGCTTTTGGCTGCAGAAAGGAAAATATGTCACTTGATTATGCTTTGACCAATTCCCGTGAACTTCTCTTTTCGGCTGCGAAGCGTTTCGCAAAACATTATTTGTGATATGTTCCTCAGGGGCAGGTATTTATTTCAAACCAAGCGTTGCTCTCCATTTCATAAAAAGCTCGTTGCACACCAGAGAACAGTTTGCTAATATCTGGTGCTTCTATTGTCGCTGTCTGCAGTAAGTAAAACAAAATAGTGGAAGTGACTGATTTTGGAGAAAGATTGTTATGTCAATTTCTGACGAAAAAGCGGTAGAACTGGAAACAATAGCAAAAAAACTTCGCTATGACATTGTGATGATGATTGGAGCGGGAAAACCCGGACATTTGGGAGGATCCTGTTCAATTGCTGAGCTTGTTACGGTTCTGTACTTTCATAAGATGCGCCATGACCCGGCAAATCCGAAATGGCCTGATAGGGACAGATTCCTGTTGAGTAAAGGACATGCGGCATTAGCGCAATATGCTGCACTGGCGGAATGTGGTTATTTCCCGATGGAAGAATTAGATACGCTAAAAGAGTTGGGCACGATGTTGCAGGGGCATCCTGAAATGTTAAAGATGCCGGGCATAGAGGCAAACACGGGTTCTCTTGGACAGGGATTAAGTGTAGCCTGTGGAATGTCACTGGCAGGAAAACTCGATAAGAAGGATTATCATGTCTACTGTATACTTGGTGATGGCGAAATCGCCGAGGGACAAGTCTGGCAGGCTGCAATGGGGGCATCTAATTTTAAGCTGGACAATCTCGTAGCCATATTGGACAAGAACCAGATACAAGCGACCGGGCCTATAGTTGAGCGTTATGATACAAACCCACACCCTGATAAATGGGAGGCATTTGGCTGGTATGTAATCGAAGTTGACGGACATGACATCAGAGAAATCATTGGTGCTTTAGATGAAGCAGACAAAGTAAAAGGCAAACCAGTTATGATTGTCGCTCATACCGTGAAAGGCAAAGGCGTGCCGTTTGCTGAAGGCAAGGCAGCGTTCCACCATGGCATAATGACGGAACAGCAATTTGAAATTGCCCGTGAGCAGTTTGCAGGCTAAGGAGGTCTGATATATGTCAATGCAAAATTGCAGAACAATTTATGGCCAGACACTTGTCCAGTTAGGAAAAGAAAACGAGCAAATAGTGGTATTGGATGCGGACTTGAGCAAATCGACGATGACCTGTCTTTTTGAACAGGAGTTTAAAGATAGATTCTTTGAGATGGGAATTGGCGAGCAGAATATGATTGGTACCGCTGCAGGATTGGCACTGTGTGGAAAAATCGCATTTACCAATTCTTTCTCGGTATTTGCAGCAGGTAGGCCTTATGACCAAATACGTGTAAGTGTCTGTATTGGCAAACTAAATGTTAAAATAATCGGTTCGAGTTGCGGAATTTCTGATTTTGGTGATGGTGCCACACATCAGGGCGTAGAGGATATTGCCATTATGCGGGCCCTGCCGAATATGACCGTTTTGGCACCTGTAGATGGTATTGAAACCAGAAAAATGACAAGAGCAATTGCAGAGTATGATGGGCCAGTCTATATGCGAATCAACCGAAATGAAATGCCGGATGTGTTCCCAGAGGACCAAGAATTCAAAATCGGAAAGATGCATGTAATCCGTGAAGGCAAAGATATCACCGTTTTTGCCCATGGTTATATGGTCTTCAAGGCTCTTATGGCCGCTGAAACACTGGAAAAAGAAGGCATCTCCCTGCGGGTTGTTAATGTCAGCACTTTAAAGCCGATTGATGAAGAAGCAGTTAAGGAGCTCTCCGAAGGGATGAAAGGAATTGTCACTGTCGAGGAACATTCTATAATAGGTGGACTTGCCAGCACAATCTGCTTTATACTTAGAGGTCAGGCAATACCCATAGAGGCTGTTGCTATACAGGACTGCTTTGGTGAGTCTGCATTAAGTTATGAACAATTATTGGAGCATCATGGACTTACTGAAATTGCAATTATCCAGGCAGCAAAAAAAACTATGGGATAGTCAGGTGTGTATTTTGTGGAAACGATGAAGGCCGTAGTAAAATATGAAAAAGTGGCGGGAGCAACAGCTCTGAGGAATATTCCAATTCCCCCAATAGGCAGGGGGCTTGAGCCGATTGCAATAGAATAAAACTTTTTGCGAATATTGAGGAATAGAAATTATGAAAAAAATAGGATTTATCGGCTTAGGCATCATGGGCAAGCCAATGGCAATGAATCTGATAAAGGCTGGTTACAGCCTGACTGTATATGATATCAGGCCCGAACCCGTAAAGGATGTTGTAGACGCTGGTGCGCAGCAAGGAAAGTGCAGCGAAGATGTAGCTGCCAAAAGTGAAATTGTTATTACAATGCTGCCAAATTCTCCTGAAGTTAAGGATGTAGTGCTTTCAGAGCATGGTGTTCTGGATGGTGCCAAGCCAGGTACAATTCTGATTGATATGAGTTCAATCGCGCCTTTAGTTTCGAAGGAAATTGCCGCAAAAGCAGAAGAAAAAGGAGTTGAAATGCTCGATGCACCGGTAAGCGGCGGTGAACCCAAAGCCATTGAAGGGACACTTTCTATTATGGTAGGCGGCAAGAAAGAAATATTCGAGCAGGTTGAAGATATTCTTAAGGTAATGGGAGCTTCTGCCGTTTTGGTAGGTGATGTTGGAAGCGGAAATACGACCAAACTGGCAAATCAGATAATTGTGGCATTGAATATTGCAGCTATGTCAGAGGCAATGGTTCTGGCAACCAAGGCAGGGGTAGAGCCCGAAAAGGTGTATCAGGCAATTCGAGGCGGCCTAGCGGGCAGTACGGTGCTTGATGCCAAGGTTCCTCTGGCATTGGAAGGAAACTTCAAGCCAGGTTTTAGAATTGAGCTGCATATAAAAGATTTGGCGAATGCTTTGGATACTGCTAAGGAGCTTGGCGTCTCTGTACCTTTGGCCAGTGAGGCAATGGAGATTATGCAGACACTTAATGAAGATGGCAAAGGCGGCGATGACCACGGCGGGATTATACAGTTCTACGAAAAATTGGCAAAAGTCGAAGTCAGACGAAAACAATAGCTCTCGACCGGACTAAAAACCGGGTCGACTCGTAAAGGGATTCTATCCATGTTGCTGATAATTATTTTATTGCTAAGCATACTATTTATTGTCATCTCAACAAGTAAATTTCAGTTCCATCCTTTCCTCGCGCTTTTGTTTGCTGCGGTTGGATTTGGCTTATTTGCCCGCATGCCCCTTCCTGAGATTGTCAATGCTATTAACGAAGGTTTCGGTAACACCATAGGAAGCATTGGAATTGTAATTATAGCTGGGGTTATAATCGGCACTTTCCTTGAACACTCAGGCGGTGCCTTTGCGATGGCCCAGAAAATTTTAAAAGTTATCGGTGAAAAGCACGTCCCACTGGCAATGTCTATTATTGGCTATATTGTTTCAATTCCTGTTTTTGCGGATTCCGGTTTCGTTATACTCACACCGCTGAATAAAGCGCTTTCAAAAGAAGCTAAAATTTCTTTAGCAGTTTCAGCGATTGCCTTGGCATCCGGCCTTATGGTGACACATTGTTTAGTTCCTCCAACCCCGGGCCCTATTGCCGCAGCCGGGATCCTCGGCGCTGACCTTGGTCTGGTTATTCTATTGGGATTGGTCGTTAGTGCCTTTGCCCTTGTTGTTGGATGGCTCTTTGCGACAAAAATAGCTTCTAAAACCTACATCGATCCGAACCCTGAAATTTCCCAACAAGAACTTCAAGAGAGAATCAAACATGCCCCCTCTGCTTTTAAGTCCTTTATTCCGATTGTGGCCCCAATTTTCCTGATTGTATTAAAATCCATTTCTGATTTCCCGACACAGCCTTTTGGTAATGGTTTTTTAAAAAGTTCTCTCAGTTTTGTCGGAGCGCCGGTAATAGCTTTGCTAATTGGTGTTCTTCTGGCGTTCTTGCTGCCCAAGAAGCTTAACAGGCAGATGCTGTCTACGACCGGATGGGTTGGAAAATCTCTCGTCGGAGCAGCTATAATAATAATGATTACCGGTGCAGGCGGCTCATTCGGGATGGTACTTAGAAAATCACCAATAGCTGATGTAATCGGAGATTTTCTTTCAGACTCGAATTTAGGTATCTGGCTTCCATTTATCATTTCAGCCGCAATGAAAACCGCACAGGGCTCCTCTACCGTAGCTTTAATTACTACAGCCTCCCTAATGGCCCCCCTGATGGAGTCGTTAGGTTTAGAAACTGAGATATCAAAAGCTCTTGTAGTTTTATCAATAGGCGCAGGCTCATTGGTTGTTTCACATGCCAACGACAGCTTCTTCTGGATATTCACTCAGATGACAAGAATGGACGTCAAGACAGGCTACAGACTTCACACACTCAACACTTTAATTTTAGGCGTAACCTCCGCGGTTATAATTTGGGTGATCAGCCTGTTTGTTTAATAACAGTTTCCCGTTATGGTTCAAGAACGACTTTCAAAAGTCCCGGTTCCTTCTCGTACAGACGCTTGAACCATGCAGCACCCTCTGCTAAGGGGACAGTTGCGCTTATTAACGCATCGACATTAACCGCACCATTTGCTATCATTTCAAGACAGGCAGGATATTCCCCACGTGAAATACATGAACCGTAAGCTGTAATTTCGCGTGTCACTACCGCCTGCAGCGGCAGCTCTACCATAGGCGATAGATTCCCCACTAAAGTAAGCGCCCCGCCTTTGCGAAGCACTGCCACGGCCGTCTTTATCGTTGGGCTTACACCTACTACTTCGAACGCAATGTTGGCACCCAAACCGCCGGTCTCTTTCATAACCTCTTCACGGATATCGCATTTATCAGCATTCAAACCGACATCAGCACCAAGCTTACATGCTATATCCAGCCGGCTTTGCTCAATATCCACCGCAATAATTTTACCGCACCCAGCGACGCGCAGCGCCTGCACCGCCAGCAGCCCGACCATTCCGCTGCCTACGACTACCGCTGTATCGTTTAATGAAATCGGCGTTCTTTCTGTAGCATGTACCGCAACAGATAACGGTTCCACCAAGGCTGCCTGCTCGAAGCCTAACCCGTCCGGCAATTGATAAACTATATGCTGCGGAACAGCTACATATTCTGCAAATGTGCCGTTCTGGCGATAATCTTCACAGGACACACCGAGTACTCTGCGGTCATCGCACAGGTTGATTTGTCCGGCTCGGCAAAAACTACATATTCCGCACGAAATTGTAGAATCGAACGTCACCCGATTGCCTTTTTTCCACTTATCTACATTGTCTCCTACCTCTGCTATGACTCCCGACGCTTCGTGTCCCATGATAATCGGCGGAACGCGCCTGCCTGTCGAGCCATCCATACCATGAACGTCACTGCCGCAAATACCGGTGGCCTTGACTTGGATCAGTACCTCATTGGGGCCTATTTGAGGATCAGGGACATCCTCGTAAATAAGATTGTTGTACTCTTTAAGAATAAGTGCTTTCATATCTATACCTTTAATAAACAGCCACTTCAAGATGATATCAGACACCAAGATATCGAAAAAAGTGTATAAATCAAGCCAAAATTCCCTTCTATGTTTTGGCTAAATTTCCTTATAAAAAATTGTAGGAAAGCTGTGCAGGATTAACTTGCTATATGTGTTATTGGGCTAGCGGGGCAGTTGGCTTAGCTACAGCCGACATTCTACGGGTTTCAACCCGTAGATGAAGTTACCCGCCAAAGCCGGGCGGGCGAAGCCCGAACCGGCTATGCCACGTGTTTTAACCCGTGGTTGTTAACTTGTAACTTGATTATTTGCCGTCTCTTTTCCATGATCTGATATATTCAATGCTGTATGTCGAGGGCAAGTCTTCAGCTAAAGGAGGACCGAACCATAATGGATAAGTCTCGCTGTCGAATTCCATAGCAGATTCTTCATGCCAATGGGTATTCTTGATCCATCTGACCAGCACACCATCAAAATAATATTTTAGCATGTCTTTGTCCCACTCCAAGGCATAGACATGATAATCATCCGCTAAGCTTTCAGGAGCCTGCCATATGGCAGGCATACACCAGGGATTGCCATCGGCTGCGCTCCGATGGACCATGGCATCCATATGATAATCTTTTTCGTAACCCGGCGCGCCGCCGCCTATTTCAAAAACATCGATTTCTGTTGTCCCGCCCGCCCAGAACCAGAAATTGCTCGAGCCATAAGAGCGCATGGCCTTGCACTTAATCTCAAAGTATCCGTATTTCACCTTGGTCTTGTTCTCCACCGCAGCGGAAGTATATGTATGGTAGCCCTTCTCTTTCGCCGTCTGAGGCGGGTCCTCCATTCGCATCGTCAGGTGCAACTTGCCGTCACTGACCGTGACATTTTCCGGAGAAAAGTATGCAGGTCTTCTTCCAAGCGACCAGGGATTATAGGGAGTCCATTTGGCCTCGTCGAGCTTATCGGTTTCAAACTCATCAGACAAGGGTTCGTGTTTTTGCCATTTTCCCTCGTTTTTCTGATCTGATAAGGGCAGGGAGTCTTTGATTCGCTCGGGTGCCGGGCCAATGCCCCCTTCTCTTGTCCAGTTTTCTGGCTCAGTTCTTGGAGTTGCTTTCCATGCCCTGACATATTCAATGCTGTAAGTGGATGGCAGGTCCTCATCTTTTGGCAGTCCAAACCATTCGGGCATGGTCTCGCTGTCGAAGTTCATGGTAAGAGGTTGATTCCAATGGGTATTTTCCAACCATCTGATAGGCACGCCGTCAAAATAATATCTGATTCTTTTTGCATCCCACTCCATGCCATAGATGTGGTAATCATCTGCCAGGTCTTCCGGAGCTGACCACTCTGCGTGTTCAGCCCAAGGCTTTGCTGTATCTATGTTTTCGTTTGGGGCTATGAAAACGTGTGCATCCATGTTGTATTTTTTTTCGTAGCCTGGCACTCCGCCGCCGATTTCGAAAACATCTATTTCAGTCCACCAGTCAGGGGCCTGATCATAGAACCAGAAGGAACTGGAGCCCCCGGAGCGCATGGGCTTGGCCTTAACTTCGAAGTAGCCGTACAAAACTTTTGCTTTGCTTTTGACCGCTGCACAGGTATAGGTGTGATATCCCTCATCCTTAGGCATTTCGGGGACTTCTTCTTTCGTCATTGTCAGGTGCAGTTTGCCGTCACTGACAATTACGTTACCCGGATAGAAAAATCCCGGCTGCCTTCCTTTCCAGGTAGGGTTATTGGAATACCATTTATTGGCATCAAGCTGATCATTTTCGAACTCATCCCACATAGGCTCGAATTTCACCCAGTTCTGGAAATTCCCCTGATCAGATAATGGCAACGTATCTGTATGCTTTTTTACTTTTTCGCCGGGATCGAAGCCAGCCGGCTTTGTCCATTGTACGCGAGATATGCTTCCAGCAAATGTTAAAGGAACGCAGAACAGAATTAATAGAACAATAATTACACTGTATTTCATGAAGATATGATTACTCATTGTTTCATCCCTTAAAATAAAACCGGAAATATTTTTTACTTTGTATTTATTTGGTTCACAATTACTATCTCCATTGATTCAGGAGAAACCCATTGTCTCAAGGCGCAATTAAGATTCATTTATCACTGTTACAAACCTGAAGTGTCTGCAACAGCTATCAAGAGATTTACATCTAATTCTTTAGCTTTTTTAAATTCGGTTTTGGCTTTAGCAAGGTCACCTTTTCCCGAATAACCTAATCCAATAAAGTGATGTGCCCTTGCTTTTCTGACTTCCGGAGTATCTCTTTCTCCAAACTTTGCAAAAAAGCTCAAACCAGTACTTGTCCCAACAGCAGCAAGCCTTTCTTTTCCCATTTTGATTAGGCCGTCAAACAGTCGATTAGCTTCGTTTGTTTTACCTAACTTTTTAAGAGCCAATCCCCGATAGTAGTGAGCAATCCTCAAACCTTGATATTGTCTTTCGGCCACCGCTTTTTCGTACGAGTCTTTTGCTTTTTCGCTATCGCCCATAATATCATATGCGTATCCAAGAAGGTAGTACACTTCGCAAGACCTTCCCCCGGCAAACGACTTGGAAGCTTCCAGGTTTAGCGGAAATTGCCCAGCTGCCTTGAGATATTCGAGGGCTTTCTGGCATTGCTTGTCTTTCAAAAGCTCTAAACCTCGACGAATGTTCGCATCAACATACGAAGTGTAAACATTTACTCCACCTTCCCATCTAGTGAAGTGATAAGGCCTGGCAAGCTCAAGGGCTTTGTCATATTGACCCAATTGAACATAAAGACGAATCTCTCTTTCAAGCGGTAATAAGTATTCATCTGAAATTAGGGTCTGATGATGTTTCTGTAAAAATGCCAACCTTTCTTCGGGAGGAACCTGGCTCTTCTTGTAGAGAACATCCAGTTCATAAATGATTCTCGTGTCTTTTTCATCACATTCCATTGCTTTTTCGTAACTTGCAATGGATTTTGTAATATTTCTCTCTGTTCTATCGTACGCTAAACCAAGATTGCGATGTAAAGTTGCAAAATTAGCGCCTAAACTTACAGATTTCTCCCATTCCTTTATTGCTGCTTCAGGTTGCTTTTCATAGAGAAAATTCCCGAGGTAATAGCCCGCCATAGCATCCTTAGGATTATGTTTCATTGCATCGCGCAGAACAGCAATTGACTCCAGGCGACAGGGAAAACAGTAACTTGCAGGCATTTTTTCTGCAAGGCGGTAGTATTTTTCAGCATTATCGACGTCACCGTTCTGCTGTGAATAGTAACCGGCATAATAATAAAGCATTGGGTATGTGCTATCCGGCTTTTTATTCATTTCAATCAGACGCGAGAGAACTTCAACTGCCTCATTGAACAAGCCGCAATTACCATAATCGACAGCAAGCTCCAAATAAGAGTTAGGTACATCTCTCATCTTTGTATTTAAGGCACTTAATGTCTTCGCAGCTTCACTCTTAAGCCCAAGTGCTGATTGAGCAAGGTAGAGCTCATTTCTGGCCAAAAATTCCAAAGGATCAATAGACATGGTTTGAGAGGCAACTTCTGCTGCCTCTTTCGGTCGGTTCATTCTCCTCAAGGCCGCCGTTTTCAAGTTCAATGCTTTTGTATTATTTATATTTGTGCTGAGTGAGCGATCCAGATGCTCCATAGCTTTCATAAAATCTGCTCTTCGGCAATCTATTTCAGCCAATTGATAATAAGCTGCTGAATGGAAAGCCGAGTCCCAGGTTGCCTGATACAAGTCGTCGTAAGCTTCCTTGAATCTTCCCAAATACCGTAAAGCCAGACCATGATAGTAGAAGGCTTCGGCATCTCTTGGGTGGGTATAATCCCGGGTTGCCCTATCAAGAGCAGTTTTAAGGTATTTCTCTGCCTGTTCAAACCTGCCCTGCCTTAAGTTAATGATACCAATCGCTATATTAACTCTTGAGTTGCCAAGATCTCTTTTTAAGGCCTCTTCATAAAAGGGCAAAGGATCCAGTGATGGATGATAAAACTGCTCCAAACGCATGCCTGTTAGATAAAGTTCTTCGACAGATTTTATTTCTTCTGGAACAGCAGGAGGCTTGACAACTTCAGGCATTTCAGAGTCTTTCCTTTTGACCGGTGTGTATGCAATTAATTCCCGGCCATCAGAAGATGCCAAAGAAACCTGCAAATCCTGCTTTTTTACTCCGGCAGGCAGGGCCACCTCTTCTATGAATGGTTTGTGCGGGCCTATGTCTATCTTTTGCTCAAATACCACTTCGTTCCCAGCCAGGAGCAGCACTTTTGCATTGTCTTGCTGTGATGTTGTATTAAATCCTATCTTAGCAACGTTTTTTTCTGTTACATCCAGACTGACAGCAGCTTCAATGTTGACATTTTCAGGCCCGCCTATCCCGCGAACCGGATACCAGTAATGCCTGACGATCTTAGATTCATACGGTTTTATCCAACTGTAGTCTGGTTCATTATCTGAGAAACCACCTGCCATTAGTTCCAGTTCAGGACCATCCGTTTCAGTCAGAAGCTTGTCCCACACCTTGCCCTTGTTACCGCTGCCCCACGTCCAGAATTTTTTACCGGGAGCAATGTGGTGATTGGCGACGATACATGTACCGGCATTTTTTCCATGGTCATAGCCCACCATCCAGTCATCTTCGTAGTTAAAGCAAAAAAAAGATATCTGCTTTAAGTTATTTTTCCACCATGTGATGTCCACACCGTTGTTGCCGGTTTCAAGTCCAAGGGCGGTAAAATCCACACTGCTGTAAGTCTCATGTGCAATCGGCCAGGCTGCAAATTCTCTTTTCGCATGCTGTGTTACCCACTCGGTACGCGGGGGAAAAAAGACCTGGTAGTCTGGTCCTGCATGGACACCTGCATTAGCAAAGTACAAAATGGAATGTATGAACGGCGAACGGTTATAAGGAATCAGAGTCGAAACAAAGTATGATTTACCTGGATATACAGTGACACCGACAAGCCATTTCATTCTATGCCGCATCTCTATCTCGCCCATCCAGGCCGTAACACTTCCATCAGAGTTTTCCTGGATTATGTAATCAACGGGCATATAAGAAGTGTTTCTATGATGGTGAAAAACATTCCACTCTATTCCACCGGTAATCCAGGCACCGAGCATTCCAATAAGAGCTGGTTTGATTACATGCTGACGATAGATAAAATCATAATTGTTGGTTTTGTCTAATGCAGAAAAAAGCCTGCCGCCTATTTCAGGCAAAAGACTAATCTTGATATACTCGTTTTCAAGATTAACAGCATTGTATGTCTTGTCATGACGATTGTCGGTCAGGCGTTCCTGGATAGGATATGGATAGACTCGCCCCTGTGCTCCCTGGTAAGCTCTGCCGTTATAGAACCTGGGATTCGGACCATCTTTACCGATAAGATAAGTAGGTAGCACAATCTTTTCTTCCCATATTTTTGCAAATGATTCTTTGGAGACTTGCCCATTAGAAGAACCGGTGAGGATTGCAGTCATCAGTAGAATTATCATTATTAACACTATTTTCCTTTTCATTTCAATTCCCCTGAATATTAATCTTCTACATTCTTTTTTTTCCATTCAATTGATAACGATTATTTTTGTCTCTTTTTTTGTTAAACACACTTTCAAGTCTATTTCAGATTTCTACCTCTCAAGCCGACCCTGGAAAGGTCAATCGGTTTAAACCCCAGCTTAAATGCCGGCGACTCAGGTCTCAATGAATAATCATCATTTTCAGGGTCAACAAACAATGGGTCGGCAATAATCGAGTGCATGTCAAATCCGCGTTTCTGCCAATCTTCATAAGAATTAATCCCTGGAAGTGCTTGAATAACGAATTCCTTATCTTTAGTATGGAATATAAGATTGTAGTCTGATTGCATCGGTTGTGAACGAACGCCATTTATAGCGAAAAGGCCCGCCATAGGAGTTGAATAATAAACGATATTTCTCAGAAACCTTATTTCTTTGTGGGATGTGGTTGACGTATTCCAGAAAGCTACCTGATTCTGATTTCCTAATCGTGCAAGATATTCATTTTCTATAAACATATTGTTGGAGATTGTATTGTTTCTTTGATCGAACCACACAATTATCCCTGCCGTCGTGGATCTATATACAACATTATCTTCAACAAGACAGTTTCTTGTCTCACAACCGAGATAAATACCATATCCAGCAGATCCTTTACCATAAGAATAAACATCATGAATAAGATTGTTCCTTATAACAAT
>JBHPEQ010000066.1:0-14484 GCA_042576845.1 Planctomycetota bacterium
GAACATCTATATTTTCAAAGTCATTTTCATTCACATACTCCAAGCATATTTCTTGTGCAGTTTTATCTTTGGATAGCTCCTCTTTAAGAAGTACTTTGATTTTTTGAGGCGAAGTTTCAAATGATAGCGAAAACTCCAAGATCTGGGCAGCAATATGTTTCAATGGTTCGTGTTTTACTAATTCGTTCTCCACAACATATAACCTTGGTTCTTTTTTACTGGAAAGATCAATTAAGTAGCCGTCTGGTATGTTTCTTGTTTTACCTTTTGAGCCTATTCTTTTTTTGACATCGAGGTAAACTCTCACTTCGCCGAACAGGGTATCTTTTACTTCAAGTATTGCTAATTCGAGATCTTTTTCTAACTCAAAAGGCTCATCTTGGTAAACTTTATTGGGTGTCCACAACATCATTCAGTTCTCCTTATTAAACTCGCCCGTGTGCAACTGGTTATGACTTTTTAACGTAGTTTTTCCACTTATTAATCGAGATAGGAAAAGAATTTAACCATTCATCAACATCACTTGAATTTTTTGAAGCGTCTTCTATTGATGCGAGCAACTCTCCAAGTTGATGTGTTTTAAGACAACTAATCGAGTTTGCAAAACTGAGTATATCTATCCATTGTACTAAATCAAATGGAATTACTGTCACATTGCCGTAATCAGGAACTTCTAAACTATCGATATATTGCAAAAAATATTGTGCGGTGTGTTTGTTTATTTTCGGTGCAATAAAAAGTCCATATACTTTCCGTTTATTCCCATTATAGTTTTCTTCATGTTGACATTTGCCAACATGAAACGTTACTGGCTCAGTTTCTGTCATATATTGTCGTCGTCCTGATGATAGCGTTACTTCTACCGCAACAACGTATTTATCAAACTCCACAAGTATATCTGGCACATTCCCTCGGGCACAATTGACAGGTTGTAATTCATCATCCATCATCATATATGCATTAATTCTCGTACATCTGTCTAATGCAATCATAGCCCTCCAATTGTTCCACTCAAAGAATGTGGGTGGGTCATGGACCTCTCTGTGAGTGATCGCATCATAAACATCAAGCACATCTCTTTGACCTCCAGTCGTATGAAGAAATTGGAAGATTGACCACCGTTTTGCTTCCCGATAATGCTTCGTAAATTCCGAAACTATCTTCAATAAATTACTTTTAGATTTTTTCAATAAGGCAGCTTTCTTAAACCGTGGGATTTTCTGTAATTTAGACTTAGGAATTAAGAGCTTAGCCATTTCCTGTTTTAAGCTAAAAATCCTTTTTACAAGGAATTGAGGGGCATGGAAGGGAAGGTCAGGTTTTTCGTGGTTCCCAAAATATTTGTAAAAACGCACCTTATCTTTAAAAAAATTAACTGGCCTCCACTTTTGGTTGAGGATTAATTTAATTTCATTTATCCGAGTATTATTGAAGATTATCCGGTCTCTTTTTGTTGTGAAAAGTCCCGTATGTCGAAACAATCGAATACATGCATCAGCAACATCACGAGAGTTAGAAACTTTCTTTTTAAGTAATCCTTTCTTGGCTTTCCGACTCACACATTTAGAAAGTGTTGTTGAATATATTTTTTTGTATAAGCTATTATGGATCATCTCGTCGTATTCTAACTTCTTACTTCTGCCTACCTTTGTTTCTCGTTCTTGGCGGTATTTATGTATTTTCTTAACAACCATAAATATTCTGTTCATTCGACGATTTGGTAAAAGAAAAATTGCGATTTCACGCTTCGTAACACCACCCAGTAAATTAACGACTTGTAAAGTGAATATGAATGGTATAATTAAAAAACCAAGCTTTTTGTTTTCAAAAAGCGTTGCTGGCTGACCAAGATATTCTTTGCCGCAATGCTGTGATGACGGATACTGCCACTTTAGCATTTGCATAAGAAAAATGTGTTGTTCGTCCTCCCCATTTATAAGTGCCTTTCCTGCTTTAGTGATTCTTAATCGTCCTTGTTTATCAGTATATACAAAACCGTAAGTTTTCATTGGGGCAACTCGATCTCTTGCAGAGAAATCACTTTCTTTACCGGAGGCTTTTCCCTCAAATTCAGCTAAATCGCGAAGCATTTTAGCAAACTTTAACTGAGTAACTTTGTTTCCCTCTTGGTCTTTCTTATTCCATTCCTGACCCTCTAAGGTTGCTAACCACTCTAATTCTTTTTTTATTTTTTTAGGATTTCGAGGGCTGCAGGAAACATACCAAAGTTCTTTCATTTAGCATCCCCTTACTTTATGTAGAACGAGTTACTATTAAACAATCCCTTTTCATCATACCAGTATCTTTGCCGTGATGAGTACTTCTGGAAGAGGCAACACGGTCATGACTAAGACGTACGGGAATTATCGATTCTACTGGAAGACCATGCTTATTTAGATAATCACAGAATGTATCTTGGTCTAATTGGTTTTTAAAACCGACCCAAAAAAATGCCAAGTGTTTGTGCTTAAGTATACGTTTGCATTCTTTTAGTGTACCCTGAAGGTTTTTCCAATACAAATCCCCTTGGTCCCCACAAAGTTTATTTTTTTTAACGATAGTTGTCCCAAGAATTCTAAAGATAGCTTCTGACCTCTTGGAACGATTAAACTCACGCCGCTGTAGCTGAATTAAACCATATTCAACATCAAGATCTTTATATGGCGGGCTGGTAACAATAAGATCGACACTATGCCCATCAATTTTCATGTGATGATTACTTGCACATACAAATCTTGGTTTATATTGAGGATGAGGAAGGGTTGCCATTTGTAACAACATGCGTTTTACTTTGTTCTTGAACATAGGTATTGCACTTCTGGACGGCACATCATCAAACAAGCTTTTTGATTTTAAGCTTTTTCGTGTAAAGTCACGACGTCCTACTAATTTGATTGTATGGATTAAGGCAAGCTTTAGAAAAAGTTTATGGGAGCGAGTGGCAAGGTATGATTCTATATTACAGGCAATACTATCGAGCTCATCTGCAATGTAGTCACCAATACATTCACGGTCGCCATTGTCGAATATAGTTTTGCTTGGTTTATTATGAATACCAATAATTTTAGGCAGTATATCATCAATCTTATCTATGACCAACCTTGTTGTTTTTACTCGCGATATTAATATTGCGAATGGATTAAGATCGTAACCAACAAAACGTCTATTGATAAGTAATGATTCTAATCCTGTAGTACCTCCACCACAATATGGGTCACATATCAAATTCCCTGGGCGTGTAGTTGAAGAGATCAAGGCATTAGGTAGATGAGCCTGAAATTTTGCAGGATAACTATAATAAGTACGGGTATATCCACTGTC
Source organism: Planctomycetota bacterium (assembly GCA_042576845.1). GTDB lineage: Bacteria > Planctomycetota > Phycisphaerae > Sedimentisphaerales > Anaerobacaceae > JBHPEQ01. The sequence goes on from JBHPEQ010000066.1 coordinate 3,322, forward strand.
TTTAGCAGGTGAATTAGCAACTTCACTCATCCAATCTACATCAAGTGGGGGTAGTTTTCCGGGTAACTTAATGCACTTTTTCCCTTTCAATATGTGTTTAATTTGGCTTCTACCAAAGAGGTTGCCTTGATAACTATCACCGTTATCGTTCAATTTCTTCGCCATCCTGTTGATCCCCTGAATTTTGCAGAAACAAACTTTGCCAAATAATACCATCGAAACTGGACATTAGCAAGCAGATTTTGGATGACAGAATATGTAAACCAAAGCCAATCACTAACAGCCACCAAAAAACTATTCATAAATTGTGAAATTTATTACAAGTTTTGCTTGACAAAGGTCGATGTATGGTGTATATTCTGATTAGTTAAATAATAAATAATGATAAGTATGGAGGTATGTAAAATGGCAAAGCGAAAAAAGGCAAAAAAAAGAGGCGGTTTGGCACCGGATAAATACCTTTCTGATGCTCAATTTAAGAAACTACGGCAGTATGTAAAGGATAAAGCTGACCTTGCAAGGATGCGTGCCGGCTCCAGAGGAGTTATTGACGAACTGATCGTCGAGCTGCTGGTTAATACCGGCCTGAGAGCTTCGGAACTATGCAGCTTAAACATAGGTGATCTGCCGGTCAAGCACGGCAAAGACTCTATCTGGGTCCGGGATGGTAAGGGCAAAGTCTCTCGAACGGTAGATATATCTGAGAAGCTCAAGAAACGGCTTGAGCGGTTCGTCAAACTCTATCGTAAGAGAGCAAGGGCTAATTCAGCACTACTGGTTAGCGAGCGTGGCGATCGTATCATATACCGCAGCATATATGCCAAAATTAAACGTATCGGCGAACAGGCTGGAATCGGGAAGCTGCATCCGCATATGCTCCGGCATACTTATCTGACAAGACTTTATAATGTAGAGAAGGACTTAAGATTTGTTCAAGACCAAGCTGGACACGCCAGCCCAACAACAACTGCTATTTATGCCAAGACGAACAACAAGGCCAGGAAGCGGCAGGTACAGGCGTTGGATGAAGAGGATTTTTAGCGTTTCCTTCTCAAAACCATCGCACCGAGGAAAATAATATAGAGAAACCAAGCCTGCATTGACGATAATCAGAAATATAGCTATGAAATGAGAAGGATTCATAAAAAAATTTATGCCAGTCAAACATATTTGGAATGGAGACTTAAAATGACCAGACATTTAATAATACTGTTGATAGTATCTGTTCTCGGGTTTAGCGGGGTGCTTGTTAGCGGTTGTGCCAACAATGCTGAGACTTACGCTCTTGTAGGTGGTGTTGGAGGTGCAGTTATAGGCGCAGTAGCCAGTGGTGGTGGTGGAGCGGTAGTTGGTGCATGTATTGGTGGCGGTGGTGGCTATATCATTGGCAACGAGCAAGATCTTGTACATCATTAGCTATAGAGGTTTAATCTTTTGCGCCATATTCTTCTAAAAGCTCGATTATCTGTGGATGGCCCATCTTCTTTGCTATACCTAAGGGAGTAAAGGCGCCAGCGTCAGTCGTCCTGACATTTACATCCGCTCCAGCCACCAGCAGCAGCTTGACAATCTCCGTATGACCCATCGCTGCCGCTTCCAACAAAGCTGTCGTACCGAACTCTTTGTGTTTCGCGTTGACATCGGCTTTGCTTTCCAGAAACAGCTTGACAATCTCCGTTTGACCCCACCGAGCCACCCACATCAAAGCTGTCAAGCCATCGCTGTCTTCAGCGTTCACATCGGCGCCCTTTTCCACCAGAAACTTAACAGTCTCCGTAAAGCCATTCACATTTGCTAACCACAAAGCAGTTACGCCCTCGCTGTCTTTGGCGTTAATATCGGCGCCCTTTTCCAGCAGCAGTTTTACAATATCCGTATGGCCAAACTGAGCCGCTTTCACAAAAGGTGTCCTCCCTTCAGAGCTGTCTTCAGCGTTGACATCGGCGCCCTTTTCCAGCAACAGCTTGACAATATCCATATGACCAAGCTGAGCTGCCATCCACAAAGCATCATTTTTCGCGTTGACATCAACCCCGCTTTCCAGCAGGGCCTTAACAGTATCCGTACGGCCATTCTGAGTTGCCCTCACCAAAGCGTCCCCACCGTTGTTCATTATTTCCGCTTCAACCTTGACTTCGCTTACGGATTTTTCCTCATCCGTTACACCGTTGTTCATTTTTTCCACTTCAGCCCTGACTTCGCTTACAGATCGATTCTCATCCGCTTTTTTATCGCATCCCAACAATGCAAGAGAGCAAGATACAAGCAAATAGCATAGGCAAGTCTTTCTTATAGTTTTCATCTTACATCCTTTCAAAAAGGTTTTAGCGTTTCCTTCTCAACATCACCGCACCGAGGCCGAGCAGAAAGAGCGTCTGGCTGAGTTTCAATTTACTTAGTCAATTTTTTATAACACTCAGCGCACACAATATGACCATTAAAATTATAAGGCTCTTCAAGTCTGCCTATTGTTGCATCACAATTGAAACAAGTTATTATTTCACCGACAGCACTGTCAGCCACCTCACTTTTTGCTTCGCTCTGCTGTTGTTTCTTTTCCTCTGTTAATTTTTTTGTTAATTCTTTTGCCTCTTTGGGAGAAAGGATTTTATCTGGCAAACCTGCTCCACCGAAATCGCATTCTTTTTCTGCGGCATAAATCAGCAATCTGTTGCGGCGGAGTCTCAAAGCTTCCCACTCAACCTTTTCTGAACCTTTCAAATCCATAAAGAAAAACGGAACAATCAAGAAGACGCCAGCGGTAGCCATTACAGCGTTATAACCAAATTTCCCCCCCCCGGCATCCCAAATATAGGCCTCTGCCCAAACGGTTTTAGCAACAATTTAAAGAGGTTTATTCTATTAGGGTGCTTTGGGTAGGGTAAGACAGAGATCGCAGCTCATAGCGGCTGATATTACTTGTTAATTATACTATTAGATTATGTTAGGGAAGATTTTCTAACTTGTGCGGCGAGCACGGCAGGCAACAACTTCAATTGCGTCTACGAGCATTGGTATGAGCACAGGGGGCAGATCATGTCCCATACCAGGGAAGAGTCTAAGTTCTGCACCAGGAATATTCGCAGCAGTATCTTTTGCATGAGCCGGAGGAACAATCGGGTCATCCGTCCCACTTACAACCATGGTTGGCACCTTTATCATCTGCAACTTCTCACGTCGGTCGCCATTGGGAATGCATGCCGCTCCCTGCCTTGCAATACCTTCAGGATAGTGGTCCCTTTTTATTTCTTTCTTGATCCGCTCACGCAGTTCCGCTTCGTCGGCCGGATAAGCCGACCCCTCAAGAGCTCTATAAAGTTTAACTTTGTTTTCGAAGATCTCTTCTTCGGTTGCACCTTGCCCTACTGTTTCTGTTAGTAGACTAGCAGCAGGACCAAGCGGTATCTCCGGATTACCTGAAGTGGACATGATCGAAGTGAGAGAAAGTGTGCGATCAGGATAGGATGCCGCAATGAGCTGAGCGATCATGCCGCCCATGGATCCCCCTACGATATGCGCCTTCTTAATGCCTAGCGCATTTAAAAGATCGACAGCGTCTTTTGCCATGTCGGCAAGTGTATAAGCAATAGGTGCTGGTTTCCCCTCTTCCATCGCCCTCTGTATTGCTTCATAGTCGGGTAATCCTGCCTCTTCAAACTTAGTCGAGCGTCCAATATCACGGTTATCAAAGCTGATCACCCGATAGCCTCGTCTCGCAAGTTCCTCACTAAGCGGATCCTGCTCCTCGGTCATTTGCCCGCCAACGCCAGCGATGATAAGCACTGGTTCTCCATCTGCCGGGCCCACTATTCGATAGGCGATGGTGATTCCATTAGCCTTAGCCTTACCTTCCAACCGCTCAATTGTCTTATCTGCACTTGATTTCATAGTCGACTCTTATTTACTGACACTATTAGCTGGGATGTCCCATATAACGTTTTATATCCTTGCTCATCTACGCCGCTGGGTCACCTCTCTAATAGAATATCAAATCTGCCTTAGAAATTCAAGGTTTTGACGTCTTCTCCCCAGCATCATTGCGTTCATCCTGCCACACCACTGTATGCCCATATATGGCAGGGCCACCTTGGTCATTCACTTCTGTGCAGATGACAAATCTTTCACTTGTTGAAAGGTCTTTGCCATAGATATCTCCGTTGCCATTGCGACTATCCATCCACACTACTTTATCACCATATATGGCAGGGGAGCTTTGGTCACTCCCTGCTGTGCAGATGGCAAATTCTTCATCTGTTAAAAGGTCATAGCCATAAATGTCGTGGTTGCCATTGCGATAATACATCCACACTACTGTATCACTATATATTGCAGGAGAATCTTGGTCACTCCCTTCTGTGCAGATGGCGAATTCAGCTTTTGCCTGTTGGCTGGTTAGTATTGCCGTAAACATTATGATAGCCACTGTAATAACTGATTTGCATTTCATTATTCTACTTCCTTACTTATTATGGTTTGCCTAATAACTCTATATCATCGATATTCCAGCCGGAATACGGATAAGCTCTGTCATCAAGAATTTCATAGCTCCACCTGATATAAACCTCCGGCTGACCATCCGCCATCTGGCTCATATCATATTCAACGGTTTGCCAGCTATCATCGGTAACCTCAGTGGTATTTTCCCAAAGCAATTGCCAGTTACTGTCGTCATTGGATACCTCGATTCTACTTGCAACAAACAGGGGGAAATCGGTATTTAACCATCTTGCGAATTTTAGCTTAATATCGGTGAAATTATTACAATCGAAAGGCCCGGCAGTTAAACAGTAAGGACCACCAACGGCTAAATCATAGTCGCCATACAGATTAACACCGTAAACGTTGCTGCCGGTCTTTCCGCTGTCCGGGTCAGGATTTCCCCACTCGGCGCCTCCGTTACCTGCTGGCTGGCCAAAATCCCATTGTCCTTGCGTAGTCCAATTAGGGTTGCTATCCAGTCCCGTATAGAAAATCCTTGCATAACTTGTCACAAGCCAGTTTTGGGTCAACAATGCTAAATCGTTATCATCGACAATACAATCCCCGTTCAAATCTCCTATCAGTCGCTGATTGCAATCGTATACACTAAAGATACTATCAGTAATATCATTTGCATCCGTGCCGTTAGCATCACTTATCCAAAGAAGGTATTGGTTAGAAGCCGGAGTTGTAACCTGCCACAAATAAGAACCCGTATCTTCAGTGAGTGCTAAATCGTTCCAGTTTTCACCGTTATTGGCGGAATATTCTATAAGCACATCGCCGGGAGGTAAGCCGCTCGACCAGGTAATCTCGAAAGTGGTGCCTTTTAATATCGCTTCACCACCGTTTGGACTGGTAAATGATAGCAATAGTTCATAGATTCCAAATACATCATCGCTTGTATCGTTAATAAATGGGTCGATTACACTGCTGACCTTGATTAAACATTGCTGAGAAACTACTGCAGGAACCAGCCATTCGTAAGAACCCGTATCTTCGGTAGTTGTGATAACGCTATAACTCTGGCCGTTATCAGTTGAATATTCTATAAGAATATCGCCTGCAGGGTAATTGCTCGACCACGAGATTATATAGTGATGGCCAGCGATTATCTGTTCGCCGCCATTTGGGTTCAACAATGTCAGAACCAAAGGGGTATTTGTTTTACTCGCTTCGTTTGTGTTTCCGTATGCCCCCATATTTATTCTGCCGCCGTTAGGCAGTGTTTCAACAGAGTAATCATCACCCGGGTTCCCTGCATCAATACAGCCACTGGTTACATCGTCTATAACCCAGCTTCCGGTATTAGGGTCCCACCTGCCTGCTTCAGATTTCAAATGATAATCACCAGCACCAGCATCAGCAAACAATGGGTCTGTAATAATATCACCAGTCCCAGCTATTGCACTCCCTCCTAAATTATCTGGTGTATTCCCATAGAAATCATTATAAGAATTACCACCCTTACCATACATACCTCCACCTTCATCATCAGCTTCATTGAAAGCTATGATGTTGTTTTTTATGTTTCCACAACAGTAACTGCTATTCAATCCTCCGCCATAGGCATTGTCACCGCAAGCCGTATTACCTGAAATTGTGTTATTAATTATTTCTCCACCGCAGCTATTCAATCCTCCGCCATAGCCATTATTGCCTCCGCAAGCCGTATTACCTGAAATTATATTATTAATTATTTCTCCACCGCAGTCATGCAATCCTCCGCCATATGCATCATAGTTACCACCGGTAGCAGTATTGCCTGAAATTGTGTTATTACTTATCGTTCCATCGCAATCGTACAACCCTCCACCATAAGCGTCGTGTCCGGATAAAGCGGTGTTGACCGAAATCATATTATTACTGATTTCTCCGCCGCAATTATATAATCCCCCACCAAAGGAAGACATATTGCTCGAAGCGGTATTACCAGAAATGGTGTTATTACTTATCGTTCCACCGCAGCCATACAATCCTCCACCATAAGCATCGACGTTAAGGCCAGATGCAGTGTTCCCAGTAATTGTGTTATTTGTTATCGTTCCATCGCAGTCATACAATCCTCCGCCATAGACACCATAGTTATTGCTTGTAGCGGTATTACCAGAAATGGTGTTATTACTTATCGTTCCATCGCAGCCATACAATCCGCCACCGTCATAGGCAGTGTTATTGGTAATTATATTGTTCACGATAGTGGGCTGGGCGTTGTGCTCTCCGTAAATCCCACCATAAGGTTCACAATTCTTTATAATGTTTTTTGAAATGGTTGGAGAGCTATCCAAACAATAGATTCCCTTATTGATTATAGTAAAGCCGGTAAGAATGGAGTCGGTATCTTCGTCAAAATCAAAATTCACAGTGTTATCACCGTGTTCGGCTGTAATAATTGTTGTATCAACAGTACAAGGGTCGTCTGGGTCTTCGCTGGTAAGTGTGATAGCCCTTCCGTTGAAAAAGATGCCCTCATTATATGTTGCTGGCCTGACAATAACGGTATCGCCGTCCCAGGATGCGTTTATTGCCTCCTGAATAGTGGTAAAATCATACGAGCCGTTGGGGTCGACAATGTAGGTAGCCGAGAAACAAGGAATGGCTACAACCAAACAGATAATAATAAAGACCGAAGTTCTCATTTTTTCCTCCTTACAAAACGGTTAAATTCTCCGGCGCAGGGGATTTGCGCCTTGTTAAGATTTGATTAATTTGAATGCCTGCAATTGCCATTATCACCTTCCATACCTCTTTATTTTCCTTAGTTGCTCCTTCGGGGATGATAAACCATACTATCATACAGTTTTTAAGATGAAAATCAAGGAAAAATCGGGCAAATCATTGCCTTTTGAGCGACAATGGCTTACCATATGGAGTGGATAGTGTCTTAAAATCGGCAATAGAGCACGGCATTTGGGGTTTCCAGTCGAGGTACTACGAGGCAAATATGGGAAGTGTCAGAAATGATATTAATGGAATCGTCTTTACGAAAGCCCTCGGCCAATTGTTTGATGTTTTGGGCTTACATAGGTTAATCTTTCTGTTCTTAGCTATCCCTCGTAGGAAAAATCCTCGAAGGCGAAAGTATAAGTTGGAAACGGTTGAAGACAAAAAACTATCAAGAATCCGCACAACATGTAGCGACAGACTTGATATATGGTGTTATCGCAATGAAATTGAGCGTTTTGCCAACCGCTGCTTGGCGAAGTTCGGAGCAGGTAAAGGCTCTCCGCCAATGAAAATGACCAAAATGGGGTTGATGCCGATTGAAGGTGGTTCTTACCCATTTTGGGAAATTCCAGAAAACGCAGTTAAGTACTTAGAAAAAACAAGTACTGCAATTCTCCAAGCGTGTCAGAAGGTGGTGGCTACGGACAAGCAACGACTTTTTAGTCCGCTGGTGAATGAAGTTATAGCAAAGTCACGTGATACAGGACAGTGCCGATGGGATTCACACTTTCCAGTTTGTTGGGAATATCTTGCCGAGCTTAATTTTTTTATGTTATCAGTAAAAAAAGCGAGAATGAGATCACATCTAGGTTTCTTTGAAGCTATCTCTAAGGACAATTTGTCACTGGCTGATGCGTCACAAAACACACTCACATCAGACCGAGTAAGGGAAATATTAGAAAAAGCCGTGCCACTGGCGAGTACACTACCAGAACTGTCTAATCTTATTCTGGGATTTGACCGAGGCATACAGGCAGATTTATCCACCGAGGAAGCTGAGAGCATTATAACGAAGATTACTACATCCGCCAACCAATTGAGACCGGAAATAGAGCGTTTAATAGGAACTGAACAAGCAACAGACTTTATCGATGAGCTTCGCTCGATGTTAGAATTTAAAAAACACTTTTTTCAAGCACCTCGGCGCTTTGGAACAGAAGAGTTTATCAATAATCTTCATTCTACGCTCGGAATACCTAGGGGGGAAAGTCTTGTACGAAAACTTGACCAGTGGCAAGAAAAACAACCTATCAATATTATTGCAGAAGAATTTAGCAAAGGCAAAACTTTTAAACTTCTTGAAAAAATAGTTCAGGATAACGAACGTAACGGGGTGTTGTGTGAGCACAGGACTTTACGTACTCTGAGAGAAAATCTAAAGGAGCATGGAAAAGATAGTAACAAAGCTGAGTATTTAAAGGCCGCAAAGAGTTTAAAATGGAAAAAAGATAGAGCAAGAACAACAATTCCTGTCGGACTAATCACTATTATTCCCAAAAAGAAAAAAAAATAGTTGGCATATTTCGTTACAAAACTCAACGTGTAAACTCGGTACATTTTGAGTTGGCTGAAAACCCTTAAAACGCCCTAAATCCTCTCACTAGTCTGCTAATTCACTACACTATTTTCTTACCAAAACTCGGCACATTTTACTGATTTCAAGCAAGGCAAAATTCGGCATAACCTCTTTTGTCATAAGCTGTTATATTTTGACAAGCACATTCTTTATGGTACTTTGGAAGTCAGAGTAGCTGTCACAGGGACAGCGATGCAAATGTGATGTAATTACGAAAGGTAAATAAGCAAAATGGTTACTAACACAGAAATTACAGAAAGGCTATTAAGGGCGGTAGATGTAGGGCGAATTTTGAATTGTAGTAAGCGGTCGGTATACAATTATTCCTGTAGTGCAAAAATTCCTGCGCCGTTGCGGTTATCTGGGTCTACAAAATGGAAATTTTCTGACATCACTCTATTTTTGGAATGCAATTGTGACATGGTCAAGTTCCACGCACGAAAGCAAACAGAAAAATGCTAGCGGTAGAAAAAAAGGATGCCTCTGGCAAGACAGCCCTAAAAAAACATCTGTGGGACAAATCATACCGTGACTGCCACAGTAAGTCAAGCGTTAAGCGAGAAGAAAAAATAGCGGAGCGCCAGATGCAAATTCCCCGTGCATACAGAGCTATTTACGACAGGGCAGTTCAGGGTAAAAGTCTCAGGGCAGCGGTCAACAGCTTTTGTATCGGGTGTACAGGCTATCAGCGTGAGGAAGTGCGGTTGTGCACCTCTTTAGCGTGTCCGTTATATGCTGTCCGGCCTTACCAAAGCTCACAGAATGGCCTTGAAGGGGCTTTTATCACCACAGAATCGAAAAAGTCAGAGCAGGGAGTACAAGAGTAGGATTATGGCTGAAAGAAGCGTAAAACATGATAAAGAAGGTGGCCTTCGTATACCCAAAGGATATTACATTAAGGCTCGTGTGATAGATGATAGTGAAATTGCACATGCTCCACCACATGTTAGGGAGATATGGGATTACCTCTTGAGAATCGCTAACCATACAGCCAAACAGTGCCGTGGAACTACGATTAGAAGGGGACAGGTTCTTACATCGTATAAAGTAATTCAAGAAGCTCTACATTGGATGGTCGGCTGGAGAAAAGAGAGCTATTCCAAGAGCCAATGCGAAACAGCAGTGAACTGGCTAAAGAAACGTGTGATGATACGTACACAGAAAACTACACGCGGCTTGATTATAACTATAAACAACTACGAGTTTTATCAAAATCCAGCAAACTACGAAGCATACACAGAAACCGGCAGGAATCATACAAGAAACTTACAAACTGCCGACACTATAAACAAGAATGGGAATAAAGATAAAAAAACAAAAGAGTATAGTCCAACCTCTGACGAGTTTAGACTTTCTACACTTCTCTTTGAACAGATTAGAGAAAGAAAATCCGATTTCAAGGAACCGAACCTACAGAAGTGGTCTATTCACATTGACCGGATGATTCGCTTGGATAAAAGAGCTCCGGCTAATATCGAAGTTGTGATTCGCTGGTGTCAGCAGGATGATTTCTGGCAGAACAACATTATCTCGACTGAGAAGCTACGGAGACAATTCGATAGGTTAGAACTGAAAATGGACAGAACAGAAAAAAAGAACAAAAAAGAAAGTACCGCTGAGCGTGCTGCCCGAATGAAGCAAAAGGGAGAATGGATGGAATGAAAGAAGATGAGGCCTACAAATTTATAGATGAAGAAATGAAACCCTTATGGCCTGAGTGGGAGTTATCTGATGCGGAAATTCCTATTTGGATTCATAATTTAAAATGTTTTGATTTTAAACTGTGCCGTAAAGGTGTTCGTGATTACTACACTACACGAGAAGGTAGTTTTAAAAGGCCAAAACTATCCGGGATTATTAAGGCAACCATACCATATCAAGAAGCTGCACATCCAATCGCTAAAAGTGAAAAAGTTGAATCCACGACTGATGTATTTGTTCAGTGTACTGACCATGATAATCCGCTCAGGATGTATACGTTTTGCGGAATTTATGTAAATGTAAAAAAACAAGATAACCACGACTATGTTATGAGGGCGGCAGAGAGAACCAGAAGAAAATGTGAACGGTTATACGGTGGTAGCTGGATTATCATTCAAAAAACAAACCGTTCTAAAATGACCAAAAAAACGCAGGAATATCGCAAGAATGGTAATTTATTGAGCGGGGTGACATGCAAGTGATGAACAACAAAACTCGTGTGTTTGCAATCCCATCCGTTTTGCCAGATGGCAATGATGGTTTTACTCCTTGTCCGGAGTTAACGACAGAAGAGAAGTATTTTCGATTTCTGTTTATTACAGCAAACGTTACGAATTATGGGGGAAAAATCAATATTAACATAAGGAGAACAAAGATGAACAAAAATGAAACAATTTTGT
>JBHPEQ010000067.1:0-14410 GCA_042576845.1 Planctomycetota bacterium
TTCCAGGCCGGTACACTGTTGCAAAAGGTGACAGAAAGTTCTGTCCATAATTATAGAGAATTTTGCAGAAAAGAGTATTAACATGGCTTTTTTAAGGAGCAAGGTTATGAGGGCAAAAGCAATTTTCTTAAGTGCCGTGGTTTTGTTCTGTGCCGTCTCTGTTATCCAGGCCCAGGGAGACATCCATGGCTCTGTCGGAGTAACGTATGACAGCAAGTACATCTGGCGCGGCTTCGACGTCTATGGCGACAAAAGCGCCATTCACCCCTTTGTCGATTTAGACTTAGGTCAGGGTTTCGGTATCAGCGCTATGGGCCATAGAGCAAACTCAAGCGGTCATGAAAACGCTGAACGATGGGATTACACACTGTACTATCAGAATCAGCTATTCCCGGATGAAACGTATGTAATCAACTACCGGCTTGGTTGGGTATACTATAACTATCCAGACCAGCCTGAAAAAGGAAGCATGACCGCTCCAAATGCTGCTCTGCAGGAAATGCATACGATTCTTTCCTGGCCTAAGATTTGCCCTGCCGGCGTTGTCCCCTCATACGTCCTGGTGAAACTCTGGCCTTCGAAAAGCGGTTCGTTTTCTGGAAGTAGGTCACCGATGTGTGGGACTGCCTCCGGTTATGCGCACATTTTTATGCTTGACTATGGTTTGTCGGTGGAATGTCCGATGACAGGTGAAGAGAAGGTCCTGAATCTGCACTCTGAATTCGTCTACAATGATGGTGTCGGTCCCGCAGGTCAAAACGTAGACCAGGACTGGTCAAATGCTGTTTTCGGCGTTTCAACTAATTATGACCTCGGCAACGACCTTACCCTTACCCCGGGTCTTTACCATCAGGTAACGATGGATGATTCGGTCAATGACGACAAAGATGAGACCTGGATCAGTATGACGCTAAGGTACGCATTCTAAAATTACCGATGACTGAGTAATTGTGTCTTTGTTAATAACTAAAAGGCCGGTTGAAAACCGGCCTTTTTATTTTTTGGTGGGGCAAGGCCCCACCCTGCAATCTTCCATTTGTTAGAATGGTGCGGTGGTGTTGAGAAGAAAACACTGGCAGGGCAGTCTTTTACACAACTTCGAGATACGGTGATAAACCTCGATCGAGAGAGCACCCTTTTCCTTCTCAAGAGTCCGACGGCTTATCAGCTAAAGAATCAATTGTTTTCCGATTTTCCCTTGCATTCGTTCTTAAAAACTGTATGATACTGTTGGTTTAGCATCTCCGAGAGAGCAACTACGCAAAAATATAGAGGTGTGAAAGGTGAAAATGGCAATAGTTAAAATGGTGTGGTGATGTTGAGAAAAAGAAGATAAACTTTTTTGAAAGGGTGCAAAAATGAAGACTATAAAAAAGACTTGTTTATTCTGTTTGCTTGTATTGTGCTGCTTTGCGTTATTGGGATGCGGTAAAAAAGCAGATGAGAATAAGCCCGTCAGCGAAGTCCAGGCGGAAGCGGAAACAATGAACGCCGAACAGCTCAGAAAAATTGCAATGCAGTACAAGGATGCTGTTCTGGCCAAAAGTGCTGATATTGAGAAAATTACCGCTACGCTTAAGGAAATTCCAGTCACTGAATTGCTGGGAAATGAGGCAAAAGGGCTGAAAACTGAAATTGACAATTTAAATAAGTCCATCTCAGATCTCACGGAACGTTTCCAGATTTATTACGATAAGCTCAAAGAAAAAGGCGGAGATTTAACCGGCCTGGAACTTTAATAATTAACGTCTCGTCTGCTTATCAAAAATAATTGACCTGTTTGGCTGACCCCTCCACGCTCAAACTGCTCGGCCACGGTGCGCTGATGTTGAGAAGACGAAAATCCTTGATAGCTTAAGGTGACTTTGGTAAGATTATTGATATCCTACTGAGAAAGTTGATTTTTTAGCGTGTAAATGGGAAAACTCAGGTTTAAATTATTTTTTTGAAGAGTGATAAGATAACGAGACGAGTGTTAGTTTTTGGTCTTTGGCTATTGCTTTTGTTGGTGGCGGCTGGTTGCCAGTTAGATTCGAGCCCAAGGCCTCGATTAGGCTTCTATCCGAGCTCAACGGCAATGACTAAATTTTTGGGTCCTGAGGTTTTGGGGCGGCATGGATACAGGTATAGTCTATCAGAGAAAAACGGAATAGTATATACCTGCAAAGCGGGGCATATTGACATTTCTCATGTCAGAATAGCGGCTGATTGGACTGCATATCTTACAGCGAAAAGCTTCGACTGTTTAATGAGAAATAAAGCCGGTTTTTCATTCAAGTTAAAAGTAGACCGTACAAAACATTTTGTCAGGATTAGTTATCCGCAAGACTGGAAGGGTTTGGCACAGGAGGATAAAGAAGAAATTGCCAGGGAGGTCTCCATTAAGCTTGGACAGTACCTTGCCTACACTGCAACCACCTGGCATGAAATTCTTACATGGTTTGGTTTCAAGTGCATGGGACTGTATCCGGAGTTTCCATCTGCTTTTTCATGGGAGGATTCTTTTTCGAATCTTCTTGGTTCCCATATCGCTGTTCAAGCTCTTCGAGACCCTGAACATGAATTTAATGAAGCAATGACATTGTTAATCGATGAGGAACTTGCAAAGCTGGGTGTTCAAGAAAGGCACGTGGCAATACAAGCATCGAAATCGGTTAGAGGAGAATGGTTTTCAGGTAATATGTTTGTGAAAATGAAGAAGAGAAACTTCGATATCGGCCTGGATGATGGTTACGTTACACCATCGCTTGTGGGGTCTGTGTGTGAATGTGAAGGAGCCAAAGCTCAGGTATATGCGGCTCCGAAACTTGACTTTCTTGGTGAATACGGTTTTTCAGTGCAGGTTAGAATAGAACCGAGGGAATGGGAAAAAAGCAAAATTCTAAAAATCGTTTATCCAAATACCAAAAACAGAAGAAAACGACTTAATCCCGCCATTCATTTTGCCAAGATCATGGACTTTCTGAAGAAAGAAGCAGTAATTAAATATGATTATGATATAGGTCTGAATTGAAATAGATAATTCATTTACAATGAAACTCAGACGTCAAAGCAGTGAATATATACCGCAGTATTGTTCAGTTTTATCTGTCGTTACAGCAAAATAAACTGAAGTCATTAAGACACCTACTTGCCCCTCGAAAATATTTATCTACGTCAAATTAAACTATGGCGACAACTGCAGTCCAACAAAAGATTATGGAATCGATTTTTATCTCACATACGAAGTTGGAAGTGGTTCACTTATAGACGCCAGCTCGGCCTCAGTGCGGTGGGGTTTAGAAGGAAACGCCGCTATTCCTTATGAACATCTTGAGATTCCTTTCTATAACAAAAACAAATTGTGCCAACCACCAGTATATACTTATATAAGAATTGATAACTGGAGGTTGTAGCAATGAAATTGAACTGTAATTTCGTAATTTTGGCGTTCCTGATGCTATGTGCATTTGCTGTTTTGGCAAGCTTTGAAGGTTTTACGAAGCAAGTAGCGGCAGGCAAAACAGTTACAGTGAAAAACAGCACCAATAGGAAAAACAATATGTATAAAAAACTGACTCCGGAAGAAAAACGAATAATTGTTCACAAGGGTACAGAACGGCCTTTTAGCGGCAAATACCATAAGCATTTTGAGAAAGGCCTTTACACCTGCAAAAGGTGCGGCAGGGCCTTATTCGAATCTTCATCTAAGTTCAGCTCTGACTGCGGCTGGCCGAGCTTTGACGAACAGATAGCCGGTGCAGTCAAGTGGCAGCCTGATGAAGATGGTATACGTACGGAAATAATATGCTTTAATTGTGGTGCTCATCTTGGCCATGTCTTTTTAGGAGAGCATCTTACCAAAAAAAACATACGCCATTGCGTGAATTCCATCTCGATGGATTTTATTGCACCCGATGACCAGCGAACTGCTAAAGCAATATTTGCAGGAGGTTGTTTTTGGGGCGTTGAGCATTACTTTCAGCAGGTTCCCGGAGTAATATCAACGGCCGTAGGGTATACGGGGGGACATTTTGAAAATCCGACTTACAAACAGGTTTGTACAGGCAGGACAAGTCATGCTGAGGCGGTCGAAGTATTGTACGACCCTAATAAAACCAGTTATGAGCAATTAGCCAAACTTTTTTTCGAGATTCACGACTTTACCCAACACAACCGCCAGAGCCCTGACATTGGCACGCAATACCGCTCAGCTATTTACTATCTCGACAATCAACAGAAAGAAATGGCGAGTGAATTAATTAAAACCCTCAAACAAAAAGGCTACGATGTAAAAACCAAAGTTCAGCCTGCAAAAAAGTTCTGGCCTGCAGAAAAATATCATCAGAGTTACTATAAAAAGAACGGAAAAACTCCTTACTGTCATTTATACAAAAAGATTTTCTAAATATGGTCTATCCTGATTTTGTCGGGACAATCCTCTAATTGTTGTTCTTCTTTCCACCTTCCGCTTATGGCTTCCCGCTTCCGCAGAAATGATAAAGACTCTAATCAAATCTGGGTCAAAAAACAACAGACAAAAATTCTTTTGCTCGGCCTTACTCCTCTGCGAAGGAGCTTCGCTACGGAGCACAAGCGGTGCGGTGATTTTGAGGAAAAAACACTGACGGGTTATTTCTTGACCTTCCTTGTAATATCGGCTTGATTTTCTTGTCGGTTGTATTTTTCGACGCACCTAAAGAACGCCAACTACTACCAAGCCGCATCCGGCCTCTCCTGTGTCCCCTGCATCCACCTCTTGCCCTTTTTCTCAAAGAGTATCTTTTTTGGGCCGATTTGAATGACCTTAATACTACCGATGGTGTCTCCTTCGTGAACGAGTTGGTTATCAATCAAGGCCACAGGTTTTACCTCATTGAACAGTATGCCAGTTATCACTCCCTTTTGTGGGGATTTAGAAATCCGGGGGCATTTTCTCCACAGCTTGCAGATTAGATTATCCATTACAGCCGCCTTCCAAAGCGGTTTGTCTTCTTCTGCTGTGTGAAGGCCATATACTGCATTCCAGACAATTATATTGGCCAAAAGGAAGAGGCAGAACAGATGCCTTCTTTTGGTTTTCACAGCTGCTGTTTGCATCTGCGAAGATTGCATTTGCGGTACTGTATCTTCTGCTTCTTCCAAGCCTCTATCTTGAATAAGATGTGTTAGAACCATTTTCTTATCTCCTATTTGTCAAAATAGACCAATATATATTTCGGCTAATTAAAAGATGGTGTTTATGTAATTATTTCATTATTAACTTGCTCGCTTCTGTGCAATGTTCCAGCATTGGCCAAGCTTATTAGAGCCGCAGTTAAAACTGCCCTGCGCAATCCTACAGGATAGCTCTTAAAGCCACTTTACGCCCGCAGAATGGCAGTTCGGCATATTGCTTGAATTACGACAGGCGATTGTTATGATGGTGTGATGATGCTTAGAAAAAGAAGATGACGTTTTTTGAAAGGAAAAAGCGAGATGAGAAATGCAAGTATGACAACTTGGGTTATGGTAGTGGCTTTTGGTTTGGCGGTTGTGGGTTTGACTGGTTGTCATTCGGGGGCCACCTCTTCGGGGAAGGAGGCACTTATGTATGAGCATGTTGCAACTTGGGATGCGGCGAGCGTGGGGATGGAGCTTGATATGATTTTGGGTATCGGGATCGACAGCAAGGGCAGGGTGTATGCGACGGCCGGCAAAGGAGATAAAGGGGTGCTCGTTTTCGATGCTGCGGGCAAGATTGTTGATTCGTGGGGGGAGGGGTTTGTCAGCAAGCACGGGCTGCGGGTAATTGACGATAAGGTTTGGGTGACGGACAGGGAGCGGCAGGTTGTCATGCAGTTCACGTCGGACGGCAAGCTGCTTCGCAAGCTGGGCACCGAGGGCAAGAGCGGGTTAGGTGAGAACGAGTTTAACAAGCCGTCGGATGTGGCAATCGGGCCTAACGGGGACATTTATGTTTCGGACGGGTATGTCAACAGCAGGGTGATGCGGTTCGATGCAGACGGCAAATTCAAGCAGAGCTGGGGCAGCAAAGGAGATGGTCCGGGTGAATTCAGCCTCGTGCATAATATCGCTATCGATAAGAAGGGCAGGGTGTATATCGCCGACCGCGAGAACAGACGCGTGCAGATATTCGATGCGGACGGTAAGTTCATCAATCAGTGGAGGCATCTGGGCAGTGTCTTCGGGCTCTATATCGACGAAAAAACGAGGGTCTATGCCACCGATGGTGAATCTAATAATGTTTATGTTGTCAATGAGAAGGGCGATATACTCTCGAAGTTCGGCAGGACCGGTGACGGTCCGGGCAAGTTTAAGATGGCGCATTCGATCACTGTTGATAAGAGAGGCAATATCTACGTCACTGAAGGCGAAGGGATGAGGATCCAGGTCTTTGCTCCACAGAAATAGCTGCCATTGTATGTGAGTGGTAGTAGGTTATCGATAATCGGCTTGAATTGAGAAATTCTGTTCCTGGGTGCGCAGACGCAGAAAACTGTAAACTATCCCTTACTGCTGGGTCTTACTCCTCTGCGAAGGAACTTCGCTGCGGAGCACAAGCGGTGCGGTGATGTTGGTAAGATTATTGATGTCATAGGAGAATAATATGTTCTGTAACCGTTTAAATCGGAAATGTCAGTTGAAGATGTTGGTTGTATTAGTAGCGATTTATACAGCCAACGGTTCTGCGGCACAGGTTTTGCGAAATCAACTGGCCGAGCAAAGCTTTCTTCATATCCCCGGCCCCAATCCGGTTCTTATGATTGCCGAGGAAGGCTCATGGGATGATATAAAAATCGAAGCCTCTGACGCCCTGCGCGACCATAACACTTACTACCTCTATTACCACGGCTATCACAGCTTACCTGAGCGTGAAGGTTTTCAGATCGGCCTGGCAACTTCAAAAAGTCCGCTTGGCCCGTTCAAACGCTATGGCGACAAACCCGTACTCCCGCACGGACCAAAAGGAAGCTGGGACGAAAACAACTGCGCCTGCGCAATGGTTTTCAAAGATGACGACAACAAATATTACATGTTCTATTCAGGCATTGGTTATCCACCCAGAGACACCAGCGCCTGGGACATCGGCTTTGCCGTTGCTGACAATCCTTTAGGGCCATGGAAAAAATATGACAAAAATCCCGTCCTGGAGGATTTCGGCTACCTCAACAGCGTAGTCAAAGCCGACGGCAGGTATTACCTATACACAGCTCATCCGGTCGGCTCGATCGCCTATGACTACAGCCCGTTTTCCGTAGCCGTAGCAGAGGCTCTAACAGGGCCGTGGAAAAAATATCCAGGCAATCCCATTCTAAAACAGGGCCAGCCCGGCGAATGGGACGACGGTGGATTTTCCGAATCCGAAGTCCTCTATCAAAACAGCGTCTTCCATACATTCTACGGCGGCGCCCGTACGCACCCCAACCGAATGCTCACCCGCGAAGACCTCGGATACGCCTACAGCTTCAACGGCTATGACTGGATTAAGTACGGCCTAAACCCCGTTGCCCGGCTGGATAACTGCCCTCCCATCGCAAGCTTCGCCGAAGTACACACCATAATGGAACTGCCATTCATATACATATACCACACCCAGCGATACACCCAGCCCTGCACCATAAACGGCAAACATCGCAATCCCACCGATGAAGACCTCGGCGTACAGGTGCTGGTAACACAAAGACCATTTAGCCTGAATATGCCACTGTTGAACATTGATACCATCGGCCCAGCCAGGACTATTCCCCTGGACAGTACTCCTGCAGTGAACCTTAGTAATATCACCCGCCTTGCCCTTACCGCCGAATGTTCATATAGCCAAAACGCTTCCAAGGGACTTCGGCTCCACATACGCTCCAGCTACGATGGCATCAATTACGAAACCACCGACTTATATACTCTCGATATCGACTTAGAACCGGGCCGCCTTGTCCGCAAAGCCTTCCCCCTGGATACACCTGTTAAATTCATCAAAGTTATCCCGGAAAATCTTGACCCGACGAAAGATATCACAAATTTGAAAATAATAGCTACATTGGGAGGCTGAGGCATATATATGATATACGAAATACGAGAACGCCATTTCAAGCAAAACGAACACAACTCCCGTCATTTCGAGCGAGGGCGACAGCCCGAGTCGAGAAATCTAAAAAAACCTTCAAAATGATGATGAAGTATTGTTGTGATAACAGATTTCCGTTCCGGGCTTTTAGCTTCGTGTCTCCGCTCCGGTCGAAATGACCTGAGTATTTTCCTTAAGGGGCAATATTAGAATTCATATTATGCTTGGTTTAGGCGTTTTAGTAATCGTAATATGCATTGTCTTCGCTGTCTGTGCCGGGGTAGTTGAGTCGAATCTGCTTTGTCGCGGGTTTGTAAACCCAGCCGGATGAACCATCAGCTACAGTAGGAAAGTTTTCAGCGTTTTCCAGTATTGTTATACTCGCTTTTTTGTTAAACGGATTTTCCGGAATTTCTGAGATGTATGGGCCGTATGGGTGGTTCTCTGCAGGCGAACCTATTGCGTTTCCTGCTATATCCGTGTATGCAGAAAGCTGAGGATAAAAGAGGCCGGCGGGTAACAGGTTGTCGTTATAGTATCCCGGTGGTGTGCTGTTATGTTGTGCCGTGTAGATTTCGATGGCATTTCTTAAGATTCTGAGGTTGTCTTTAGCGGCGGATTCTTTTGCTTGTTGGGAATGATTCTGAAATTGAGGTACTGCGATGGCGGCGAGTATGCCGAGGATTGCCACAATTATTATAAGCTCGTAAAGTGAAAACGCTTTTTTCATTTTATCATCTTAACTCTTTAACAGAGTTTTTTCATTTTCAGACGATGTTCCCTTTTATCAATTTTCGGCTGTTTTTGGGCTAGACTTCATACTGAAAAACTTTATGGGACTAAGTGCAGAATTATATATCGGCGATATCGATAAGATTCTGCAGGTGTTCTGTTTCCTGGTTGTATTTCGGAAAGCTTGTCAAACTAAAGCTGTTTACCGGATATGGTAAGCCAAATAAATGCTTGCTAATTTTGTTTTTTGCATTATATTAAAGCTCCTTGTTTTATTCTGTTTTTGAAAGGACTAGGAATATGAAATACGACATAGCGGATTTATCGTTGGCATCCGTAGGTAAGAATCGAATTCTGTGGGCCGATAACAGTATGCCGGTTCTGGCATTGATTCGCAGGCAGTTCAGCAAGCATAAGCCGTTGCGTGGTCATAATGTTTCCGCCTGTCTGCATATAACCGCTGAGACGGCTAATCTTGCCAGAACATTAAAAGCCGGTGGGGCAAATGTTGTTCTTTGTGCTTCGAATCCATTGAGCACACAGGACGATGTTTCGGCGTCCCTGGTGAAGGATTTCAAGATACCTGTTTTTGCTATATGCGGAGAAAATCGCAAAACGTATTACAAACATATCAATGCAGCGATTGATAATAAGCCGGTAATAACTTTTGATGACGGTGCTGACCTGGTGAACGAACTACATGCCCGACGAAAGAAAGATTCCGACAGGATTATAGCAAGTATGGAAGAGACGACTACCGGGGTCATACGTCTTCGGGCAATGGCGAAAGACGGCAAGTTGAAGTTCCCTGTTATTGCAGTAAATGATGCTGCGAGTAAACATCTTTTCGATAATCGTTACGGGACCGGCCAGTCAACGGTTGACGGTATTATTCGAGCGACCGACATATTGTTAGCAGGCAACAAGATTGTAGTAGCCGGCTACGGCTGGTGCGGGCGGGGATTTGCGATGCGTGCCAGAGGTATGGGAGCGCTGGTAATTGTTACGGAAGTTGACCCTATCAAGGCAATTGAAGCAGCTATGGACGGGTTTGAAGTTATGCCGATGGCTCGAGCGGCAAAAGTCGGTAACGTTTTTATAACACTTACCGGAAACAAAAACGTAATTCGGGGCGAACATTTCCGTGCGATGAAAGACGGCGCTATTGTAGCCAACAGCGGACATTTTAATGTTGAGATAGACATCCCCACGTTGAAGAAGATGAGCAGGCGTGTAAAACATGGTGTTCGCAACTTTGTTGACGAATATGTCATCAATAAGCGTAAATCCATCTATCTTCTTGCCGAAGGCCGCTTAATCAACCTTGCGGCAGCGGAGGGACATCCTGCGAGTGTGATGGATATGAGCTTTGCTACTCAGGCACTGGAGGCCGAGTATGTGTTAAAAAGAAAGACCAAGCTTGATGCAGCGGTGCACAATGTGCCGGTGGATATTGAGAATCTCGTCTGTAAGCTCAAACTTAAGTCGATGTTGATAGGAATAGATAAGCTTACACCGGAGCAGATTGAATACCTTGCCAGCAGCGGAGAAGGAACTTAGCGGCAGTTGCAGAACAGAAGGTAAGATGCTCAAAGGCAAAAGGGCACAAGGACGAAAAGGGACTTGTGCCTTGAATGCTTATGGCAATCGATAAGAAACAAACCGAAAAGTTACCGAAGCTCCTCAGCAAGATCTTTATGGCTGTTGGCCCTACGCTGCACTACAGCCATAAGAACGTACTGCGCTGCTGGCTGCTCAGTGTTGTAATATTTGATTTGTGCTGCGTTTTCTTCTCGAAGATAGTAACGGGAAGCTTCTGGTCGTTTAACTTTGCAGATCTGGTTTCTCCTGTCTCGTGGCGCCTGGGTAAGTATGTAGTTGAAGGTGTGAGCATATTCGAATATCCCTTGCAGATTTTGGTACTGGCACTGCTGATGGGTATTTTAGGTGTTGTGCCGATGCTGGTATCCCAGCTTATGAGCTTTCGGTACAGTCTGGTTTTCATCCTCGCAGTGGCATTTGCGGCGAATTTGAGCGGTTTTGCGATTTGTCTTCTGGTTAGCTGTGCAGCGGTTGCATGTCGGCCTTTTCGCTTTCGTTCCCGCTTTACGGCAATAGCGTTGTGTATGGCGCCTCAACTTATTTACTGGGGCCTTTTGGGTCCGGTCAAGGATATCGAACCTCTTCGATGGGGATTTTCCTTTACTCCCTGGATCGGCGCCTGGCTTATTGGGCTGGCAATAGCAGGGTTGATTCTCGGTATAGGTCATTTTACCCGTTATCGCCCAGGTCTGGTTTGGAGTGTTACTTTGGCGGTTCTTTTAGTGGCGGTGGGTTTATTCGAACTATCAATAGGTTTTGATGAGCTGGATTATCAACTCTATGTGGCAAAAAATAATCCGGAACAAATAAGCAAGTTTCACAACCACAGCATAACAGATGCGCTTGATACAACGATTGAGAATCCTGAAGTGAAAAAATATTTGCTGGCTGGTTTTTTTTATCCTTCGGACCCCATATCCCTTCGTTCAAAGTTGAAACAGAGAATACAGAATGAGCTGCGTTTCGGACGTTGGCCAAGCTGGTTTATCATTACTGATGAGCTTAAGTATCAGCAGAAAACGCGATGGCTGATGGAGCAGTATGATTTGTTTATAAAGTTGCGCCCGGACAGTTCTCGTATGCTGATTGCGCTTTACTGTAAAGCCCTTTTAAGTGAATACAGTCCCGATATTTCTATGCTGGAACAAAATGAAGAATTGCATTTTTACAGTGATTATCCTTTTGAGAGATCCCGTGAAATATGGTATCGGCTTTATCAGGAGTTTGGTGACAGTCCCGAATCGCTTGAGGCCCGCTGGCGTATAGCAATGCACTGGGCGGGTCAGGGTAGATTCAGCCGTGCGGAAGAGCTTTTAGCCGAGGCCCAGCAGCGAATTGCAGAGCAACTTAACATTCTGGAAAAGCAGACGGTGCCAACTGATAGTTTTTTCAGTTTGTTTCGGGCGCCGGCGGAAACTATTATGACAAAGTCCAAGTTGTATGATTTGCAGCGAAGGGTCAATAAGCTGCGGGTTCTTATCGGAGAGGAAAACCGTTCAGCAGGAGAAATCTCCGAACAGCGGCTTGCGCAATTTGTCAGGCTTAACCCTCACACTAGCACATATGGGGCATTACTTCAGGGCCTATTTGAAGACACACCTGCAGATAGTGGGATACGTGATAATATTTTATTGGCAAAAGCGAAATTGATTGCCGACGAACAGCTCCGGGCCGAAACACTAAATCAATTACACGAGCAATTTGCAGATAAGGACGGGGGGATAGAGGCGCTGTACGAATTGGCTCTCTTGAAAAGGCATGCGTGGAGTCAGCAGGACGAGTCTAATCCGGAGCAGAAGAAAGAGAGCTTAAGACAGATACGAGCTGTTCTGACTCGGTTTATCGAGTTGTATCCCGAGAGTATTTATGCCGAACAGGCAAAAAGAAATCTGGAAAATCTACCGACAGTTGAGTAGCAGAACGAATCTAAAGAGGAAAAAGTGCAAAAAAAGCCCTTATGTGAGATGTTAAAGGAAGGTCGAAATTATGAAAAGTTACAAAAAAGAGCTTTGGTTTAACACAAAGAGCAGACGCGACTATATCAATATCACTCCCGACGTTGAGGCGTGCCTGAAGGAAAGCGGTATCACCGAGGGCTTCGTGCTTTGTAATGCAATGCACATTACCGCCAGTGTCTTTATTAACGACGACGAATACGGCCTGCATCAAGACTTTGAAGTCTGGCTGGAAAAGCTGGCTCCTGAGAAACCATACTCCCAATACAAACATAACGGCTACGAAGACAACGCCGATGCTCATCTGAAGCGAAGTGTAATGGGTCGGGAAGTAGTTGTTGCCGTTACAGACGGTAAGCTCGATTTCGGCCCGTGGGAGCAAATCTTTTACGGTGAGTTCGATGGAAAAAGAAAGAAAAGAGTCCTTGTAAAAATAATCGGCGAATAACAAATACAGAGGGGAACTTTGTGGCCCTTTTTATTTTCCTGTTGAAGGTCTTTGTTATATCATTCTCAGGTGCGATGCAACCGGGGCCGGTTACCGCCACCGCCATTACCCTCGGGACGCGAAATCGCTATGCAGGCTTGGCTTTAGCGCTCGGTCACGCCATAATTGAGTTGCCTTTGATGTTTTTAATTCTGGCTGGAATGGACAAGCTGCTAAAGTCGCCGAAAACACAGATTGTAATCGGTTTTGCAGGCGGGGTAGTCCTGCTGATAATGGCTACTCAAATGCTCTCCGGTTTGAAAAAAAAAGAAAGCCGGCACTG
The DNA here is from genome assembly GCA_042576845.1 of Planctomycetota bacterium. GTDB lineage: Bacteria > Planctomycetota > Phycisphaerae > Sedimentisphaerales > Anaerobacaceae > JBHPEQ01. Next base: position 13,104 of record JBHPEQ010000067.1, read on the forward strand.
TCAGCCCCTTAACAACAAACCTGTTCTCGCCGGTTTTATCTTATCAGGCGGCAATCCCTATTTTTTGCTTTGGTGGGCTACTGTAGGACTTGCACTGGCGAGTGAAGCTATAACATTGGGTGTCTGGGTTTTCGGATTATTTGCCATCATCCACTTATCTGTTGATTATATCTGGCTGCACGCATTATCGTGGACAAGCTTCAAGGGTGCCAGACTGCTGGGGCCGCATAATCAAAAAATCATTTTAATGATTTGCTCATTGGCCTTGTATTTCTTCGGCTTGTTCTTCATTTATAATGCCGCTGGTAATTCTTTTAAGCTGCTGTCGGCACCGAATTAGGTGTTACTCTTTTCTTCGCCGCTTAAAATTTGTTGTAGATTATATTCCGCCAGCAACCCCTTAACCGACAGTGCTATTTTCCGAACATTTTTGTTTTGCCTAGCTTTCGATTGTCCAAAACCCGCCGATTCGACAACCTCGGCAACCTCACTTAATCTAATCTTCGCTGGCTCTTTTGCAGGAATAAAACCCTCCCTCGGCTCCGAGACCTTTGCGATGATACCGCCCTTTACGAGACGCTCAATTATCTTTTCCCCGAATTCCGCCGGCATATCCAGAGAACTGAATAAACCATAGCTTGATATCGGCGCTTTATCTTCTTCAAAGGCCTTGGCAATTTCCAGCACGATATTGATGACCGTAACATCATTGGCTATAAAGTATTCCTCTGTTTTTTTGGCTTTGGTAATCTCCGCGGTGTCCAGAGTTTTCAGATGCTGGGTTGTAAACGTTAATTGAAGACCGAACAAAACAATGAGCCAGGTAATGTAAATCCACAGTATAGTTATTGGGAACAAAGCTAGTGTCCCGTAGACCGTGCGGTACATTTTTAACTCCGTTACACTGTATCCGAACAAGCCCTTTGCCGCCACCCAGACCAGGGCAGCTACTGCCGCACCCCAAATGGCCGATTTGGCCTGAACCTTCGTGTTCGGCAAAACAAAGTAAAGCAGGAAAAATGCGATGCCGGCTACGAGGAAAGAAACAACAATCGGTGCTGCATTTGAGATGACGGTTTTTTGTATTTGTCCGATAGCAGAATATCGTGTGCTTATGTATATGCCTAAGCCCAGCAGCAGCGGCCCGAGCGTCAGCAGCGCCCAGTAATTAATCATTCGATGCAGAAAGCTTCTGCCCCTGCTGACATGCCAGATATTGTTAAATGCTTTTTCTATCGTAGATAAAAGCGCAAGCGCCGCCCAGATGACAAATACCACGCCCAGTAAAGTGATATAACCGGTGTTGG
>JBHPEQ010000068.1:0-14116 GCA_042576845.1 Planctomycetota bacterium
CCAGCGGCTATTAAGGAAGTGTTCCGGATAAAAGCACGTCTTGAAATTTTTTTGTTATTCATGCCTTTCCTCCTTCTTACTTAATTGTTCCTGAATTGTTTAACCGGTTAGCATTTACCATTTCTGCCCTGCTTAGCGAGGCGGCAACGATTTTGTTTTAATAAGATAACAGAGGTGTTTTGCAATTGCCACTTTTTTTTCATACCAGGATGGTTAGAAAATGCAAAGGTCGGATAAATGACAACTGGTAGTGAGGTAACGCATAGGTGAATGTTAAGTTCCGAAATTGTTGTTGGTTCTAAGCGAACGTATCGAATTTTCCTTCTTATTTTTTCCCGGCAGGGGGGTGATGTTCCTGAGGGTGAATGAACGAGCTGGAGTAGAATGCTGATGGAATACATTCAGACAACTTTTGTTGGAGAGGACGTAGCTTTTGCCGGGTTCGCCGGAACATTCAACTTTGGATAGCAGAGACGACCATTGATGTATCAAAACTGCTTAGCAGCTCTCTTCATAGACCTTTTTCAGGTCAAATATTTTCTTTTTTATTGTGGCCGACAGGTATTTTTTGAATGTTTACAGATACCTCAGATGCAGAAAACGTCCTATGATTTATGTGGAATTTTGATTGTTATCGGCTACTTGATGTGTTTTTGGGTTGGGGCTGGTCCTAACCCCCATTATCAGTACTGATAACCGCAAAAAAAATTTGCGATGCAAAGATTTTTTCTTTGCTTTTTCCGCAATGCTTCTATAATTTGTCGTTGAATAATAAGTTCACACCTTGTGTAGAGTGTTTGAATGTGAAAGCAGGAGAATGCAGGTGTTGGCTTATCGTGTATCAGTAGTAAAGAGAGACTTCTGCGGTACTATGTGTTTTTTTTCTGAAAAGGGACAGTTTTTCCTTTCAGGATGGGAGAAAATGAAGTCAAAGAAAGGTAGTTTTTTCGAGAGGAGCCACAGACCAATTTTGGAAATTAATACGCCCCCATTGCTCTTCAGGCCTTTATTAGGCGTATAAAGCCCAAAAACGGGCATTGTTAATATAGAGAATATTGTTAAATTAGGTAAAATAATTATTGACATTTAATTGCTAAACTGATACATTATTGAGGTTAACATTTAAGAACAAGATAGGCCAAATAAGTTAGCTTCAAAGGTTGATGTTAATCTTTCTTCGATAATGGATTAGTGAAAGCTGCTTGTTCAAGGAGATTTATTATGGAAAGTAGTAAAAAAATTGTGTGCATAGTTTTGGTTTGTCTTTTTGTAGGTATTGCTGGAGTAAGAAATGCATCAGGAAAGTTTCTGTTTTTTGACGAGCAGACTGAGGAAGAGAAAGCACAGCAAGCTGAGATGCTCAGGGACAAACGAGAAGCTGCCGAAAGAGCAAAACGAGAAGCCGCGGAAGAAAAGGCGAGAGCTAAGCGTGCGAAGGAAGAAGCAAATATTGCAGCACTGGATTTACCAGAGGATAACACTACCCGCTTTACGGCAAGAGAGTTGAGAATCAGTGGAAACACACTGATACCAACAGATGAGCTGTTGGAAGAAATTCCTTCGGTATATAATGCTTCGGATAAACCTGTTACTGAGGCCGAGAGTGTTTACCTGTTTGATTTACGAGCTGTTAAGGACGTGCTTTTGGAGCCTGGCCAGCCGCATCAGGTTTCCGCCCGTACGATTCAGGGGCTGACCCAGTATTTTCTGTCGTTATATCAACAGCAACATTACGCAGGTATATATGTGTATGTTCCTACCGAGGCGGTCAGTGGTAACAAGCTGCAGAATGACGTTCTGCAGATCGAAGTCCTTGAGGCCGAGGTCAGCAGTGTTGCGATAAGGTCATACGAACCCAACCAGGTGGAAGTTGAGGAAGGTTACCTTCGAAAGACAGCAGTAATGGACTGGTCGCCGATAAAAGAAGGCGAGGTTGCGAACCAGAAAGCCCTGGATGATTTTGTCAACCTTCTTAACCTCAACCCGGATAGGTATGTCTCTGCAGTGGTTACCAAAGGCGCAACGCCGAGGTCTCTTTCTGTCGAATACGATATTTACGAGGCAAACCCCTGGCATTTCTTCGTACAGGTGGATAACGCCGGTACGAAAGATAGGCAATGGGTACCACGGATAGGTGTTATTAACACCAATCTGTTAGGAATAGATGATACCTTTACAGCTATTTATCAGGCGCCATGGGATAAAGATATTTTAGATGAGTATTCCATTTACGGCAGCTATGATTTTCCGCTGATAGGCCCCAAGCTGCGTCTGAACGCATATGGTGGTTACAGCCAGTTTAATGTCAGTCCCGAGGGCGGCGTTACTAATTTTATTGGTAACGGTGATTTCTACGGCGGTGTATTGCGTTACAACGCTCTGCAGACCGAACCGGACACCTTGTTATTGGGTGATGGCTGGTTCTTTGATATTAAGGGTATGTTGGAGCACACGAGAAGTAAAGTCAAACCTACGGTATGGCCATACAGCGTTTTAGCAGCCGACGTCAGGTTCTGGCTGTGGGGAGCGGGGCTTGAGCTGCATCGTTCCGATGATATGACACGGAGCTCGGTTGGTTTCGACCGCTGGGAAAGCTGGGGCGGAGAGTCTGATGCGGTTGATTTTGCCAATGCAAGAACAGGAGCCAAATCTGATTTTAGTATTTACTCTTTCAATGCCAATCACAGCCAGTATATGGACCCGAACAAGGTGGGTCGAGTTAGTTCAACTTTCCGATGGATAGGTTCCAATGAGAGATTGGTTCCGGCAAAGATGACTTCCTTTGGAGGGATGTATACTGTCAGAGGTTACGATGAGTATGAGATTCTCGCCGACGGCGGTATTCTTGGCTCCTTTCAGTATGAATTTGATATTGTCAAATACCAGGAAACCCTTGCGGCTCAGCAGCAGCAGGAAACGGAAAAGAAGCCATTCGTTCGAAAGCTCGCTCCCCTGGGATTCCTTGATTACGGAAGGACCACTGTCAACCACCCGGTAGCTACTGAAAAAAGGCATGAAGAGCTGATGTCGGTCGGCGGCGGTATGCTGCTCGAACTCGGAGATAATTTCAGCGGCGGAGTCTATTACGGCTATCCGCTTTTTGATACACCCGATACAAGAACGGGAAATGGTCGAGTGAATGTGAATTTAATGTACCGCTGGTAAAAATACAGCCCGGCTGTGTGGTCGGGAACGGAAATATAAAAAATGGATGGAACGGTGTATTTACAGTGTATTAAAAGTTAGGGGAAATAAAATGAAGAACGTAAGAAGAATTTCGAAGAAGTATTATTTAAGACAGATTGTGGCCTGCTTTCTCATCGGGTATATGCTCTTCGGCATACCCGTCCAGATAGCAAATGCAACGCCGAGCGGTTCAGATGTTGTAGCTGGTTCGGCAGGTGTTACACAGGGCGGCAATACCACTACTGTTGATATGCTGTCGGACAGAGCTGTGATTAACTGGGACTGTTTGGATACTATGCAGAACGAGGTATTACAGTTTATCAAAGACGGCGGCAGTTTTGCTGTTCTGAACAGAGTCCTTCAGGGAGATGGGACACAGTTTGACGGTTCGCTCTTTGGTAATCAGGGACATATCCTTATAGTCGACCGTATGGGAGTTATCTTCGGGCCGGACTCTTTTGTCCAGGCCAGAAAGTTTACGGTTTCAACACTTGATGTTCTGGACAACAGCTTTATGAACGGCAACTATGAATTTGTCGTTGGTAATGGTGTTGGTTCTGTGGAAAACTATGGTGAGATTTTGACGGATGAGGGCGTTGCTCTGATTGCACAGAGGGTTCTTAACGCCGGTATTATAAGGAGTCCGGGCGGATACGTCGTGCTCTCAGCCGGCGATAGAGTTTATCTCGGCGAGGAGGGCAGCGATGTTGTTGTTGAGGTCAGCTCTGTTACCGTGCCGGAAAATCCTTCAATGGAAGGTATGGGCGATGTAATTAACGAAGGAACTATCGAAGCGGCGGGCGGCAAGGTCGTCTTAGCTTCGGGTGATACCTTCTCAAGAGCTATAGAAGGTGTGGACGCTCTTTCGGTATCGGTTGAAAGCGGAACAGGCCGGGTAGGCCAGTTCGGAACTATCAACGTTGATGGAATCGACGGCGATGCAGGCAGTATTACAATGACTGCCGCTGATGTAGTTGCTCTCGGCAGCGACAGCGTAACCACCGCGAATGCTGGAGCCAATGGCGATGGTGGCGATGTCATAGTATATTCACCTGACACCGCTCTTTTCCGAGAGGGCGCAGTTATTGAGGCCAAGGGCGGAAGTGTCTCGGGAGATGGTGGTTTTGCCGAAGTCTCCGGAATGGAATATGTTGAGGTCTTCGGCTCAGTCAATGCAAGTGCAAGTAACGGCAAATCCGGCACATTTCTTATCGACCCGACTGATATTACTATCGTGGGTTCTGGCGGGTCTATGGACCCGGGCTCAGGTGGGATTTTTACGCCTTCCGGTAATACTTCAAGCGTAAGTGATGATGCAATTGAGGATTTCCTTGACACCGGAACAAACGTTGTAATTGACACAACCAGTTCCGGAACTGCTTATGGTGATATTATACAGAATGCCGATGCACAAATTGAGAAATACGCGGGTGGTGAAGCCACTCTAACCATGAACGCTGATAGGGATATTGAGCTTAATTCCGGTATCGAGTCTCATGCTGGCGCATTAAACGTAATCCTGGATGCTAAAGGAGAAATAAGGATAAACGGTGAAATTGACTTGGACTATGGCGGCGACATAACCATGACTGCTCTTGGTGATATTACTATAAACGACGATGTAGAGACTTACGTTTCTGCTTCTTCGCCTGTCTCGGTCAGTATTACGATTGACGGTGATAATGTTTGGGTAGAAGACGACGTAATGGCTACAGCTATTGGTAATGGTGATGGTGATGCCACTGCTACAATTATGATTACCGCTGTTGGCGATGTTAAAGTGGAATCAGAATGGAGCTACCCCGAAGCAATGGTAGAAGCTATTGCCAAGGACGGTGTTAATAACTCCGCAACAGTAGCGGTTAAAGCTGGCGGCAACGTCGAAGTAACAGCCCGAAATGGTGGTAAAGCTGGAATAGTAGCTTTTGCTGATCCAGTTCCTAAACCGAAGAATGAGAACGCTGTGAACACCGCCAATGTTGCGATTTACAACGATGGCGACGTTATAGTAGAAGCCACAGATGGCGGCGAAGCTTCAATAAAAGCTGTAACTTGGGATGGCTATAGCAATACCTCCGATGTTTTGATTTGCACCGAAGGTAATGTTGAAGTATTCGCTGGCAACTATGAGATGGGCTGTCCTCCTCCTGAGGACAGCATAGCTAAAATCATGGCTGTCGCTCACAATGGCTATAATAACGAAGCCCATGTTGGGATTGCAGCCAAGGGTGATGAAGGCGTTAGTGTAATAGCCGGCCATGGTGGCGGCGTAGCTTCAATAGCATCTAAGGCTTTCAATCCTGAGCAGTGGGAACCTGCCTTCAGTAACACTGCCGAGACGATCGTTTGCACCCTTGGCGGTGTTGATGTAATAGACCTATGTAGCGGTGGAGGCCAACGCGGCGGCCCTGCTTCGATATTAGCTGAGGCTTGGAATGGCACATTTAACGACGCCTATGTTGGTGTTTGTGCCCAAGATGATGTTATAGTAGCCGCTGGCGTCGACCTCGAAAACATGGTCCTTGGCATGGGTGGAACAGCTATGATAAGAGCAGAAGCTGAAGCGAGCTCACCATTTTTCTTGACTCAACTGGTTGATGAATCGGGATACGAACCGGAGCTCCCGACATCCGCCAACGCCGAGGTTGCGGTTATCTCCCATAATGGCGGCGTTGCTGTAGTAGACGTGCCATTCCTCGGTTTCGGCGACACAGCTGAAATAACAGCTGAGGCGCATAATGCCTATTATAACACCGCTGATGTTGGTGTTGCAGCTGGAGGCAATCTTTTAGATTGCTTACCTGAATATAGTGAGTTCTATGATTTGACCGGAGGATTAGGATTAGGTGTTCTCGTTGCAGGTTTAGGATATGACAGCAAGGCCAGGATTTTTGCTTACGCTCATGATGGCCCGGTGAACACAGCTGATACTGTAGTTTGTGCACCTGAGATAGTAGCTGTAATAGCGTGTCCTGATGAAGGCGGCCCAGGTGCACCTTTTGCTCAGATAAAATCCCGGGCCGGAGCGTATGGTGAGAGCATGGACTACCTGGCTACTAACAATGCAACTACTCAAGTTTATGCCGGTGACGTTTTTGTTTACGTTCCGACCATTGCGAGAGGCAGAGGAATATGGGCATCCGCTGTTGATGCTGGAGGAAGTCCACATGTTGATTCCTCATTTTTGATGTCATGGGATGGCGTGGTCAATCTGACCGTAGACAGCGACGATGACTCAGCAACGTTAATCATCAAAGACTACAGCGAAGCTGAGGATTGTCCAGATTGCCCGGATTGTCCCTGTGGAGAACTGCCTCTACCGCCAGTACCTCCTCTTTATGCTGTAGAGCAGGAGTCAACAGGTGGTTGTCCCGCCCTGATGCAGTGGCTTGCCGGCGAAATAGGAGTTCCCGCTGAGCAAATCCAGATCTATATGGCAAATGCATTCGCTTTAGCTAATGATATGCAGCCCTGTCAGGCATGTGCAAGACTTCACAATGCTTCAACAATCCTGGCGGATGAACAGGGCGCTCGCATAGCTGCACTGGCCCAGGTGATTAATGAGTTTGTAACGACTCCGACGCCGCCTTCAGAAGAGCAGATGGCTCTTATTGCCGCCAGCTTTTCGGAGCACGTTGGAGACGGCAGCTATTACGCAGATGCAGGCGAGTGGATTGACGCCCTCGCAGAATATGTCGGCGTCATGACAACTGAGATGGGCTTCGCTGCAGAAGATGCGGCAGGATTTGTTGCCAAATACATTACGCCTGCAACTGAGACCGGCGACGTTAGTCTTACTGCGTTTGTTGAGGCGCATCTGGCGGCTTTGGGCGGCTGATAGATTTTAATGTTTAGCTTTATTTGATATTAAAGCTGCCGTTTGGGATTTACCCAGCGGCAGCTTTTTTCTTGCAGGTAAGAAAAAAAACGAAAAATCTTTATCAAAGGGTATTGAAATTTTAAGATAATTTATAGTTTCTGCAGTGAATGTACTCTGCTGCAGCTTTTATTATCGGAACAGCAAACCGTAGGGAAAACAGAAGCTCTCGTAAATGTTAATATGGGCAATATGCCCTTGACTTTAGTATTACAAATTGTGTATAATAAACATAAAGCTATCTTTTATGGGGTGTGTTTGTTGTATCAAATAGTTTGACGCTTATATTATTGATATAATGTTAAAAGGAGAGACAGAATGGGTGTTGAAAGAAAAATTGATAAAAATATTATCCGACTGAGCATCGCAGGGCTCTTGGTCTGCTGTATGCTTCTAATTGTGCCCCTTGTGCTGGCCGGCCCGAAAGGAAAGGCCCTTGGCAAAGCCAAACCACATAACACAGTTAATCCCACCGGCATCATACTGGGAACCGGTGGAATAAAAATCGATGGGACAGTGATGCAAAATGGTAATATCATTATCCCTCTCGGACAAGGCGGCTTAAACACTGGTAAACCGGGAAATCCTGGAACAATAATCAGTCCAGACGCCTGCATCGTAAAAACCGCTGGAAACAATGTATTTCTTACCCAGCCAGGCAGCAGTGTTATTGTTAAACTGCATTCGAACAATCAAGCTAATAACGGCAACAATAACGCCCTCGCCGCCGGTGACAGCTTTGCAAATGCTATTGGAGGTATCGCTTCTTTGTCTTCAATCCTGCCGGTCCCGGACCCAATCGGTGCCAAAGGCCCTAACCCGGCACACGGTGGACAACACGACAAAAAGGGAGATGGAAGCCCGGGAGGCGGCAATGGTAATGGTAACTGGGGAGAAGGAAACCAGGGAGATGGCATTGGTAATAACTGGACAGGTAATCAAGGCAATGGCGTCGGCGAAGGGATGGCCGGAGGCGAACAAAATGGCGACCCCGACCCTGATCCAGATCCTGACCCTGATCCTGATCCAGACCCTTACCTGGACTCTGACCCGGACTCTGACCCGGACCCTTACCTGGACTCTGACCCGGACCCTGATCCAGATCCAGAACCAGAATCAGAAGAGCCAACCTCACTTCCTGAAGCTGCGCCGCTCGCTGAAAGAATCTTTCCGGAGATTGAGGGTTGTCCTGCTCTGATGGAAGCTGTATCTATTGAACTTGGGATTCCGGCGGATACTCTCCAAGTTACTATAGGAAATGCTCTTGCTGTTAATCCGAACATACAGCATTGCGATTTATGTGCAAGACTTGTGAACTCAGCTACTGTCTTAAGAGATGCTGGGGGAACGCGAATCGCCGCACTGGCCCGGGTGGTTAATGAGTTTGTAACGACTCCGATGCCTCCTTCAGAAGAGCAGATGGCTCTTATTGCTGCGATGTTTGCTGAGCATGCAGGTGATGACAGCTATTATGCAGATGCAGGCGAGTGGATTGACGCCCTCGCAGAGTATATCAGTATACTGACAACTGAGATGGGCTTCGCTGCGGAAGATGCGGCAGGATTTGTTGCCAAATACATTATGTCTGTAACTGAGACCGGCGACGTTAGTCTTACTGCGTTTGTTGAGGTGCATCTGGCGGCTTTGGGCGGCTGATAGATTTTAATGTTTAGCTTTATTTGATATTAAAGCTGCCGTTTGGGATATACCCAGCGGCAGTTTTTTTATTGGATTGGGGCTGCTGAAGAAACAATAGCCACCTGTTTGCTCAGACATATTGCTTCGGCACGCTGCTGTAATTGTGCAGCTTTGGCTACGTTTCCTGTTTGGTTATAAAGCAAGGCCATTGTCTGTAGAACGTCAGCTACGTTCGGGTGATTTTTGTCAAAAATGCTTTCGATAGTTCTTAGTGTTTTTTCACAGAGCTTTTGAGCTTCGTCATATTTGCCCTGATGAATGTACAATCTTGCCAGGTTATTGTGTGCCATTGCAGTAAAGTTGTTCTCATTTCCGAGCGAATTCTCAAGAATTTTAACAGCCCGTTGACAAACAGTCTGGGCCTGGGAGTATTTTCCATTTACAATATACAATCCGGACAACCTGCTGAGAACTTTGCCCGTCAAAGGATGTTCATAACCTTGTTTATCTGCAACCACTCTCAGGGTTTTCTCTGTGAGGGCTTCCGCCCGGATGTATTCTTTCTTTGCCTGGTGTATTGCGGCTGTTGTGAGCCAGGTTTCAGCTAAAAGATGATGGTCTTGGCCGTAAACTTTTTGCTGGATTTGCAGTGTCTTGTTTATCAATGCCTGGGCCTGGGAATATCTTTTCTGAAGTGTATAGAGTTTAGCGACCTTGCCTAATACGCCTGCTGTATAAAGGTGGTCCGGCCCGTAGCTGTTATTCAGTAAGCTCAGTGCCTGCTGATAGTGGACTTCTGCCTCAGTGTATCGGCCCTGTTTGACAAGCAGTTCGGCGATGTCCACCTGAAACGGCGCCAGAACCTGGTCGCCTTCGGGGTGTGTTGCCTCCATAATATTCAACGCTCTCTCCAGGGCGGTTTCGGCTTTATGATACTCACCTTGTCCTTGAAAGATGGAGCTGAGAATTCTCAGTGTGTACGCGACATAAGGATGGCTTTCGTAGTAGATTTCTTCCTGCAGTCTTAAGCCCAGCTTGCACATTTTTTCGGCCTCAGTCAGGTTGCCTTGTTTTTCGTAAAGCCAGGCCAAATCAAGCAGGCACGCACAGAGTTCGGAGTTTGGAGCATTGGTGTTTCTTGTCAGGGCCAGTGACTGTTCGGCAAGTGTCTGAGCTTTTTGATAATCTCCATAGGCCATATAAATCCTTGCCATCGCTCGCAGCGATTTGCACGGTTGACTTTTCTTCTGAAGACCGGATTTGGCACCGTAGGCGGTGCAGCAGTTGAATAGGATTAAACCGCACCCCAGGACGAGGATAAGTTTTTTAATTTTGCTCTCCTTAGTAAGCTGAGTTTTTTCGTTTGCCATATAAGTCCCCCGTTAAATTTTATGCGAACATCAAAGTGGTCTCTGTCACCAGCGGTAAAAATGTTGAAAAAGACTTCCTAACCTGTAACGACCGGCAAAAGGAAGTTTTGTAAAATTTCTGCCCCCATATCAATCGAACTGTTTGCGTTTGCTTTTACCGCAGCTTTAAGTTTTTTATCGTCTCAACATAAAGTATAATTAGTAAAATCAACAAGCAAAATTTTTTCTCTTTCATAAATCAAGGTGAATGGTAATGGCTGTAATAGTTCTAATAGTTGCAAAAAATTTGCTGTTTATACAAATGATGAGAATATCTCTTATTAAGCGACGGGTTTAAGCGTAAGGGAATTTCCGGTTTTTCACCAATTACTGGTGTTAACGGGAGAAAAACCTCTCTGGTGAAGGTATTACATCGTAATATTATACAGGGATGGGAAAAACAAAGTGTTTGTGGTAATCCCTTGATTTCAAGTCCCATAAAATCGACGGGATAAATGTGTCCTTCTTTTGCTGTTCTAAAGTTTTCATAACTTTGTGCAGCAGGTCATTGTATTCAACATGCCGGTATTGAAATTTTCTGCTTCGATAGGATATGAATAAAAAAACCCTCATCGGAACGAGGGTTTTTAATTTGTATTTTTGTTGTTCACTTGAAAGACGGCTGGAACAACCTTTATTTGACTGGAGGTATCAAGGTTCCCATCCCCGCCGGTTGTGGTTCTTTACCGGGCGGGTAAACAATATCCGCCTCAGCCTTGAGAGACTCTATATATTGCTGAGTGATTTTGCTTTGCTTTTCTTGAGTAAGCTTTTCGATTATTGAATCTTTGGCCTCTTCGAATGATGTGGTACTTCCATCTTGATGGTCGACAACTTTTATTATGTGGTATCCGAATCTGGTCTCGACGATATCACTTACCAGGCCTGGTTTTAATGCGAAAGCGGCTTTTTCAAATGGCGGTACCATCCGGCCTTTTTCGAAGTAGCCTAAATCGCCTCCATTTGTGCTTGAAGGACAATCTGAGTTGGCTTTGGCCAGTTCGGCAAAGTCGGCGCCTTCTTTGATTTGTTTCAGAAGTTTTTCGGTCTTTGCTTTTGCCTGAGCTTTTGCTTCATCTTCATCGATAGCAGTTTCAGAGGTATCGGGCTTTATGAGGATGTGACTCGCCTTAACTTGTTCTTTTACCTGGAATTCGCCTGGGTTGTCGGAATAATACTTTTGTGCATCCTCTTCGGTAAAGTTAATTGTTCCGGCCCATTGAGCTTCCAGAATTTTCTTATAAGCCACCCCCTTTTTTGCCCGCTGTTTTATTTCATCAAAGCTTTGGCCGTAAGCCTCCAGTAGTTGCTTGAATTGTTCCAGCGACATTGGCGGGTTCTGCCGAGAGGCCAGTTCTTCCAAATGTTTGATAACATCCTGCTCGGTAATGGTTATGCCGGCCTCTTTTACTTTTTCATCAAGAATCGCCTCAATAATAGTCTGTTCAAGCACTTTTTGCCAGAGCTGTTTTTTAGCCCTTTCAAGAAACTGAGCCGGCACCTGGGAAGATAATGCCTCAAGGTGCGGCTCCATTAACTTTTGTAATTCGCCCTCAGTCAGATTTGTGCCGTTTATGGTGACAGCAATGGTGTTATTAGCATCATTAACACCCGCCCTGGCATTCAATGCAAAAACGGCGAAAAACACAATAAACCAAACCGAAGCTATTCGATAAAATCTCATAAATAAACCCTGTCCTTTCTTTCATTAGAGGATATTTTTTTCACGACAATAACCTGAACCCAAGTTAAGAAATCAAAGCAGTCAAGTCAAGCATATTATTCTCACGTAGTATAATTTGCGATGTTTTTATGATTTCCCGGAACAATTCATTATATCGTTATTTTCCAGGAGGTTCTTCAGGTTTTTTTGTTTTTTGGGCTTGTAACCGGCGGTTTTTGTGCTATTTTCTTTTGCTAAAAGATGAATTTTACAAGACGTATAACAATTAAAAGCCATACAATCAGTATAGTGCCCCGTTACGCTGAGACGGACCAGGCAGGTGTGGTTCATCACAGTGTGTATCCGGTATGGTTTGAGATGGGCCGGACGGAGCTTTTGCGTGCCAACGGGCTGGCGTATAAAAAACTGGAAGAGGCCGGTGTGTTTTTCGCCGTAGCAGAGCTTCATATAAAATATCGTCGCCCGGCAAAATATGATGAAAAACTTGAGCTTCAAACAACCTGTTCTAAGGTCACGGCCGGCAGGGTTGAGCATACATACAAGCTTAGTTGCCGCGGTGGCAGTGTGGTTTTAGCCGAGGGTTCGAGCGTTCTGGCCTGCCTCGATGGCAAAGGAAAGGTTCGCAGAGTGCCTGAATTTATGTATCCTGATGAACAGTGAACATTTGTTTGACTTGTTTTGTTTAATTCATTAAACTACAGAAAAAGAAAAGTAGAAGGGCAAAGTAACAAGGTAAAAATGAACTACGAGCCAGAAGCTAACAGCCATAAAGGACGGGAAAGTTGCGGTCTTTTCGGAATATTCGGAGACCCTGAAGCGGTTCAAAAGACCTATGTTGGTCTGTTCAGTCTTCAGCATCGCGGGCAGGAATCCGCAGGGATTGCTTCCAGTGACGGAGAAGTGATAAACTGTCATACGGGTATGGGAACGGTATCAAGGGTCTTTCGCAGCGGTTCTGGTCTGCTGGAAAAGCTGGCTAACCCTGTTGCTATTGGTCATGTCCGTTACTCAACGACCGGCTCTTCGAGGGCTGTTAACAGCCAGCCGTTTTTGAGCGAATACTCGCTGGGACAGGTAGCGGTAGCTCATAACGGCAACCTTATCAATGCGTTTCATCTTCGTGACGAGTATGAGGCGTACGGCAGTATTTTCAGGTCGACGTCAGATACTGAGATAATTGTTCATTTACTGGCCAAGCCCACGCATGTCAGCGACCCCGACCCCCTGGCGCATGTTTTAAATCACCTTCAAGGGGCTTTTTGTCTTTTGTTTTTGTTTGACGACCGGATTGAAGCGGTGCGAGACCCGTATGGTATCCGTCCGCTTTGTATTGGACAGACCGACGAAGGCGCTTATGTTGTAGCAAGTGAAGATTGTGCCCTGGACGCCATAGGGGCGAAGTTTATCCGCGAGGTTGAGCCGGGAGAAATTGTTACACTGAACAAAAACGGACTGCACAGCAGGTTCTTTGTCGAGCGAGGTTCTGTTACGCCGGCACATTGTATCTTCGAGCATATTTATTTCGCCAAACAAAACAGCAATATTTTCGGTGAAAATGTTCACAGATTCAGGGAAAAACTTGGAAGACAATTAGCCAAAGAGCATCCTGTTGAAGCAGACCTTGTAATGCCGGTCCCCGATTCGGGGACATCGGCTGCTTTGGGGTATGCCCAGCAGAGCAGGCTTCCTTTCGAGATGGGAATGGTCAGAAGCCACTATGTGGGAAGAACTTTTATCTCTCCCAGTCAGGATTTAAGAGAAATGCAGGTAAAGCTCAAACTGGCAATTGTAAAAGAAGTGGCATCCGGCAAACGTATTGTAGTTGTAGACGACTCGATAGTGCGAGGGACTACAACCAGAGGTAAGATTCGGGCCCTGCGTGAGGCCGGTGCTAAGGAAATTCATATGCGAGTAAGCTGTCCACCGCTAAGATTTCCCTGCTTTTACGGTGTAGATTTTCCGACAAAAGAAGAACTTCTGGCGAATAATCGCAATCTGGAACAAATCAGAGAATTTCTCGAAGTCGACAGCATCGGTTATATGTCTCTGGAAGGGCTGCTTGGCTGCACTGCTTTGCCTGCCGGGCATTACTGCACGGCCTGCTGGAATGGCAAATACAGAATCCCCATAGACATAGCTGTAGACAAGTACGCTTTGGAGCGCTACCAGATGCATCTTTTTGATGAAAATGAATGAACCTATCGGTTTAGAGATTAATGGCCCAAAATGTAACTTATAAAGAAGCCGGCGTTAATATTGATGCAGGCGAGCGAGCGGCTGGCCAGATTTACAAAGCTCTCGCCGGCACATTTGGTCCCCGCG
>JBHPEQ010000069.1:0-13085 GCA_042576845.1 Planctomycetota bacterium
ATCACAAGCTGCTGATTCTGTAAAAGTTACGGCAACACTCGGAAACTAAGTCAAAGCAAAGATAGTTCGATTCTAACCAGGTGTGGTCCTTTCGGATCATTCAGAAATTAGGAGGATTCTATTATGAAGCGTTTCAAGAACTCTCACGTGTTGGTAATTGTCACTCTTTCGCTACTGATTTGTTCGTTTGTTTCGATGGCAGATGCTGCAGAAGTCGCTTGATAACGTTCGTTCGCTGGTAGTTACACCGCACCGCAGAGGTTTTTATTCAACGAGATTAATGCCAGATCCGGATGCTGTCATTGAAGCTCGTGTTTCTGCAGGTGAAGTGTTAGATAGTTTATTGCGGAAGTGAATTTTAAGCGGTTATCGGTCATAATCCATTTAAAAGGAGGCCAACATGTTGTCTCGATTCTTTCATTTTACGGTAAATTAAGAACTTTTGGAAGTGTACTTTTACCCATAATCATTTTTTTTGGATGCTCCGGAAACGCGCCCCAAAGAGTTGAGTCTGAAAAGACGCAGAATAATAGTGAAAATCCAAATCTACCAATCTACACTGTTACCCGGACAACAGAGGCGATTATAGTCGACGGCAAACTCGAAGAGCAGGACTGGCATCGTGCCGTTGAAGCTCACCTGAAAGACATAGTAACAGGCGATGATGTTCGGCTGAAAACGACTGTTAGATTCCTCTGGGATGAGACGTACCTTTATATCGGTACGTATTTTGAGGACCCTGATGCATGGACTACATTCACAGAGGAAGACGATTCACTTTGGTTAAATGAAGTTGTGGAATTTTTTATCGACGCTGATAGAAATGGACATAACTACATTGAACTTCAATTCAATCCAGCCAATGCCAAACTTGATCTTTTGGTGAGCAATGCGGGGAAACGTCTTAACGGTAAGGTCAAAATCTGGCGCGAGTGGGATTTTGATAAATTACAGGGCGCTGTTTATGTTGAGGGTGATGGGCTTAATGCCGGTACAAACGATGAATACTGGACAACAGAAGTCGCTGTACCATTTGATGATATCTGGGAGCTGGCGGAGATTCCTCCGAAAGATGGAGATATATGGCATTTGAATGTATATCGAATAGAACAGAACCATGAAAAAGATAAAAGAGAAGGCTCCTTTGTTGCGGCTTACAGTCCGGTTTTCAGAGACAACGGCCACACTCCATGGCTGTTCGGTAAAATCCAGTTTAAAATGTGCGCCTCATTAGAGATTCCCGCGTCGGCCTATGGCCGAGGAGAGTAGAACAGTAGAAAGTTGAACAGGTGAAACTTCTGCGGTTGGAATGGGGGGGATATCGAATATTGAACAAGGAATGTTGAATTATGAAGTGGATTGCTACCGTAGGCCGCGATTCGATACAACATTTATTACGCAGGAACGGAGTAAGAAAATTAAACATCGAACTGGAGGCAGCGGTTTAGTGGTAAGTCGATAGTCGTCAGCATAGAAAAGAAAAAGCGAAAAAGAACGGCAAATGGCGCTTGGTTTTTTTAGGAAATGTTCTTTTTCAGTCCGACGGGACATACATTCATACAAATACCGCCACACGGTAGATACTGGTCACCGCATTTATTCTCATCAAAATGCGCAAAAGGCATTTTTAGGCCGCACATATCAATTTTGTCCGGGCAGGTAAGTGCATCAAATTTGCAATTATCAATACACTTCGTACAGCCGGTCTTATTATACAGACATATATCCTCCCCTATCATCGGGTCCGGGACAATCTCTGCGGTGGTTACTACAGATATGAAACGCATCCTCGGTCCGTAATCCGGGGTCAAAACCAGATTGCTCAAGCCAAATCTGCCTAAGCCGGCAAGGACCGCTGCATGTCTGTGAGAGAAACTGAAGAAAAACGTGGGAGGTTTTGTTTTTTCTTCTTTATCATAATCCCTTTCCTCTTTTTCCAGAGCAAGTTCAAATTCCGTGTACCAATCCGGACGCTCGAGCATCAACCTGTTCGTATCAAAATCATAAGGACCGGTTACGGGGAAAAATATGGATTTAAATCCCTGGTTTTCCAAGAACAGAGCCATATCGAGAGCCAGCAATTGTAACTTCTGATTTACTACTGCATAGCCGCACGTGTGATAGATGCCCCATGCAAGAAACTTACGTTTTAAAGGTGTCAGCTTTTCGGAGTCTTTGAGATGATCATGCCAATTCACAACTGACGGCAACACTCTAATGCCTTGAACAATAACCGAACGAGCATCTTTTAGAAAATCAGTCGGTCTATGTCCTTTTGGAGCTTTGCTGAATCTTTCTAAAGAAGCAACTCCTATCACGCTGGCTCCATTCGAAGATGCAAATTTTTTAATTTTTTCCGATTCCATTACTTTGTTCATCCTGCCCACCATACATAGATGTATAAATTGTCAGGCCAATTGAAGCAGTAAGTACAGCAGAGCCATTATTATCAGCAGGGCTGCAGAAACGAGTTTGTAATTGGCCAGGCCGCGCCATCCCGGTCGTTGCAGAGCAGCCAATGGGGTTTTCCAGACTAACGCCTCGCTTTCGGCAGTATGTTGCTGAGGATAGAGACGCGATGTAATATACAGAATCACGCAGCAAACGATAAACAGCCAGAAGGAGATTACCATAAACGACCAGTCCCTCCAGACGAATTTAAATACAGGGCCAAAGCCCGGCAATTGACTCCAGAAATCTGAGAAGAAATCCATGACCAAAATCACGGCTCCCATAACAGTTCCGGCGCAAAGTGTTATGAAAGCTCCTTTGGCTGAGGCCCGTTTCCACAACACGCCTCCAAGGAAAACGGTGGTTATAGAAGGCGCGACATAACATATCATCTTAGAGTCAACCTCAAGAATAGTTCCGAATTTTTCTATTTGAGATGCCCAGCCGATGCCGACAACCATAGCGATTACTGTTACGATACGTCCGACCCCGATTAATTCTCTATCGGAAGCGGCAGGCCGCATCGGTTTGTATATGTCGTAGCAAAAAACCGTTGCTATTGAGTTAAAAGCGCTCGACAAGCTGCTCATCACGGCCGCCAACAGGGCCGCTGCAACGAGACCCTTAACACCCATCGGCAAAATCTGCGTAACCATGTGAGCATAGGCAAGAGCGGTATCGGGGTTGCCCTGAGGGTTAAGAGGTAATGGGGGTATCTGGCCGTGTTGAATCATAGCCAGACAAATCAGCCCGGGCATTGCAAAGATGAAGACCGGAAGTATTTTAAGGAATCCCGCAAAGATGGAACCCATTTGAGCATGCTTTTCGTTCTTTGCGCCAAGCACACGCTGGACAATTGTCTGGTCGGTGCACCAGTACCATATCCCGATAATCGGATAGCCCAGAAATACTCCGTACCAGGTCATATCCGGAGCATCGATGGCTTTAAGCTCCTCGTGAGAGCGCAGCATATGCAGCATGTCCGTATCGATTTTCGCAGTCAGGCCTTCCCATCCCCCCACCTGGTGAAATCCAACTGCGGCCATAATGATGCTGCCGGTTATCAGTACAATTGTTGCAACGGAATCGGTTAAGACAACGCCCTTGAGACCGCCGACCATTGTGTACAGGCCGGTCAGGAACAGCATAATAGCCATACTGTATATCATAGGCATGTTAAAAAGACCCTTCATCGCTGCGGCACCTGAAAACAGGACAAAACCGATATGGATAAAGACGGCCGAAAAAAGGGCAATAACCACCTCAAAGATACGGCAGGAGTTATTGTAACGCTTCATAAGAAAATCCGGCAGCGTTGCGACTTTGCTCCGGATGTAAAACGGGACGAAAAAGATGGCAAGTATAACCAGCGTCAAGGCGGCCATCCATTCGAGGTTACCGTAAACCAGACCGCTTCTGTATCCTTCCTGGGCCAGGCCGACCAGCTCTACTGTCGAAATATTCGTGGAAAATAACGAGAAACCAATCCAGGGCCAGATAAGCGACCGGCTGGCCAGAAAAAAGTCGCTGCCGCGGACCGACTTACGCTGCTTGTAGCCGACCCAGCAGCCCAAAGTGACCATAACGACAAGGAAGGCAATTATTATCACCAGGTCAATCGCGCCAAGTTGAAATGTAAAACCCATATAATCAGCTTCCTATGTCTTCAGCAAAAAAGAGAGAACTTCGTCTTCGAATCAGAAGACGATTTCAACTACTGTTTCTTTAATTTTATCACAATAACTTTCTCTTTCAAGTATTGTTTTTATTGCAACAGGCGGTTTTACAGTCAGGAACTTTTTGTAAAATTACCAAAAGCTCTATTTACTTGACCGGCTCCCTGCCCAGCTCTACAACAATGTTGGAAAAAGTGTGGATAGAACCATTAAGGTCTATGCTATAACCACAGTAACCTTACCGCAGCCGAATTTCTTTACCACCTAATCGACTTTTCAGACTAATTTGAGAACCTCGATTAGATTTTCAATGGTTTCTGCTGTATTCTCAGAAAGTTGTATTTGACACCTTTTTGTTTATTTAGTTTAATCTTTCACAATCTATGGATAAGTATGTATAAAAATTATGATATCTGAGGAGTATTTGAAATGCCTAAACGCAAAGACATTAAGAAGGTGATGATTATCGGCTCAGGTCCCATTGTGATAGGTCAGGCCTGTGAGTTTGACTATTCGGGCACACAGGCCTGTAAGGCACTTCGCAAGCTGGGCTACGAGATAGTGCTGGTCAATTCTAATCCGGCGACTATTATGACGGACCCCGGGACGGCAGATGTTACTTATATTGAGCCGTTAAATTTACAGGTTATAACGAAGATTATCGAAAAAGAGCGTCCGGATGCACTTTTGCCGAACCTTGGAGGTCAGAGCGGTTTGAATTTGTCTTCGGAATTATATCGAGCGGGTGTGCTGAAAAAATACGGTGTCAAGGTAATAGGTGTTCAGGTTGACGCTATCAAACGCGGCGAGGACAGAGGTGAGTTTAAGAAAACGATGTCCAAGTTAGGGATTGAGATGCCGAAAAGCAAGCTGGCCTTAAAGGTGGAAGAGGCGGAGAAAATTGCTGATGAACTCGGCTACCCGGTAATAATTCGTCCAGCTTATACAATGGGCGGCACGGGAAGTGGTTTGGTCTATAATATTGACGAGTTGAGAACTATCGTCAGCAGAGGTCTTTCAGTCAGTCTTGTGGGTCAGGTCCTCGTTGAAGAGTCTGTGCTTGGGTGGGAAGAGCTGGAATTAGAAGTTGTCAGAGACTCCAAGGGACAAAAAATCACCGTTTGTTTTATCGAAAACGTTGATGCGATGGGCGTCCATACCGGAGATTCATACTGCACAGCACCGATGCTTACAATAGATGAGCAGTTACAGAAAAAGCTGCAAAAGTACTCTTATGATATTGTTGATGCGATTGAGGTCATAGGCGGGACGAATATTCAATTTGCTCACAACCCAAAGACGGGACGTGTTGTAGTAATCGAGATTAATCCGAGGACTTCGCGTTCATCTGCTCTGGCTTCGAAGGCAACCGGCTTCCCGATAGCTCTTGTGTCTTCAATGCTTGCGGCAGGTATAACACTGGATGAAATCCCCTACTGGAGGGAAGGGACACTTGAAAAGTATACGCCTTCAGGCGACTACGTTGTGGTCAAATTTGCACGATGGGCGTTCGAGAAGTTCAAGGGTATCGAGGACAAGCTGGGCACGCAAATGCGTGCAGTCGGGGAAGTAATGAGTATCGGCAAGAACTATAAGGAGTCTTTTCAAAAGGCCATACGTTCGCTGGAAAATGGGCGATACGGTCTGGGTTTTGCGAAGAATTTCAATGAGCTTTCGCTTGAGGAGCTGATGAGACTTGTGAGTACGGCTACTAGCGAACGCCAGTTCATTATGTATGAAGCGCTTCGGAAAGGAGCTTCTATTAAAGAATTGCACGAAAAGACTTACATTAAGGAGTGGTTCATTGAGCAAATGTCTGAGCTGGTTGAAGTTGAAGAAGAGCTGCTAAAGCATAAAGGCAAGGATATACCTGATAAGCTTCTGATT
The DNA here is from genome assembly GCA_042576845.1 of Planctomycetota bacterium. GTDB lineage: Bacteria > Planctomycetota > Phycisphaerae > Sedimentisphaerales > Anaerobacaceae > JBHPEQ01. The sequence goes on from JBHPEQ010000069.1 coordinate 6,015, forward strand.
CAGGCGAAGAAAGACGGATTCGCAGACCGTTATCTTGCAGAATTACTTGAAAGCACAGAAGAAAAGATTCGCATTCAGCGAACAGGTCTTGGTGTTGTCGAGGCGTGGGAGCCGGTGCCGGTCAGCGGGGTGGAAGATGCTGCTTATTATTTTTCGACTTATAATGGCACAGAGAAAGTGGGTGTTAGCGAAAGACGCAAGGTTATGGTTCTGGGGGGCGGACCAAATAGAATCGGTCAGGGCATCGAATTTGATTATTGCTGTGTGCATACAGCTTTTGCCCTGCGTGATGAAGGTTTTGAGACCATTATGGTCAACTGCAATCCCGAAACGGTATCGACTGACTATGATACGTCCGACAAGCTGTATTTTGAGCCGTTGACCGTAGAGGATGTTCTGAGCATTTATGAGAAGGAGAAGCCAGAGGGAGTGATTGTTCAATTTGGCGGCCAGACGCCGCTGAATATTGCCCGAGAACTCGAAGAAGCGGGAGTTAAGATATTAGGCACTTCCCCTGAGACGATAGATTTAGCGGAAGACCGGGAGCGCTTCAGAGCGATAATGAGGAAGATAAATATCGCAATGCCAGAGGCGGGCATGGCGAGCAATCTTGACGAAGCTCTGGAAGTTGCGTCTCAGATTGGTTATCCCTTGATGGTTCGTCCGTCTTATGTTCTCGGCGGCCGGGGTATGGAGGTTGTTCACGACGAAGAGATGCTTCGAAAGTACGTGGCAGCGGCGGTTGAGGTGACTCCGGAAAGGCCGATTTTGATTGATAAGTTTCTTGTTAATGCGATTGAAGTCGAGGCAGATGCAATCGCCGATGGTACAGATGCGTATGTTCCAGCGGTTATGGAGCATATCGAACTTGCGGGCATTCATTCGGGTGACTCTGCATGTGTGATACCGCCGGTGAGTATTTCACAAAAGCACATTGATACGATTCGCGAATACACGAGAAAGATAGCTGTCGAGCTGAATGTTGTGGGGCTTATGAATATCCAGTACGCGATAGCGGCGGATGAAGTTTATGTGCTCGAAGCGAATCCGCGTGCGTCAAGAACTGTTCCGCTGGTTTCAAAGGTCTGCGGCATATCAATGGCAAGAGCAGCAACGCAAGTTATGTTAGGCAAGAAAATTTCCGATTTACACCTGAAACAAGAGAAGATTCCTCACTTCGGCGTAAAAGAGGCGGTATTTCCGTTCAATATGTTCCCAGAAGTCGACCCATTATTAGGGCCGGAGATGCGTTCCACCGGAGAAGTGCTGGGCATAGCTGATTCGTTTGGGATGGCGTTCTTCAAGGCCCAGGAGGCAACCCAGCAGCCATTACCGTTGAAGGGGGCAGTTCTGATAACGGTGGCTGAGCCCGACAAAAAGCATATTGCAGATGTGGCTAAAGCATTTAGCAAGTTAGGCTTCAAAATTATTGCAACAGAAGGAACAAGTAAGTTTTTGAAGGGAGAAGGTATCGCGGTAGAGAAGGTACTTAAGGTATATGAAGGCAGACCGAATATTGTTGATGCGATTAAGAACAATGAAATACAACTGATAATAAATACTCCGGCAGGTAAGTTAAGCCAGCATGATGACTCTTATATAAGAAAGGCGGCAATCGAATATAAGATACCGTACATTACCACGACGGCTGCAGCGGCTGCTACCGCTAAAGGTATTGCTGCAAAGCAGGACGGGGACAGCATCGTCAAGTCGCTGCAAAGCTACCATGCAGGTATCCAGTAAAACAAAAAATTTGCCAATCTTAGTAGTCCCGTTTTTAAGACGGGACTTTTTTATAAGAATTTATGGTATCGGCGGGAACAAAAGACTGTCAAGGTTTGGCTCAAAGTTGCCCGTCCGGGTACGGTCGGCCAGTTCGCAGGCGGCGGCCTGCATAAGAGCGGTCATCATATCATTCGGCGCCAAAGCTGGTTGGATGTTTCCGGGGCCGTATTCCAGACCTGCATCGTTATCGACCAGAGATGTACGTTCTTCGTCCAGGAAAGATTGGGTATATGCCCGGTCGGGATTCAGCCGAATGAAGCTCGCAGAAGCTTTTTTGAAGGCGTTGACCTGTATGTAGATATGGGGATGGTCGGGCGCAATCTGGACGTGGTCGTTTTTTGATGCAACGACTATGATGGCGATATTCGGAATGTTCCTGACGGCGGCGGGAATAAGTCCGGTCGCATCGCGGCACCGCCAGAACTCGATAGTCTCGGCCAGAGTTGGGATATGTACGGGTCTGTTTTTAGGGAAAAGTTTTCTTCTTTTGGCTTCTGTTATCAGGCGGGTTGACCAGAAGCACTTTCGTCCCCGGCCTAAATCAAAGGCGAGCATACGTGCGATGAAGTCTGCGCCAGGATTGTAAGTACCGTCAGAATCCATATCGAAAAACAGGCTGCCTTTTAGTTTATCTTCTTCGGCGAGCTCGAATGAGTGTCCGGGAAGATTGGGGTCGAAAGCAAGTTTGGACAGGTCGAGAGTTCCGGTCTGTGGGCCATAGGCAGGGTTTAGGCCGTCTTCTCGTGCGCCTAATTCCACGCCGGCAGCGCCTTGGCCGTATGGACTTTCCATTGAGACATAAAATGCCAGGTTCCTGAAATTGTTTCCGTGCAGGCCCATAACCGCGCCGCAGGTATTTCCGCCGTGACTTTCACCGATTAAGCCGACGTTTGAGGTAAGGACTTTGATATTGCCGGCGATGTCCTGGAACTTTCGGCCTTTAAGGTCGGTGGTTCTACCCATAACGAACAATATCACATCGCGCAGTGCCAGGACGCAATTCGGGCCGCGGTAGTCATAATAGTTACCGGTCGGGAAACCGAAGCGAACTTCGATGAAGCCACATTCCACGAGGTCCATTTGTCCTGTCGGTCCAGCAGGCCCATGACCGCCTGCAACGCCAATGGCCACCGGCGCCCCTTGTTTGTAACGCTGTTTTTGTGGTAAGATAATTCCAACAGCGATACCATTTTGGCCGGTAGAAGCTGAAGGTATAGAGGTGATAATCTGCTCCGGCATCTGTGACTTTTGCATTTGCTGTTGTTGGGGCCTTGTGTTTACTGAAGGTTCGAGGCTTTGCTGCTGGCTTAAGTCTGTTTTATCGATAGTTTTTGATGTACTCGTTTTTATGCTACAGCCACCGGCCAGGAGCAGCATACAGGTTAAGATAGTCAGAACAATTGCTCTTCTTAGTCCATTCAACTTTACAACCCCTACTACGAACAGGACTGCCCTCGATTTTCAAGATTTTAAACCATCAACTGTCACGATAAGAACGCAGAGCAGTTGTTATTTACCGGACACTAAACAACTAAGATTCCGGGACTTCGATGAAGGCGGAGAGTCGGATGTCCTCTGAGGAGCTGCCGATTTGCAGTTCAAATTCTCCGATCTCAACAGCCCACTTGTGTACTCTATCGTGCCAGAATGCGAAATCTTCTCTGTTCAGCTCGAATGTAACGGTTTTTTTCTCGCCTGCTTTAAGATGGATTCTCTTGAAGGCGCGTAATTCTTTTCTCGGCTGAAGGAACGTATATTCGAGGTCTTTTACGTAAAGCTGAACCACCTCGTCGCCGTCATAGTCGCCGGTGTTTTTGACATCGACGCTGACAATAATGCTTCCTTCATTTAAGACATCGAATGATTTTGAACTGAGCTCGAGTTTGTTGTAATCGAAAGTTGTGTAGCTGAGGCCATATCCAAACGGGTAAAGCGGTTCGCCGTCAAAATACCAGTAAGTTCTTCCCCTGGTGATGTCGTAATCTTCGAGTGGTGGAAGCTGGTCTGCAGATTTGTAGAAAGTAATGGGCAGCTTTCCGCCCGGGTTATAGTCGCCGAAGATACAATCTGCTATTGCGGTGCCGCCAGACTGGCCCGGATACCATGCCTCGATGATGGCGGGGATGTGCTCGGCGAGACGATTGATTGCAAGGGGCGCTCCATTTATCAGAACCACAATCGTTTTCGGATTGGCTTGATAAACGTTTCTTATTAGCTTTCTCTGGATGCCGGGCAGTTCAAGAGTGGTTGTGTCCAGCTCCTCATCCGCAATCTGCAGGCTTGTTCCAACAACAACAATTGCGACGTCGGAATTTTCCGCCAGCTCAACGGCTTCGGATATGCCGCTTTCGTTATCATCGGCCAACAGGCATCCTTGTGCGAATCGAACGGTAACGGAGTCAGGGACTTTGCGTTTGATACCTTCGAGGGTTGTTATGCAGTAAGGCGGTGTGCCGGAATAGCCGCCGAGCCGCTGTTCATCGGCATTCGGGCCTATTACAGCGATGCTTTTGACGGCATTTGGGTTTAAGGGCAGGGTTTGGTTTTCGTTTTTCAACAGGACGATTGACTCTCTTGCGGCCTTTAGTGCAAGTCTTTGATGCTCGGAGGCATTTAGTTCGCTTACAGGTATTGCAGTGTAAGGGACCACTTTAGGGGGGTCGAATTCGCCTAACAGGAATCTTGCTCTGAATAATCTTTTGACGACCGTGTCGATGTCATCTTCTTTGAGCAGGCCCTGCTGGAGAGCGGTCATTAAATATTTATCATACATAGAGTCTTCGTCACCGCAGAATTCGCATTCGAGGTCCAATCCTGCCTTTACGGCAGCTGCTACTGCTTTTGCCGGGTCAGTGATGTATTTGTGCTGGTGGACGATGTCACTGACGGCGCCGCAGTCCGAAACGACGTATCCTTTGAAGCCCCATTCGTTGCGGAGGATGTCGGTGAGCAAGGTTTTATTGGCTGAACATGGGACATCATTTAATGCGTTGAAAGCAGACATCGTGGAAAAAGCACCGCCTTCGATAATACAGGCTTTGAAGGCGGGTAGATAATATTCGCGTAAATCCCTTTCGCTTACATTTGAAGAGCCGTTATGGCGATTGAATTCGCTGTTGTTTGCGACGAAATGTTTTGGTGTGGCGATGGTTTTGAGGTATTTTGAATGGTTTCCCTGCATACCTTTGACAAAGGCAACACCCATTCGTGACATCAGGTAAGGGTCTTCGCTATATCCTTCTTCAGTTCTGCCCCATCTGGGGTCTCTGAGCATATTGACTACCGGTGAGAAATAAGTTAATTTTTTATTGTAGAGATTATTATAGACCCTTGCTTCATCCGAGATGGCGGTGGCGACTTCGCCGAGGAGGTCCGGGTCCCAGGTGCTGCCCAATGCGATTGCCTGTGGGAAGACAGTTGCCAGGCCGGAACGTGCCACGCCATGTAGCGCTTCATTCCACCATCCCTGGTCTATGGGGGGCTCGTCATTTTCCTGCAGATTGATATTTTGGGGGATGGGCTCATATGCGATTACTCCCAGGCGGTCAATAGCAGGGGCATGGTGACTCATTTGTGCAACTTTTTCTTCTAAAGTCATTTGAGAAACCAGATTAGCTACTCTTTGTTCAACATTTGCCCGCGGTTTTTCATACGAGACGCCAACCCTGCAGGATTGGTTGAATGCAGTTAGTAGAATTGTTAGAACAAAAAGTGGCGGATATTCGGCCTTTTTCGAAAAACCTATCGAGCTTTTCATCCTGTTTCTCCTTTTATCAAATTTATCGAATTTATCGAATTAATCTATCGTAAGAAAATATTATAGCTTTGTCGGGCCTGAAAGCAAGCAAAATATCGATGTGTTCCATAGTCACCCTCTCCTGCAGGAATAAAGTGTTCAGCACATTGATTATATCGGGACAAGGTTAATCCGTCCGAGTTTAACACCCTTTAGGCCAAGCATTTTTTCAGCCATTTCGTTGATTTCGCCGGCTCGGCCTCGCAGAACTATTACTTCCATACACTCATCTTTGGCAAGATGAATATGTATCGAGGATATTGTCTGGAGCAGATGAGAATGCTGCAAAGAGGTCAGCTTTTGCATCAGCTTCGTCGAATGATGGTTGTAGACTATAGAAACTACAGCGTAAGCATTGGCTTTAGGATTGGTTAACCGTTCCCGGCTTAACTGATTGCGGACAAGGTCTCGAATTGCCTCAGAGCGGTTCGGATAACCGGTTTTAGCGATAAGCTTATCAAAACCTGTGAGCAGCTTCTTATCGAGCGACACCCCTATACGTTCAACTTTTTTCATTTTTTTCTCCTGGCAAAACTAAGAGCCCCTAAATAACCGTAAATATTTCGACCGAAGAAATCGCAACTATTTTAGCCGAAATAATTTTTTTTCAAAGAAACAAATTTTTAACTTGAAGCAGTAGCACGAATATCATAATTTTATGCGCTGCTCGGAATTTTATTGTTTTGCAACAAAAGGATAAACATGAACAGATTAAGGATTTTAACAATTGTTGCAACACTTCTGTTTTTTGGGGGAATTTGCCGGGCTGAACAGAAAGAAAACCACATTTGGAACAGAGAAACATTGACCGATGGGTTCTTCGGTCTAAACAAGATACTTGCTGATAGCGGCATAGAGGTTGGCTTCGGTGTTACTAGTATTTATCAGCAGAACGTTCGCGGGGGCATCAGCAAGCACCGCCGGGCAGGCCGAATTACAGGCAGTTATGATATGGAAATATCTGCAGACTTTCAAAAACTCCTCGGGTTCGAGTCGGGAACGCTTTTCTTGCATCTTGAGGGAGGTTGGCCGGATGCCGAAGGCATTGACGGTGTTTCGGTGGGCAGTGCCTTCGGAGTAAATGCAGATGCGATTGGAAACGATGCGATACTCGTAAAACAGCTTTACTACGAGGGGCTGATATTAAACGATAACCTTACTTTGATGATTGGTAAAATAGACTTTACCGGTGTATTCGATGCCAGCGATTATGCCGACTGCGAATGCACCCAGTTTCTAAACGGGGCATTTGTTGACAATCCAACCATACCGTTTCCGCAATATAGTCTTGGTCTGGTGCTCACTTATGCGATGACCGATACGTGGTATGTTATGGCGGGCATGGCAGACGTCCAGGCGGACAGCAGAGAGACCGGCTTCAGGACTACCTTTGGCGATGAAGATTATTTTTTCTATGCCCTCGAGACCGGAGTAACCAGTCGGCTTAATTCAGCTAACGGGCCGATGTCAGGTAGATACAGAGCAGGTAT
>JBHPEQ010000070.1:0-12784 GCA_042576845.1 Planctomycetota bacterium
AAGCAATAGAACTAACAGAAAGGCCGCGAGTTTTTATAAATGATAAGCTGCTGGTAAAGGGAGGTAAATTGCATGTAATGGACGGAAACAAAAAATATGAATGCGAAGTGATTGAGATTGAGCGAAATGCAGTGTCTTTAAGATGTGGGGAAGCGATGATAAGGTTAAAACTTGCAGAAACGACAGGAGTTCTTGATTGAGAATGAAATTAACGGCCTGTCTTATAGTCTTAGACAGGACAAACATTAAAAAAGGAGATGAATTATGTGTATCAATAAAGGTTCAAAAAGTAAAAAATTAAAAGGTTTATTTGTATGGGGCATGGTCTTGTTTCTGATGATGGCGATTGCTATTGGTGAGGTTGCACAGGGTCAGATAGAAGTTCAGCAGGAAGGGCTGCCTTCGGTATCAGATACCGGCGAAAGTGTCGAAGAAACAGCCGTATTGGAAGGAGGCAGGATTAAGCGGCTTACTTTTGAGAAGGACAAGAGCGTTAAGGACGGGCTCCGGATATTGGGGGCTTTATATCAAAAGAACATTGTTCCTTCGGCAAAAGTAGATGGTCCGCTTACCGTTACCCGGCTTTACGATGTAACGTTTATCCAGGCTTTGGAAGCGATTCTGGGACCCGATTTTAAGTATAGGCAACAAGACAATTTCATCAAGGTATATACGGCCGAGGAATACAAACAGATTATGGAAGACCCGGAACGTATGATTAGTAAAGTTTTTACGCTTTATTACATCAGCGCCGCAGAGGCTATGAAGCTTATCGCCCCGGTGCTCAGCGGTAAAGCTTTGATGGAGGTTAGTTCCCCTGCAAATACTACTTTGTCGACAGGTGAGAGTATAAGCTCCGGTCAGACAGGTGGCGATAGTCCTGCTTCGAACGACAGGATGGTTGTAAAGGATTTCCCTGAGAATATTTCCGAGGCAGAGAAACTTATCGATGAATTTGATGTGCGACCTAAACAGGTATTAGTTGAGGCCACCATTTTATCTGCCAATTTAACGGAAGGGATGGAATTAGGGGTTAATCTGAATTTGTTGGGCGGTGTCGCCTTGGATGGTACATCTTCAACTGAGCAGGTTGGGACGACTAGCTCATTACTCACTACCACAACTACACCTGTGCAACAGTTAGGAGCGGGAATTGCTACTGGTACACCGATAGAGATTGCCGGCTTTGCAAATGTCGGTGGTGACGGGCTGAGGATTGGAATTACAACCGGTGATGTGGCGGCCTTTATAACCGCGTTAGAGTCGGTTACAGATACAACTGTTTTGGCCAACCCGAAAATCCTGGCAGTTAATAAGCAGCTCGGGCAGGTCTACATCGGCAGGAAAATTGGGTACAGGTCACAAACCACACAGACGCAGACATCAACCACCGAGAGCGTCGACTTCCTTGATACCGGAACGAAGCTTTCGTTCAGACCATACATCGGCGACGATGGCTATATCCGGATGGATATACACCCAAAGGACAGTTCCGGTAGTCTCAATGATCAGGGCTTACCCGACGAGGACTCAACCGAGTTAGCCACAAACATTATAGTAAAAGACGGCCAGACTGTTGTTATCGGAGGACTTTTCAGAGATGTTGTAACTACTACTCGCAAACAGATACCTCTGCTTGGGGATTTGCCGTTGATTGGGGGATTATTCAGGAGTACAACGGATTCGAGTCAACGGCAGGAAGTTATAGTTATGTTGACGCCTCATATTATAGAGAATCCTGGTGAAGTAGAAGGCAAAGCCAGAGCTGAGGATATAAGTCGAAAAAGATTCGGTGCTGAGGATGCGTTGCAGTGGATTGGAAGACCGTCTCTGGCCAAAGAGCATTATACAAAAGCGGCTCAATACTACCTTGAGGGTTATAATATAACTGCATTGGAAGAACTCGAGGAGGCCCTTAGACTTCGCCCGACATACCTTGAGGCGTTGCGCTTTAAGGAGAAAATCCTTCGCGAAACTGAGCCGGGGCAAGCAGAAAAGATGGAAAGAAAAGTACGACAGGAAGTTGAAAAAGAAGACGTTGGAAAATGGTTAAGGAACTAAGATAGGCCAAACGTCGTTGAAGGACCGGAGATTAAATCTTAACTATTTAGAATAGTTTAGATTGGAGTTGTTGTTTTGAGAACGGTTAGAAACTTTTATGTAATAGTAATGGTTTTGGTGGTTTTCGGTTTGGTGTTAGGTGCCATAGCTGAGGTGCAGGCCTTTGGTATAGATATCGGCGGTTTTACGATGGGCGGCTATCTGCAGCGGGGGACCTTCCTGAGGGTTGTGTTCTACATTAGTATGACCATAGGTGTAATTTGGCTTTGCCTCTATGGGCTAAGACTAAGAGGGATTGTTGCGTCCATCGTAGAGCTGCTGAAAAACGGCAAATCAAATCGTATTGAACCAAAACGGTTCTTTCCCGGCGTGCCAGGCTTTGCAATACCGGAACTGGCACAGTTATGCCAAGCCATTAATGAGCTTACTGAGAAAGACTCTGAATCCATATCTGAGTTTGAAAAGCGGCTTAATGATTTACACACCCGGATTCAGCTTGTCCAAAAGCAAAAGAGAAACACCGAAGCGATTATATACAGCATTCAGGATGCTGTTATTGTGGTTGATGAGTTTGACAGGTTGTTGATGGCAAACGAGGCGGCTGGACGGCTTTTCGATTTTGACTGGAAAAGTGCACAGCACGAACATCTCAACGAGTTAATAGTCGGCGAAAAAAGTGAATTTGTGGATCTTCTGTGTAGCAGCAGACAAAGCAGGGTTCAGTATAAAAAGAAGGAGATTCAATTTTCAGTAGATGGCAGAGAGAAGTTTTTCGATTGTATTGTTTCATGTGTTCATGATGAGGCAGAGCACGTTTGCGGCGTAGCCGCAGTGCTGCACGATGTTACACGGGAGAAGGAAATATCGCAGATGAAGAATGATTTTGTAAATCACGTCTCTCACGAGCTGAAAACTCCTCTTGCTTCTATCACCGCATATTCGGAAATGCTGGCGGATGGGGAAGCAAAAGACGAACAGACGAAAAAAGAATTTTATTCAGTGATTCAGAGTCAGGCCAATAGGTTAAACCGGCTTATTGAAGATGTTTTGAATATTTCCCGTATAGAATCGGGGCTGGTAAAGGTCGAAAAAACACCGGTCAGTCTGACAATTCTTATAGAAGAACAAATGCAAATGATAAAAAAGTATGCCGATGAAAAAAATATCGAAGTTTCCGGGCAAAAACCAATCGTCTTCGACCAGGTAAACGTGGATAGGGATATGATTTCACAGGTTATTGTTAATTTGCTAAGCAATGCTGTCAAATACACGCCATCAGGCGGTTCCGTAGAGATAATGACAGAGGTTGATGAAAACGAGAGACTCGTGCGGTTTACTGTTACTGATAACGGCGTAGGGATACCGCCGGAGGAACTAAAACATGTCTTTGATAAGTTTTACAGGGTTGGCAGGAACAAAAAGCAAGCGAAAGGCACTGGATTAGGGCTTAGTCTTGTTAAGCAAATAGTTGAAAAAGTCCACAATGGGCGGGTTTTTGTTACGAGTAAGCCGGGGGTAGGCAGCACGTTTGGTTTTGAGCTGCCTCTGGTTGCTTCCAGAGTATTTGAATCGGTATAAAAATTGGATTAATGTTTTAAGGCTGGACGAGCAGAATGATTTTATAAAATGCCAAATTAAAATAATTTGGGGAGGTAAAGATGACAAAAAAGAAAGCGTTGGTAGTGGATGATGAGATTCATATTATTCACGTCGTGGCGATAAAGCTTCGAAATAACGGTTTCGATGTGGTAACTGCTGAGAATGGTGAAGATGGCTTTGAATTGGCCTGTAAAGAAAAGCCGGATATTGTTGTTACTGATTTTCAGATGCCTGTGATGACGGGGCTTGAGCTTGTGGAAAAACTTCGTCAAAACCAAGAAACAAAAAATATACCGGTGATTATGCTGACGGCCAGAGGTTTTGCTGTTGATGATGATAAAAAAGAGTATTTGCATATTTCAGAGTTTCTGAGCAAGCCGTTCAGCCCAAAGGACTTGTTAAGGAGCATCGAGGATATACTTTTCCACCAGGCTGTCATAAAAAAGAATTAAATTAACAATTTTCGGATGTAAAAAACTATGCTGGATGCTATTGGTAAAACTGTTAACTCGTCTCAGATGAGTGAGCTGAAAAAGTTTGGCGAGAGAGTTAGTAATTTCGGTGCTGATTTCGCAGTTTGTGATAATGAGGGGCACTTGATTGTGCTTTGCAAAGGTGGCAGGTTCGAAACCTGCACCGATGTGCTTATTGAATGCAGCCAAAAGACTATGGAGCAAAATAATAGCCAATCGATTTCCACCTCTGAACCTTCTATTTTCGAATTTGAAGGCCACAATGGAATTCTTACTACTCTTTTGGAAACAGGCCTTGATACTGTTGTAGCGGTAATCGACCTCCCAGATACATTGACGGTTTGTGATAATTCGTCAAAGACAACAAAAGAAAACAATCTGGTGAACAAAGTTTTCAGTGAGCTGCTTGCGTTATTTGCTAAACAATTCCAGTCCAATGCCAAAGCTGCAGAGCAAATAGAAATGGTCAGTATTGAGTTGGCCCAGGTTTATGAAGAACTTGTCCTGCTTCACCGCCTTAACACACATATGAATCTTACCGAAGCAGACGGTACCTTTCTGCAAATGGCCTGCGACTGTCTTACGGATATTGTCAACGTCGAGGGGATTGCAATATTACTGGAAAAGAAAGTAGATTCTGACAAATGTTTGAATCTGGCAGCCGGATGGGGTCTGATAGATATAGACGAACGTATGGCAGGTGTTTTGCATAATAGACTTGTGGATGAAATAAGCAGCGGACACGAAGCTCTTCTGGACAGCGAAGTGGATTCACCGTTTCGGTATGATTGGCCGAGCAACATAAAAAATATTATTGTCGTGCCTTTGTTCAGCAAAGATAAAGGCGGGGCCGGTTCTGCTTCAGAACTTCAAAACATAAGCGGTATAATAGGGTTTATAATAGCTATAAACAGGGCGGATAAACCGGATTTTGATAGCACAGACGTAAAGTTGTTTACTTCGGTAGCCGGCAGTTGTGCCGTCTTTATTGAAAACGGCCGGCTTTTCAGAGACCTGGAAGAATTGTTTATCGGTTCATTGAGGGCCCTGACGAATAGTATCGATGCTAAAGACCAGTACACACGAGGCCATTCCGAAAGGGTGGCGTTTATCTCGAAGTGGATTGCCGACATCCTTGCAGAACAGGGAGAAATGAAAAAAGATGATGTGCCAATGATTTATCTCGCGGGACTGTTGCACGATATCGGAAAGATGGGAATAGATGAGAAGGTATTAAGAAAAAATGGGGCTCTGACTGAGAAGGAAAGAGAATGCATAATGACACATTCTGCCATTGGGGCAAGTATTCTCAGTGAAATAAAGCAGATGAAGGATATCATTCCAGCGGTGCTATATCACCACGAAAGAATCGATGGAAAAGGATATCCAACGGGGATGGATGGGGAGAAAATTCCTTTGATTAGCAAAATAATCGGGTTGGCCGACTCCTTTGATGCAATGACTTCAAAAAGAACGTATCGGGATGCAATGACTATTGAACAGGCATTGGAGGAAATTGAGAAGGGATTGGACTCACAGTTTGATATGAAAGTGGGAAGGATATTTCTCAACAGCGATGTGTATCGGCTATGGGACATAATGCAGAAAAGTACGGGGGGAGGTTACGATAACCAGGTTCTGTCGGAATACGGAAGTTTAGCTGTGGGGACTTTAGTAAGATGAGAATTAAAACGCAGGATTATAATGATGTTACTGTTGTAAAGTTACAGGGCGAACTGGACGGGGAGTTGTCCAAGAAACTGCAGGATACAGTCAGCAAGCTCATTGCATCAGGGAAAAAGGGGGCCGTGCTCGATATGGGTGATGTTAGCTTTATTGATAGCAAAGGGCTGGAAGATTTATTATGGGCCAGGGATTACTGCGGCGAGAATAACTGTCAGCTCAGATTGGTGGGAATCGATGAAAACTGTATGAAGATTTTGGAAATCACCCGGCTTGAAAGTGAATTCGACCGTTATGTGGAGCTTGCCGAAGCAGTAAAGAGCTTTGCATAGCGTAAGTTGAAGACAAACTTTTAACGAATGAAAATAAAACTTAGAGAAGATTATGACGCAAATAGCAGTTGGAAATAAAATACCGCTTGGTGAACTACTGCAGGCACGCGGGGTTGTTACTGCCGAGCAGGTTAAAAAAGCTTTGGACGACCAAAAGGCGAAGGGGCATCGCAAGCTTCTCGGTGAGCTTCTCGTTGAAATGGGTTACTGCAACGAAAATCAAATTGCTTCAGCATTGGCCGAGGCCTATGGTGTTCCCTATGCTCAGATTAATCCGAAATTATGCGACCCGAATGTGGTGGAGCTTCTGGACAGAAAATTTCTTGAGGAGCATATCGTTCTGCCACTTTTTAAAGTTTATGGAATGCTCACGGTGGCTGTGAGCGAGCCGACTAATGTTTTTTTGATGGATGAAATAGAACGTATAACCGCTTGTAAAGTGCAGGTGGTCTGTGCCACAAGCAAGGACATTAAAGCAACCCTCGAGACATATTTACCCGCAGCAAATGTCTTTGTTATCGATGACATTATCGATACCAGCGACCTTGAGGATTTCACCCTGATAGAGAGCATTCCGCAGGATATCGGTGACCTCGAAGAGGTGGCCGGGCAATCACCAATTGTAAAACTGGTAAATTATCTTCTTTATAATGCGGTCCAGGAAAACGCAAGTGATATTCATATTGAGCCGGATGATAAAAGACTTCGGGTTCGATACAGAGTTGATGGTAGATTGTATGAAAAAATGTGTCCGCCTTACCAGATGTACGCTGCAGTTGTTTCCCGCATCAAGATTATGGCTGAACTCGACATCGCTCAGCGGCGTCTGCCTCAGGACGGTAGTATCCATGTATTGATAGCAGCCAGGCCCATTGATTTGAGGGTATCGATTATGCCGGGCACCTTTGGAGAAAAGGTGGTTATCAGAGTTATCGACCCCCAGAAGATTATTTTGAATCTTGAGTCGCTTGGGTTTGCTTATGATAACCTCCGACTGTATAGACAAGTAATGCAGACACCGAACGGTATGATTTTGGTAACGGGCCCAACCGGCTCCGGAAAAAACACAACGCTTTATGCCACTCTTGCTGAGTTGAACAGTGAAGAGGTTAATATCTGCACGATTGAAGACCCGGTCGAATGCAATATGGCGAATATAAATCAGTTCCAGGTTAATGAAAATGCGGGTTTCGTATTTTCAACTGCTCTTCGGAGTCTTTTAAGACAGGACCCTGATATCATAATGGTAGGTGAAATTAGAGACCAGGCGACTGCTAATATTGCGGTACAAGCGGCCTTGACGGGGCATTTGGTTTTCTCAACTCTCCATACTAATGATGCACCCGGAGCGGTAACGCGATTACTCGACCTGAATGTCCCTCCCTATCTTGTCAGCGCCTCGCTGGTTGCAGTATTGGCACAGCGACTGGTGCGCAAAATTTGTCCAAATTGTAAAACGGAATATGAGCCCTCAACCAGCATCAGAAAGCTTGTTGAAGATTTGTGCGGGGAATGCAAAAAGTTTTACAGAGGGGTTGGATGCAAGAAATGTCGAAATACTGGGTATGTCGGTAGAATCGCAGTTCATGAATTGCTTATACCAAGCGATGAAGTTATGGAAATGATTCAGGAGGGAATGTCTCTGAAAAAATTGAGAAAAAAGGCCATTGAAGGAGGAATGGTTGCTCTTCAGATGGATGGTATCGAAAAGGTAAAAGCCGGAATTGTGCCCATCGAAGAGGTGCTGAGGACAACCCAGACAAAACAAGACGAAAAAGATTATTGAGCAAGAGGATGCACCTAAGGTGTCCCATAGGGAGAGCCGTAAATGAGTGTATTGACAGCAAAAAATGCAGAAAAAGTTGATTCGGACAGAGAAGTTAAAAAAACTACAGACGAAAATTCTTCTCAAAATGACAAATTAGATGTTGGTACTACTTCTCAGCTTCAAAGAGAGTTTATTGAAAGCCGTTCGGAGAATATGGTTCGGAGCCCTGAGACGGTAAAGGTCAAACGAGCGGAGTTGATACTCTTTACGACCCAGCTTTCAGTAATGCTTGACAGCGGCGTGGTTCTAAGCGATGCCCTTGACGCTATTGCCCAGCAGTCTGAGCATGGCAATTTGAGAATCGTCCTTTTAGATGTCTCTGAAAAAGTTAAAGGCGGAGATGATTTCTCGAAAGCTCTGGCTGGGTATCCAAAGGTTTTTAACGCAATGTTTATCAGTATGGTCAAGGCCTCTGAGGCATCAGGGAAAATGGCCGAGATGTTGAGTGTTCTCAGTGGTTATCTCGATTTTGAAGATGCGATTCGCAAACAAATCAAGTCCGCACTTACTTATCCGTTTATAATGGCGCTGATGGCCGTGGCGGCAACGGGAACGCTTATGTTTTTTGTGTTGCCGAGGTTTACGAAAATATACGAGGCCAGGGGAGCTGCGCTGCCAAAGATTACTCAGATACTGGTCGGCTTCAGCAGCGCATTGGGCAATCTTGAAATAATGACAGGCGTGCTGACCGTTCTGATACTGGTTTCAATGATGTTGTATTACTGGGTGAAAACGGTAAGAGGCCGACAGGTGATTGATTTTATAAAATTAAACACGCCTGTTGTGGGTTCAATGTTTGTTGATGCCGTGGTAACCCGCAGTATGCGTATTATGGCAACGATGGTCAGCACAGGCGTAAATCTGCTGGAAGCAATAAAGATAGTGCAGGACTCTTGTCAGAATTATTATTTTTACCGGCTCTGGGGTAAGGTCGATGAAAAAATTCGCGACGGGTATCAATTATCTGAGGCGATATTGATTTCACCAGGAAAGGAATTAATTGCGCCGGGCGTCATCCACATGCTTCAGGCAGGCGAGAAAAGCGGCACACTCGGTAGGGTTTGTGATAAAATATCTATCTTTTATGAGAAAAAGCTCGAGGATTCAATTAAACGCGTTATGGCTCTTATAGAACCGCTGATGATAACAGTCCTGGGTGTGATTATCGGTACCATTGCAATAGCGCTCTTGCTGCCGGTATTCAAAATATCAAATGTAATCGCACACTGACACTTTGACACTTTCAAAATACCCGCTTTGTCGAGCTTCAGGTTTTAACTGTGGGTCAAAAAAAATCCTTACCCTGAATAACTCTCATTTCACCTCAAGGCACATTAGCTTTTCCTGGTCACGTATTACAAGTTTTCCATCTGAAAGGGCCAGAGGCGCCCACATTTCATCTCCTTTGAGAATCTCTTCAACCAGGCCGAGCTGTGTGTACTTTTCCGGCGTCGCCTTGGCTAAGTACAAATGTCCCTTATCGCCTTCAACGGCATAAATCTTGTCTTCAGCGATAATCAGACCGCCGCGCCCGAACTTGGGGTCTCTACCGCTCTGCCAAAGCACCTTCCCTTCGAGAGTCACGCATATAAGTCCGTCATTACCTCCGCTGTTCATATACAGGTGCTCCTTATACAGCAAGGCCGGATGGATATGGGCACTGTATTCTTTTGTCTTGAATTGTACAATTACCTCGAACTCACCATCCTCATGTCTGAGCTTCAGCATAGTAGAGCCTCCACCACCACCCGTTACGAACATTCGACTGTCACCGATAAGCGTCACTGGCGGTATGGTTACCCCTTCGGTGAAGTTCCTGTAGTTCCAAAGAATCTCACCCGTCTCGGCATTTATCCCGTAAACTCCGCCTTCTTCGAATGGCGGGCCTTCGTCTTCTTCTTCCTCATCATCATCTTCGTCATCTTCGTCATCTTCGTCTTCTTCTTCCACCGCATCAGGGTCCGTTAAAGGCGTTACAAGAATTATCTGCTCAACGCCTCCAATGGTGGTCAGCATCACTGATGAGTAACCCGGCTCGTCACAAAGACGCTCCGTTTGCCAGACAATCTCCCCTGTATTTTTATCGTACGCCACTGCACCTGCATTTGCAGATTGCGGGGCCGCAATTACCAGGTTCTTATAAAGCAGCGGAGATTGCGCAAATCCCCACCAGGGCTTCTCCGCATCAAAATCCTCCTTGAAGTCGCGCTTCCAAACCAGCTCATGACTCGTTAGATTAATACAATATACGCTTCCCATCCCCCCAACGCTATATAGGTTCTCCTCATCAATTGTCGGAGGATTACGTGAGCCATTGTAATCGTACTCACCGGCATCCTCATTGCTATAGTGCCAAAGTTCCTCCCCGCTCTTCAGGTCATAGCAGCGAATCACATCATTTGTGCTCTCGACACGGTCTACCAGATACACTTTACCGTCTTGAATCGACACTCCCGCAAACCCTTTTCCAACAGGATTGGTCCATAAGACCTTTGGCCCATCTTCAGGCCACGACGACGCAAGAGATGTCTCAGGCGAGATTCCGTTGCGTTCCGGGCCAAGATACTGAGGCCAATCCGCTAAAACTGAGCTTGAACTTAAAATAATTAAACAGACAATTCCTACCAGGACTTTTGTTTTCATTGTTAACCTTTCATCATCCAGAATTTTTATTCACCCATCCTCAACTACACACTAAGAGCCTGTCCGAATAACCGCGTCGTTATGAGGCCGAGCAAAAAGTTCGAGGCCAAAGCGGCAGGGGCAAAATCGCCGCAGGCGTAGTCAAAACTACGTTGAAGACGATTTTGGCCCGACAACGCAGGAATCGGACTTTGCAGCCGGCCGTAATAGAGCAGGTTATTCGGACAGGCTCTAAGCCGATATTTCCCATATTAAACGCTTAGCTACGCCGCTAACCGTCATTTTCAACATAATAACAAATCTGTCTTGAATATTCAAGCTTTTTTTGCCTGGCTGTTTCCCGGGGCAGGTGAATTCGACCAGCTTGAAAAGCTGCTTTTGTTATATTATCGGGAATACTTGATATATCTTTCTGCGCTCATCAGGATAGACCATTCCCCGATGAAGACACCGGTTCCTGCCCGGTCCTTTGTCGAAGCAGCGAGAAGTGACCTGATTTATTACTTTCCTCTGATTGCTTCTTTTAGAGCCCGCAGCTGCTTGAGAGCTGCTGGAGAAACTGTTCCGTCCTGGTAAATACCCACATTCATCGAAACCACAATATCTCTTTTGGCGCACGCCTTGACATACTCGATCAGTTGCTGGTTGGTGAACTTTGGCGGGCCGATATCGGTGTCCGGCCTGCCGTGAACCCATGAATCATCAATAATGATCCAGACATGCGGCTGCAGATCCTTGCAATGATGTGCCTCAGGGATACCCAGGTCAACCATCTCACCGGCCCAATACTCCTGGAAATCTGAGGGTTGGCGTTGTATCCAGCCGTTCCAGGCAATGATGCGGTCGGGGTTGCCTGTTTTGGCTGCCTTGTATAGGGGCTCATAGTGATGGGATACATTGAACGGGCTGAAGTCGAACCAGAAACCGGCGACCTTATTGCCATAGCGATTGCCGATTTCTCTGAAGATCTCGCAAAAGTTGTTAATGTATTCCGTCTTATCTTCTTTTGCAAAGCCAGAGGCTTCCCCAAACTCTCCCCCTCTGCCGCCAGGGTAGTAAAGTATAAGCTTGAGGCCCCGTTCATAGAGCACGTTAGCTAAATCGCCGATGAGGTCACGCTCGCATGTGTTCCCCGGCAGGATCTTCTCTATCGTTTTGATAGGCGCTGGGTACCAGTGGGGGGCGTGAGTCGAGGTGAAGAGGACGTAACCGGCTCCGGTTTCCTCTACCATGTCGGCGAAGGCGTTAACGTCAAAATCGCGTACAGCGTCGCAGAAGGGCTTCTGAGGCCCGTGCTGCGGCTGGGTACGGGCTGTCCAATGGAACGCAACACCGTACTTGGCATCGACGAACCAGTCGGTGCTGGCACGCATTTTCCTCGCCCTCACTCGGGCGGAAGCTATGATGTCCATTGCTGCCAGGGGCGTCAGCTCCACAGTATATAAATTCATCACTTCGCCTGTCTCCGGCTTCTTGGTGGCACGAAGCGTAATTGTGACGGGACCCTTCGGTAAGTGCAGCGTCCCATTGAGCTGTTCCTCTTCAAAACTCGTATACAAAACTCCCCATTCTTGAGGCAGCCAGCCGTCCGTTTGGTGCACTCTGCCGGTAACCTTACTGTCGCCTGCAACTATCTCGTACTGCGCGCCGTCTTCACCGAGGCAAGAGTAGGTGATGACCACCTTGTAATTACCCGCCTCTGGAACTATGACCTTCCAGACGAAGTACTCATCCAGGCTTCCCCAGCCTTCGGTCCATAACAACTTCTTCTCCCCCTCTGTCCCGCCGCGGCCGGAACACTCAAGATCTCCGTGCAGCTCAGCTTCACACCCCCATAGGACGGTAACATCCATGGGCTTCACCTCTTGTTCCTGAGCTTCTGCGTTCGCCATCACAAGCAGCGCCAATAATAGCGCCACGATACACAAGTCAATTCTACCACTTACCTTTTTCATTCGTTCTTCTCCTTTTGCTGTTATGAGCTCTTAACTGGGATTTCCCATAAACATTGTATATCCTTGCTCAGCTACGCCGCTGAGCATCATTTGCAGCATAATAACAAATCTGTCTTGAATATCCAGGCTTTTTCTTTGTTACTCGAAGGTTTTTCAGCAATTTACTTGGATTACTCCATGACAAAGCAAGCTTGCTTTGAGGCGTTGTAA
>JBHPEQ010000071.1:0-12559 GCA_042576845.1 Planctomycetota bacterium
TTGTGCCCGCGCCGCTTCAACTCCTCCACCACTGCCGGATCGGTCTTGGTGCCCAGCGTCAATCCGCCCAGCGAGGGCGGCAGCTGGCTAAACGAGCCGATCAAATGGCCCGTGCTGCACCGGGGACCGCTTACCAATTCGGGCGCCGTCTTGCCGAATTCCAGGTGATTGATAATCATCTGCAGCGTCCCCTGGTCCTGCGTATCGCCTCCGGCCACGCTAATGATGATCACCGGCTTGCCGTCCTTCAACACCATCGACGGCGTCAGCGTGATCCGCGGGCGCTTGCCCGGTTTGATGCAGTTCGGGTGACCGGAAAACGTGTTCAACTGCACCAGACGGCCGCTGGTCCTTATCCCCGTATCGCCTGCCAAGGGCCCCCCTCCACTGGGCGTAATTGCCACCGCGTTGCCCCAGCGGTCCGCCGTCACACACGTGGTGGTATCGTTGTCATCGCCCGACTTGGCCGTCCGCAAACCGGCTTTCGTCCGCTCCGGATCCAACAATGCCTTCCCGCCCAGCGGATCTCCCGGACACTGCACCATTGATGCCTGCTGCATGTCGATCAGCGGCCGACGCATGTCGTTGTATTCTCTGGAAAACAGTTCTTTCAAGGGCACATCCACAAAAAGCGGATCACCGTAATAGACATCCCGATCGGCCAGAGCCAGCTTCGAGGCCTCCACCCGCAGATGAATCGTGTCGGCCGACATGTAACCCATCGATTTGATGTCGAAGCCCTCGATGAGTTTCAACGCTTGCAGCAACCACGGTCCTTGCGTCCAGGTATTGCATTTATAAACGGCATAACCACGATAGGTAGCACTGACGGGCTCTTCTACTCGCGCCGTGTGCCGCGCCATATCCGTATAGCGAATCAAGCCGCCGTTTCCCCGGCTCCAGACATCGATTTCCCTTGCGATCGGCCCGCGATAAAAATAATCCTCGACCAGCCTAATGCCGCGCCGACGATCTTTGGCGTCCTTTTCCGCCTCGATGAGCCGCTGGATCGTCCGTGCCAATGGCGCGTGCCAGTCCCTTTCGTGACGGTCGAGCAACCGCAACGCAGGTGCCGCTACCTCCGCGAAACGCATCGTCCCGTAACGATCCAGCAGCGTACAAAAAACACCCACCGGGGCCGGGACCGGCATCGCTCCGATGCGATCATCTTTAATGCCTCCGACCTCTTGATAATGTTCCAGCGTTCCTAGCGCTGGCGTTTCACCGACGCCGCTGATCGATTCCACCACCCCGCGCTTGGCATCATAGACCAGGACCCCCATCTCGCTGCCGAAATTGAACTGGTCGCTGTCGGTAACGCTCAACGCCAGTAGCGTAGCAACAGCGGCATCGGCGGCATTTCCCCCGGCCTTAAGGATTTCAAAACCGGCCTCGGCTGAGCCAGTTCGGCCCGCGACCACGACACCGTTTCTCCCAGAAGCCTCCCAGCCGAGTTCGGCGGCATCTGAGCTGCCGTACCCGGCCAATGTAACGACCTTTCCATTCACCACGGCAGGTGAGCTTCTGGGGCCCGGGTGCCAGGATGCCGGTCCGGTCACAGCTTGCACCGTGTATTTATTATTCCAAAGCTCTTTTCTGTTAGCGGCATTCAGGCAGAGAATAACTTCTTCCTCTCCCTGCCGGGCCGACACATAGAGTTTGTCGCCTAGCAGGGCAGGGGTCGAATCACCGAAACCTATCGTGACTCTCCACTTTTGCGCCAATTCGGCCGGCCATTTCTGGGGTGCTGTGAAACCGTTCAGTTTGCCAGCCCGATTGGGTCCTCGCCACTGTGGCCAGTCCTGAGCCAAAACGCAACTCGCGAACATCAGGGCCACACAGCTGACAAGCACGATCTTTTTTCGAATTGCTTCTTTCATAATACGTACCTCCATTTAGTAGATTGAAATCCGGCTTATTATAATACTCCATTTGATTTGGCCCAAATCAAATTTGACGTTCTTTGTTTCTTCTTGATCCCTTTTTGAAGGATTGATATCTGTAATATATCATCAATGCAGCAGTAGCATTTAATGGTGTAAAATGCGAATGAGGTGTTTAGGATTGTAAATGCTTGTCTTTCAAGAGGATAGATAGTTATTCTTAGTGGTCCCATTTCCGCTTGACAAGCACAAACTGTACTGGATTTTTACAGGCCGTACTTTGAGAAAGGCGGCCGGAAAAAACTGGCTGAGGCCGTTAAACTACAAGTCAACTGCGAAGGAAAAGAATTGGTTATCGCTCGCCAGCGAACACAGACCGAGCAGGAAAAGATCGGCAAAACCATCGATATTTTGCTGGACAATCTTACAGCAACCAATCGTGAATACGTCGACCAACGGCTAAATGAATTAAAACAACAGAAACAGCAACTCGAAACCAGACTGGAAGAACTTGATCAACTTTATCTCTCACAGGCTGAAATCGATGGTATAGTAACCGATTCGATGCAGTTTTTATCCGGCTTGGAATTTACACTCCATCATGGCCTGCCACATGAAAAGCTCGTCCTCCTGAGACAATGTATCGAAAAGATTGGGGTTAATAAACCTGCTGCACAAATCAAACTGGCCATCTACCTGGTACCCGCAGGAAATCTACAAACTACTCAAGAATTTAAGGCGTCTGTTTAAATAGTACCACCATGAGTACCGCTTCACACGACACCCAAACTCATAAAATAAGATGTCAAACTTGGCGATTTTGAACTAACTGACAGAAAAGAGAGTTAACGGATTGAACATCCGATTGCCTGTTCACCCGAAAAACTTTATCCTGATGGGAATTTCGTCAGTTTTGGCCTCACCTACCTATCAAGATAGAGTTTTTCGGGGGGACAACAGTATCGAATCGACACATATCGCTCAACAGACCAAAGCCACAACACTACTTCAATCCTGCCTGAAGACGCAAATCCCATCGTTGTTGTCGATTCACCCGACACGGGACTCTCGAGATCCAAACATGTTATCGAACTGTAATTAACTAATTGTACTGTAATTGACCCACTAATTCGTAGAATTAGGCCCACTAATCCATATCGCCACTCGATCCACTCTAACCCAGAGATCCCGCGCAGACCGTCATACCAATCAAACCAAGCAGGAAAAATCGAGAATTGAATTCCGAACCAATCATCATTTCCTCCTTGCAGAAAATTTCTACCCAGACTTTGCCGCCTCCGTTGTTAACTGGGATTTATCATTTATACCTGCTCAGCTATCTTGAGTAATCTGCCCCGGCATATTGATATCGTCACTGAGCTTCTTTTCTTCTTGATACAATATCAGATTTGTCTTGAAAATACAAGCATTAAGTTTATGTATCCCTCCCAAAAATTCGATCCTTGTTTAGTTACAAGGATTTTGATAAAATTATGTAATTCCATTTAGAGCCATAAGTTTGCACAAAATACGTTGTTTTAGTCAGATATCAAGCTCGGATGTAATTTTTGGTAGAGACAAAGTCAAGATGGTAGTAAAAGCTATCAATAGGGTTTTAGTTATTGTGACTGTAGTAGGTCTTATGATTATGGCAGCCGATACAGCAAAAGGAGAAAAAGACATGCAGACTGCAACGGCCACACCGAAACATACTAATCGGCTTATTAACGAAAGTAGTCCCTATCTGTTGCAGCATGCGCATAATCCGGTTGATTGGTATCCCTGGGGTTCTGAAGCTTTTGAGCAGGCTAAGAAAGAAGATAAACCTGTATTTCTTTCAATCGGCTACTCGACCTGTCATTGGTGCCATGTCATGGAACGTGAGAGCTTTGAAAACGAACGAATTGCCAAAATAATGAACGCGAATTTTGTGAGCATCAAGGTTGATAGAGAGCAGCGGCCTGATGTTGACCAGATTTATATGAATGCGGTACAGCTAATGACCGGCTCTGGCGGCTGGCCTTTGTCAGTCTTCCTTACGCCTGACGGCAGGCCTTTTTACGGTGGGACGTATTTTCCATCAATAGATATGTATGGCCGTCCGGGTTTTGAGCGTGTGCTTTTATCCATTGCCAACGCATGGAAAAACAGACGTCAGGAATTAGTCGATTCAGCAGGTAATCTAAGCGAACTTCTGAAAAGCCCAACCGGTTCAGTTGAGAAAAGGAAGCTTTCGCCGCAAATATTAACAGGTGCTTTTAAATATTTTCAAGACAGCTTTGATGCTGCCAACGGTGGTTTTGGATTTGCTCCGAAATTTCCACAGCCAACGAACCTGTCAACGCTGCTTTGTTACTGGTATCGTACGGGAGATGAACAATCCTTGCAGATGGTTGAAAAAACACTCGATGCAATGGCTAAAGGTGGCATCTATGAACATGTCGGGGGCGGATTCCATCGCTATGCAACCGACGCGAGTTGGTTCATCCCCCATTTTGAAAAAATGCTGTACGACCAGGCCTTGCTAAGCAAGGTTTACCTTCAAGCTTACCAGATCACCGGAAAGAAAACATATGCTGAAATCTCAAAAGAAATTTTTGATTATGTTTTGCGGGACTTGATTGATCCCAAAGGTGGTTTTTACAGTGCAGAAGACGCCGATAGCGAAGGCGCAGAAGGCACATTTTATCTATGGAAACCAAATCAAATAGCTTCTGTTTTAGATAAGGATCAGGCCAGGCTGTTTAACGCCTACTATGGTGTTACTGAGAAAGGCAATTTTGAAAAAGGCAAGACTATTCTTCACGTTTCGACCTCAATAGAGCAACTTGGAAAGGAGTTTGGGAAAGATCCCAACAAGATAGAAAAAATTCTCGCAGATGCTCGCATGAAGATTTTTCAGTCGCGCCAAAAAAGAATCAGGCCGCATAGAGATGACAAGGTTATTACGGCTTGGAACGGCCTGATGATTTCATCATTGTCTTATGGCGGGGCAATTCTACAGGAAGAAAGGTACGTAGAAGCGGCCAAGCGTTCCGCAGAATTCATATTAAGCACTTTGTACAAGAATGGTCGATTGATGCGGTACTATCGTGACGGCCAAGCGGTCGAAAAGGCTTTTCTCGATGATTACGCATTTATGATATTAGGTTTATTGGATCTGTACGAAGCAAGCTTTAATACTAAATGGCTCATCAAGGCAAAAGAACTCAGTGAAGAGATGATAGAATTGTTTGCTGATATAGAAAGAGGAGCCTTCTTTCTTACGGGCAAAGACGGTGAAAAACTAATTGCTCGCGCCAAGCCGGGTTCCGATGGAGCGGTTCCTTCTGGGAACTCAATCACAGCACTGGCTTTATTGAAACTTGGCAGGTTAACTATGAATCAACACTTTACTGAGCAAGGCGGCAAGGTGCTTGAATTCTTCTCGTCGCAGTTGAAAGAGTCACCTGCTTATTCCTCTGCAATGCTGACAGCATTGAACTTTTGGCTTGGACCAACACAGGAAATAGTAATTGCAGGCAGCGTTGATGCAACGGACACAAAGAAGATGCTCAAGTTGATTCGCCGTAAATTTCTCCCGAACGCAATTGTACTGCTGCACGAACAGGACAATGCAGGCTCCAATATTTACAAAATAGTGCCTTTTATCAGAAACCAGGTGGCTATAGATGGCAAAGCAACCGCTTATGTGTGTGAAAATTATATTTGTAACCGGCCGGTTAATAGAACAGATGATCTTGACAAAATGCTTTCTGACATCATTCGGGTAAAATAGCTGGTTGATGGCTAAAATGAAAAGTTTCTTCGGATAATGCATTAAATCGAGAGAGTGAAACAATGAACATATTTGAATATGCAATGCAAATGGAAAAGGATGGCGAAGATTACTATCGTCAACTGGCCCAGCAAACAGCTAACAAAGGGTTGAAAACTATCCTGGTGATGCTCGCAGACGAGGAGGTAAAACACTACAACGCCGTAGAGAAAATGAGAACCGTCAAGCCACGCATAGCTGAAACTACAATACTGACTGATGCGAAGAATGTCTTTGTTCAAATCAAAGAATCCGGCGAAAGTTTTGATTTTGATACCACCCAAATTGGGCTTTACAGAAAAGCTCAGGATATCGAGAAGGAAAGCCGAGATTTCTACTTGGAAAAAGCTAACGACGTGGCAGAGGAATATCAGAAAGAACTTTTTTTGAGATTGGCTAAAGAAGAAAAGAAACATTATTTTCTATTGGATAATATAATAGAGTTTGTATCTAGACCGGAACAATGGCTTGAAAACGCAGAGTTTTATCATCTGGAAGAATATTAAAGATTACCAATTTTGGAAGGAAATGAAATGAGAAATGCAACTGGCAAAAAATCACTGATACTGGGAATTTTGGTTTTGGTAACAGCTTTTGCGTCGATTGTGTATTCACACTGTCAAATACCGTGCGGAATTTATAGCGACCCGGCCAGGTTTGACATGATTGCTGAGAATATTACCACGATTGAAAAATCAATGAAACAGATAACAGAGCTGTCTAAACAGGGCAAGCCAAACATGAACCAAATAACTCGATGGGTCAATAACAAAGAAAAACACACTGATGAGTTAAGCCATATAGTGACATATGCGCTTGTCAAGCGTTCATCGGACCGCTGAAAAAGTGTTATATTTACAGTGATTGCACTTTGAAAAGTCAATACGCCGGCAGATATTATTGAACAAAAGCACCGGGAGATGCCAAATCCCATCAAAATGCAAGAATGTCGCCTTCAATTTTGAGGTGTTGACGGACTTTACCTGAGTTAAGCCAACATGAAAACTGAAAAAAAGAGCTTGCAAGACTATGCTGTCCACCCGAAAAACCTTATCCTAACGGGAATTTCGTCAGTTTTGGCCTCACCTACCTATCAAGATAGAGTTTTTCGGGGGGACAACACTTAACCATTTATTAGCAAGTTCTTGGTTCGATGCTTTTTCCATGGCAGAATTTTATCATAATTCATTGCAAAATCAACTCTTAAATGGTATCATGGGAGCATAATCCAAAGCAGCTATATATTTTTGGACCGGACGCGGTCAACCGGAGTACAACCAAAAACCCAAATAGCTCATAAAATCACAAAAATCTTGAATCCATAAGGTTGGTAATATCAAAGACTTAAAAAACGCTAAAAAATGATGAACGTTTTCTATATACTATTGCTCGCTTGATGTGGTCATCTGACCTGTGACAGTTGTTGATCACATTTAATTTAATGTTGCCGGGGCGGGGGTGCTTTGCTGGCTCGGTTGCGGCATTTGCTGCGGCATCATCTTTTGCTGGATTTGCATGACTGCACCGAAGATTTCCATCAGATGCTGTTTGGGCAGGACAGTCCGCATTCCAAGCTGTCCATCGGCAATCTGGCCGCCTATGGCTAAACTGCTCTGAGACGGAATATTGAGTCCGCCGAATATATCCGGCATCGGAGTCGGTTCACCGTCGCCGCAGTTTTGCATCATTGGTCCCATGTTCTGCATCAATCCGCCCAGTCCAGTCATTAACTTGATGACATTGACGCTACAGACAAATTCATTGTATGGTGTCTTCTGCAGCAGGTCGATGGCAGCCTTGGTTTCACCTGTCGGAGATGCTGAAGCATCCTGGTCGATGAGTGCCTTGATATCGGCTTCGCTGTCTTCGCCCATGGCAACATAATATGTGTCTGCTGACTGGGCGATGGTATAAACCAAATCGCCGCCGTACATCTGTTCGATGACTGCCTGCATCGGATCGTTAGGGTCATCCGACGGCGGGAAAGTCAGGACCATCTTATCAATGGTCGCGTTTTTATAGGTTGCCATACCCGTCTCGTATTCAAAGTCCATTGGCATGCCCATTGCCGCATAGAAATCGCCCGTAAACTCCATGAAGTCCTTCGTGAGCTGCTTCATGGCGTCCATGTCCTTGACGGCAATGACTTCACGAAGCTTAAACGGCGGTTTTCCTGCGGCATAAGAGAATGAGAAGGCGATCTCGTCGCCCATAGCCGTCAACATTTTGTGTGTTAAGGCCTTCAACTTCGTGACCTGTTCTGCTAACTCCGGGCTGTCTTTGGATTTTTCCAGGATATCAAACATTTTGTCATACATTTTTGTCATACTCGGCGGGTCTATTTTCATCAATCCATTGACGGCATTGTCGTTGTCCAGATAGCCGGTAAATTTAAACGTGTCGTCGGCTTTCGGGTCGGCGACCAGCATTTGTGCCAGTTCGGAGCCTTCCTTGGCACGCAGTGAGGTATCGATCGTTAAGTTTGCCATCTCCGGTGTTAACGTGATCGTTGCCGAATCCGCTTCGCCTGCGATTTGCTTGAGCATTTCCTTATACACTTTCAGATAGAATGTGATCATGTCTCCCATGCTGCTGGTCATTTCCGCAGGCATTTCCTGTTCGGCCTTTTCCATCTGGGCCAATATCATGGGTGAGAATTGGTCATACAGTGATGCCAGATTGACATAGGCCCATACCGGTGCAGTGGCGGCTTCTTTCACTTGGGCTTCGGTGAGCTTGCCGCTCAGCGGGCTTGAAACTTTTGTCAGTGCGGCTTTGAGGTTGACAAGGCTTGCTTTTTCAGACTCCGGCACGACGAGAGCGTATTTGCTGGTGATTTGGACCATCGCGAAAGCGCCCATGGGTGAATTGGGTGAAGTAAGAAGGGCGATTCTTCCTTCGGTTTGGTTACAATTCGGATTGTTTTTGACGAATTCGGCGTAATTGGTGACTGGAACTAGCAGGCCAACCGTCATATCAGAGAGGCCAATAACTAAAAACGTTCCGTTCATTTCGATGCCCGTCAGCGTGGGATCGCCGACAATACCGGCCAACTGCGTGTTCACCAGCATAGCAGCGCCGATGGGAGCAGCGCCGGTGAGGTATTGGTCCATTTTGGCCAGTGACCCGCTGAGGTCGTTGATGCGTACGCAGAACGAACAGTCGTCTGGTAGCATTTTCATGAGAGCATCGTCGGCAGCACGGGTATTGCCCACGGTACAAACAATCATTACAAGTGGTAAAACGAGGGTTTTGAGGCGTTTGCTACTTAATTTCATGAGTTTTTCCTTTCAAAAATAGAGGCTCTTTCTTTACTAAGACGGCTTCACTATAAATCCGTTTCATATTTGGTTTTCTCAGCCATACATTGGACAGGAATATTTTGATAAATTGAACAACCCGTCAAAACAAACAAGGACAACACCGATAAATTATTTAGAACTATCTTTCGCATCTCAAGCTCCTTGACAATTATTCTGTATACCTTTCCTTCATTTGCTTATCTTGCATTCTTAATTGTTGGTCTAGTTCGTCAAATTCTTTACCTGTTGCAGTAGATTGGTAAGGCAGCGAAAAATCTTCAATCGTAAAACCGATTTGTTCAGTTGCCATTTGCACGGCGTCCATTCTTACAAGTTCAGCGTCTGCTAACCATTCTTTGTCAATCTCAGGAATAAGTTCGTTTCTGTCATTTAAGTTTGTAAAATCAAACCGTTTTGCTTTAGTTTCAAGGCGTGTTGGACCAAAAGCTGCCATCGCATTTGCATTCATATTCAAATTATCTCCTGCTTCTGGCAAAAATGCCTCATGACGTTTTTTGTTTACTATTAAATAAATAGGAGAATATTCTGAAAAAATATCTTGGGCCATGTCAAGTCGTGATGTTTTTTTAACACTTCTATCAAATAATAAATTTATTTTCTTTTCATTAATAATTACTGATATCACATTCGGCCTTTCAAGAACATCGTATATCACCACTTGCTCTGAACCAAACGAATCTTTCAAACCCTGTTTTAGAGGGACTTGCGAGACGATTTCATATTTGTAAATTTCGAAATCTGCACTAGCTGAATAAGTACCTGTTTTATTTTTAAATTGATGGAGAGCTGATTCATCTAAACTGAAAACTTCTGTATAAGAAAACTTCTCTTTAAAAGGATTAAGCAATTTGACATCCTTTAAGGCAGCTTGTATCGGCAGCATAAACTTTTCACTTGAGAACATCTCCCTTTTAAATGATGAGATATATCGCGATTCAAGGATAGTGTCATCAGGATATTTCATTTGTACATCTTTCATTCCCTTTAAAATTGCGAATTGCCCAACAGGCAAACCTTTTACTCTTTGCTTAGAACTTATAGATTTTTCTCTAACATCCTTTTTGCGATATCGGACTTCATCAGATATAATAAGATATTGAGTATCAAAATCCACAGATAGATGATCAGATATTGCTGGTGAGCTTTGAACTACAGAAGCTTCTTTTAAGAAATCCCAACTCCATAATCGCGTACAACAGGTCATAACCAGAAAAGCAACAACCAAATACTTTATTGTCTTTGTAGTATGTCTTGTCAAAAACTGGTGAGCTATAAGAACCGAACCAATTAAAAACACATAAAGATCCTTGGCGACATCGACTGATGCTTCCAAAGATGGGTTTTTGAATAGCTCGAGATTATAAATGTACTTTTTAAGCACTGGAAGAAACATTGGAATCACGGACTTAATAATGGCAACAACTACAAGGACAGCGAAAACGATGATTCCAACAAGGGCATATCGACTGAACTTTGGCGTTAAGGTAGCTAAAATTACAAAAGGAACAATAAAAGCCAGCTTTTCTATAAGCACCTCTGGTACTACAAGCAACAAGTAATAGGCAGTTGCACCGTTTGCCCCTAAAACAAATAACTCGGCAATAAGAAGTGGCATGACTAAAATAGTTGATATCATACAAGATTTCGCAAACAATAGACCTTTCCTGGAAATCGGACGGGTGTACCAAAAGGCTGTCGTTCCAACTAATGAATCATCCTGAATAATTAAAGGGATGATAACAATCATCATCAAGCCTTGCAAAAAACCGATCAGCTTTACAAGTAAAGGCAAAATAATTTGAAATTGTAAAACTTCAGCGGCCAAATTAATGCCACCAATGGCTAAAGCTGATTGAGCAAGAATAAGTAGGAGCCAAACAAGAAGCAAATACTTAAGGCGTATTAAATCTTTTTTAAATAGATAAGGTATAAATTTCATAAGCCTAACTCCTATAATTCAGAGATCTTAAATTTTTTAGCAAATACTACAAATATCTCACGTAAAGACATTCCTGATACTTCGATATTAGAGCAGTTTGGGAAAAGTTTACGAATCTCATCCTCACCCTTTCCTTTTTCGTATTGACTATCGATAAAATGAACAGTACGACCCTGCTGTTCCGGTAAATACCATTCTTTAGGCAAGCTGTTTTTAATGTCAAGTGGTTCCGCTAAAGTTAGCTCAACTCGTCTAAACCTTTTCTGTAATACTTCAGCTTTTTCGACAACCTTTAGCAGTCCTTTATCAATAATACCTACCCAATCAGCTAATCTTTCGACCTCATCAATATCATGAGAAGATATGAATATCGTCCAATTCTCATCCTCTGTAATATCTAATACTCCAGAAATAAATTCATCACGAACTAAAGGATCTAAACCACTAAAGGGTTCATCAAATATTAACAACTTAGGCCTATAGGCCAATGAGGAGACCAATGCTGCTTTCATTTTCATGCCCCGTGATATACTCTTCAATTTTTGTTTCAAAGGCAAACTAAATTGATCTATTAAATCATTACAGAATTTATCATCCCATGTTTGATACATCTTCTTACAATAATTCAGAAATTTATTCACGGTCATCCATTCCGGCATTTCTTGATTTTCAGATACGTATCCAATTTGAGCGAATTCTTTTGGACTAAGACTTTGAGAATCAACACCTAATACTGTTGATGACCCTTGTGTAGGTTTCATAATATTCATTAAAGTTTTGATTGTCGTTGTTTTACCTGCACCGTTCGGACCTAAAAACGCAAAAATACTCCCGGCTGGAACGGTTAAATCTAAACTCTGAACAGCTGTATTTTTACCAAACCGTTTTGTTAAATCTTTTGTTTCAACGGCATTATTCATTTTTTACCTTTCTCATTATCTAATTCCCAATTACGATTAATCGCATCCATGACTTCTTTTCTTTTGATGGATAATCGCTTGGATTCAACAATCAATTTTTCTACCTCGTTATTTAAGATTTTGTCACGTTGAGCCTTAGTTGCAGTACTTAATCCAGAAACAACACTTCCAATGCCAGGTTTTATTTCTATTAGTCTTTCCCTAGCCAAATGAGCTACGACTTTCTGGGCAGTATTAGGATTTATCCGTAACTCCTTGGCCATCTCTCTTACAGATGGGAATCGATCCCCCGGCTTTAATTGTTCTGTTACTACGGCCTTTTTAACGGCATACACTATCTGTTCATAGATTGGTGTGCCGTATTGAAATTTTATTGTAAAATTTATCATATTTGAAGCTGCCGTCTGCTAATCATTTATCCATAGAACTTCAAGCCTAACCTAACTGTAATATATCGCATAGTACACCGATGTCAAGAGTAAAAAATAATTTTTGAAAATTTTTTTCACTATCCCCCTTTTTTTAGCCCAAAAACCAACAAAAAAGGCCGATTCTGTAAAAACCGGCCTATATGCGCTTGTCAAGCGTTAATGGGACCACTGCAAAAACCCAACTTATCTCTTTAAAATATAAGGATTTATGATTCCAGAGCCTACAATTGGCCTTTACTATCTCAA
>JBHPEQ010000072.1:0-12522 GCA_042576845.1 Planctomycetota bacterium
CTATCCAGTTATCTCCGCCGGACTTGGTATAGTCCTCGAAATCATCGATGGGGTCACACATTGACGTCGTATAGCTCCAGAGATGCCCGTGGACACAGCCGTGAGGAGTGTTACACTCATCAATACGCCAGTAGTAGGTCATGCCGAACAGAAGCTCTCCAGGGTCAAATTCATGGCCTCCATCTCCAGCAGGTATATCATAGAATCCCAGTGTATCTCCGACAAGAGCGCCTTCTTCCGATGCATCCACATCATCCTGGTTGGTACCTATGAAGGCGTCAAACTCAGCAGCATAGCCGTCATTATACCAGTTCGGGTCAGTGCCCGGGAAGACCTCTGTATCGCCGTCTTCCGGGAAAGGATAGAGAGCATAACCCCACTTGGTGAAGCTAAATACCGGGCCTTCATAGAAGCACGGGTCTCCGGGCTCGTTATGGTCAGTGATATCCACACGCCAGTAGTATGTTACACCGGGCAGTGTAGTACCGACATTGACGCAAACCTGCTCGTTAGTATCGTGGTAGAGGATTGTATCTATCAGCGGCATATTACAAGGGTCATCCGCCTTGAAGTAGACCTCGAAATCGAAAGGCCCCTGAAGGAGATTCGGGTCGTCTCCGTAGGGGTCGCATGGGTCCATAATCTGAGCATTGGAGGGAGGATAGAAGCAAACCTCCTCCACATCACAACGAACGCCCTCTTCTTTATCGTCCGGAGTTGGGTCGCTCACCTGCACTTCCTCGACAATTACGTCTATCGCCCCTATCCAGACCGCGATCAGCTCAATGTGACCGTCACCTTCGCCGGAGCCCATCTCCCAGCAGGGTGAGCAAAATATCTCCCATTCAACCAAATCCGAATACCAGAGTTCGTCAAAGTCAACGGGTATAGAGGCCTCGCCTACCGGAGGACCGCGCGTTTCTGCAACAGTCAAGGTCATCACGTTATTAAAAGGGTCGAATTGGCCCGCCATGTCATACCAAGTGTTGGCCTCTATAGTCTTGCCCAGATGACACTCCGTCCTTTCAATACCTTGCATGCCTGCCTCGGTTACTACGTATACCGGCTCGCCGGAATGGATCTCAATTCCGTAAGACGGATAATTAGAGTACTCGCAAGCGCCGTCATACATACCGGTAATTACGTTTTGCTCGGGGCTTAAGTCCCCTAATCTCACCCGGACGAAGAAAGTTACAGCGCCCACCGGCCTAATCTCATATGAAGTCTCATAATACATTACTGACCACCAAGTCACTGCGCTGGGTGCAGCCCAGCCATCCCATTTCTCGCCGCTTTCGCCTCCTGTTACCTCCTCGACCTCAGCATAGTAAGCATAGTAAGTGGTACCCAAGGTGGTAAAAGGCGGGCCGTTCTCATCAGCCCTAGGGTCATCTCCATGCAGATTCCAGACCGCATCTGCCTCGTCAAAGGGAATAGCCCAGGCGGCGTTCGTTAAAGACAGCAGCAAAACAAAAGTAATTAATAAGATCTTCTTTATGTACATAATACTCCTCCTTTAATCAGGAACAAAAACAAATTCTTTTGTCCAAAAGGCCAATAGTTATGTTGTTCTTGACATGCACTTTCTAACCTTCACCTTCACCTTTTTTTATTCACCTTCGCACGGCCTCCGTACCTTAAACATTTCCATACCAAAACTTTAATTTTATGCATTTCTTAAACAACTATAGAAACATCTAAAAATCAACAACTTAAGCAAAACTAATTTAAGAAAATCAATAACGAACAAATTTGAAGAATCAAGCGGCATTAAGCTCGTCATTTAATACGAACTTTTCAGATTTGGCATTCACATCCTTTCTCGATAGAAATGCCAATTCTACATTTAATAATCAGGTTCGCTTTAACCTTTTAAGAAGGTGTGTTTACCAGATATAAGATACATTTTACAATTTTGTAACTCAGATTCTGCTTACGAACACTTTACCAAAACACATAGAAAAATATATACCTGCCGTTACAGAGACAATCTCCTTAGAGGGGTGGTAAAGAATTTCGAGTGATACGTTGTAGTTTTGTGCATAATCACCCTTGGGCTCCGACAAACACCTAAATTAAACATATTAATAATACTAAGTGAGCCGGCTTCATGTCAAGAACAAATACAGAAATAGATTTCACAGAGTTAATCTTTTTGCAGAAAAAGCTCAATATTTGCATTTTTGGGTGAAGTACGGGTTTCTTTTGAAGCGAAGAATAAAGTGTTTGTTTGTATTTCGGAAATTTGGGAGATGACGACCCCGCGTGGAACCCTTCGGCATTGCTCAGGGCAGGCTGTAAAGCTAAATATATTTTGAGATTGGTTCGGCCTAAAGGCCTCGCAATAACGGTGGGAATGTCGAATTACGAATCAAAAAGCCCACATCTGTAAGAATTTGCCGCGATTGGCAGGGCGATTTGTCCGTAGCAATTTGTTCTTTACATTGGCCGGCCAAGAAAATAAAATGCAGTCTCTTTCTTATATTATCAGGTATTAAGGTGTGAAATTGTGGAAAAGATAAAGCTATATGACACAACTTTGAGAGATGGAATGCAGGCCGAAGGCGTCAGCTTTTCGTTGGAAGATAAGCTCTCAATTGCCAAGCGACTTGATGAGCTTGGTATTGATTATATTGAAGGCGGTTTTGCGGCCTCCAATCCGAAGGAAGTGCAGTTTTTTCAGGAGGCGGCCAATCTTCGTTTGAAGAAATCGCAGCTTGTGGCGTTCGGCAGCACTCGCAGGGCGGACAAAAAGCTCTCGGACGACGCTTCTTTGAATGCGATACTTGCCTGTAAAACCTCGGTGGCCGCTCTGGTAGCCAAGACCTGGGATATGCACGTAAAAGAAGTCCTGGGCTGTTCACTCGATGAGAATCTCAAGCTCTGTGCCGAGTCTGTCGAGTTTCTAAAGAAAAAAGGTATCGAAACCATTTTCGATGCGGAGCATTTTTACGACGGCTACAAAGAGAATCCCGAATATGCATTAAAAGTCCTGCAGGCGGCGGCTGAGGCCGGGGCGGATGCGATTGTTCTTTGTGATACCAATGGCGGCTGCCTCCCGGAGCAGGTATACGAGATTACGAGTATTGTATGCAGGGACTTTGCCCCTGTAGTCATTGGCATCCACACCCATAACGACACCGACTGTGCGACTGCCAATACTTTGTTCGCTGTGCGGGCCGGCGCCCGGCATGTCCAGGGAACTATTAATGGGCTGGGCGAAAGATGTGGAAACGCTAATCTTTGCATTGTTATACCAAACCTTGCATTCAAGATGGGATTTGATGTTCTCAGCTCCGAGAAAATCCGCACACTCACGGAGGTCTCGCGGTTTGTTTCCGAGCTTGGAAATCTGACGCCCGTTTCTAATATGGCCTATGTCGGCGAAAGCGCCTTTGCGCACAAAGGCGGACTGCACGTCGATGCTCTGCGAAAAAACGAACGAACTTATCAGCACATCAGCCCGGATACTGTCGGAAACGAAAGCAGATTTCTTATCTCCGAGCTCAGCGGCAAATCGAGCGTGTTGGCTAAACTTGAAAAAGCTCAAATCAACAAAGATAAGCAGTTGGTATCCAAAATCCTTAACCACATGCAGAAACTTGAAAATGAGGGCTACCAGTTTGAAGCTGCCGATGCAAGTTTCTACCTGCTTGTACAGAAAATAGAGGGCACTTTCAAACCTTCTTTTGAACTGTTAAAGTATCGTACTGCTGTTGAAAGACGCGGCAGTGGAGAAATAGTTACCGAGGCGACGGTTAAGCTCAGGGTTAACGGTGTAACTGAACATGTGGTGGGGGAGGGAGACGGACCGGTTAACGCACTTGACGCAGCGCTGAGGAAGTCGCTGGAAAATTTCTATCCTGAAATTAAGGATATTCACCTGATTGACTACAAGGTGCGCGTAGTTAACGCCAGGGCGGGAACCGCGGCGCGGGTCAGGGTAATAATTGAATCAAGGGACAAAAACTCCATCTGGGGCACCGTTGGCGTTTCTGAAAACATCATTGACGCCTCCTGGCAGGCACTCGTCGACAGTGTAGAATACAAAC
Source organism: Planctomycetota bacterium (assembly GCA_042576845.1). Lineage (GTDB taxonomy): Bacteria > Planctomycetota > Phycisphaerae > Sedimentisphaerales > Anaerobacaceae > JBHPEQ01. Next base: position 4,053 of record JBHPEQ010000072.1, read on the forward strand.
TGCAAAAAGGCAAGTAACTTGTTTTTAGATGTAGTAGCCGCCTTTTAATCTGACAAACAGGCTCTTCTGTCTGCAAGGTAGTCTTTAACATTGTTTGTTCTTAGGACCAGCCACATTGTCTTAACTATATGCTGAACTTGTCAAAACAGTTTTTTGTATTGCGTTATTATAAACGGATGTGACAAAGAACCGCCAGGGCCCAGAGCAGCTCGCTGTTGTTTATGATTTTGGATTCATATCTTTCATTTAGAGGGATAAGGTAGACTCTTTCTTCTGATTGTCTTATCAGTTTACAGGTTACCCCTATTTGATCGGCAATATGGACAATGGCAATTTGTCCCTGTACAGCAGGTACCGAAGGGCTTAGTACCACCACATCGTTATCGTTTATCCTCGGGGACATACTGTCACCGTCTATCCGAAGTGCAAAGCTGTCCGGAAAAACTTTGTAAATCCCATCGCATTGAACAAATTCAGATATCTCATCTGGACCGGTTCCTGCCAGTTGAATCAGATTTACCTGTTGTTTCCGCAGATACTCAATTAGTTCCGGGTTCTGGACATCAACCGCCACCTGCCCTTCAGCAGCATTAACAATATTTTTACCTATATACTTTTGAATTATATCATTTAGCTCTGTAACCGCCTTTTCCGGCTCAGGCAATAAGCTGTCTTTCCAGCAATAAACTATCCCAGCAGCCGTCCTGCCAAGAACCGGTATCCACCCCGGCCGTTGTGATTGCCTTTCAGACCCTGTAATCCTAAATCTTTCTTCCACTAAGCTCTCATTGGCTTTTAAGCTCTCATTGGCTTTTAAGCTCTCATTGGCTTTGCTTTCTAATGTTTTTAACTTCCCACGTGTTTGTATGGGAGCTCCGATATTTCCTTCCAAGCCTTCCTTTTCAGCCAGGAGGTCTATAAAAGCAGAAACACTTCTCATAAAATGCTCATTTTGTGCAAATTGTTCGAACTTTTGGTATATTTTCTTGTAATTTTTCAAAACATCTTCAGATTCCTGCATGTTTTTTACATCATTCTTAACTACAGGAAATTTTACAAAAGTGAAATTATCTGAAATTTGTTGCGAATGCCCCTGTTTTGGTCCAAGACCAGTCAGCAGCCAATAAAGCTCGGTCTTTGTATGTTCGCAAATCTTTAATAAAACTTCTATTGGCGGTATTCGACTCTTTTCATAAAAGGCGTATGTAGAAGGATTTATATCAACTATTCTGGCAAACGCACATTTGCCGCGCTCACCAAAACATTCGATTCTCAGCTCTTTGATTCGTTTTACTATTCCTTTCTTATCAAGATATCTCATGCTGTTCAATCCTTCATATTATATAAAAGTGAAATACATAACTCTTTTTCAAGCGGGCATTTACAAAAATAATACACATATGTATATTTTATGCTTGACATATATTCACTTTTGTGCCAATTAGCATTCCATTCTGACAGTATTATAATACTTTTTTTTAGAAGTTAAAGTATCCAAGGAGAAAAAATGACACAAAGAAAAGCTAAACCAAAGAAAAAACAAGGCAAGATTGGAAACAAGACACAAACCAATCAAGAAGGTAAACAGCAATGGAAAAAACTACAAAAAGCTCGTTCGCATACGGACAGTCTTATCGAGCTACACAAGCTTCAGGGCGTTTTAATTCAAAACATAAGGAAAAACCTGTAAAGGCAAAAGGTTTAAGATTGTTGCTGTATAACGTTATAAAGTAAGCAATTTATTTTCACATAACTTATCCTAATATACATTTTTGCTACAAATTCGCAAAGATTGGTTGCCCAATCTTTTTATAGTATATAGTGCCGCTTCCATTAAATAAGTTTAACTTTTTAGTTTTGTCATTCCGGGCCTGACCCGGAATCCAGACGCTGGAAACTATGGTTCCCTGCTTTCGCAAGAATGACAAAATACGAAAGTTGCTTTAAACAGATTCGCTGAATAAAGCCAATAGTGCAATTTATCGAAGTCAAGGAAAATGCAAAATGAAAAAATTGAGAAAAACGGGATGCGGAAGAGGACGCGGAAATAAATAAACGATACATCCAAGCCCAATCCTAAACAAAGGCATCCGCATGGGTGGGCCAGTCGTGAATGGTTTGGTATTGGCTGGGCAGCACACCTGATGTTAAATACTTACGGGCGGTTTTAATGCTCATACCAGACTTATCTGCGAGCTGATAGAGGTGAGGTCTCGAACTTTGTTTTTCATAGCGAACAATCTCCCTACCTGTTTGTCGGTAACCATCTGAAATCTCCTAACTTAAGAAAATTCGGATAGTTTATTGTCTCCGACTAATATCCGGAACTTTTAACTGTCGCCGCAAGGTAAGAATAATTGTCGCTGATAAGGAGTGGTCAGGTTAAGAATAGCAGCTGTTAACCCCTTGTTAAAAAAGCACTTATAAAAATGGGCGGTATTGGACTTGAACCAACGACCTCCTGCGTGTCGAGCAGGCGCTCTAGCCAACTGAGCTAACCGCCCATTTTATTATCCTTTATGATATAGTCAAAATGCTTGGCAATCAAGAACTTTTATAAAAAATCAGCGATAGTGTATTTTTCTTCCACCCTCTGCTGAAAAACCACGGATAAGAAAAGATAAGAAGATGACCGATTAGCGGCTGCCAATGTTAAACAACAACGGTTAATACTGAATAATTTTTCTGATTACCGCAGCGGCTGAAATGGTTTTCTGCAAATCCCGGCTTTTAACCGTCATGGAAATTTGAACACTTTTAACATCGCCGGTAGGGGTGCTGTTATCCTTTTTGAAAGTCATAGCAGTTACATTGTCGCAGAGCACATAATTTGAACCCGAAGAATGCTCAAGAAGGTAAAGCTTATTTTCCGCACTGTCATATCTATATGTTATTTCAGAATTGTCGGCACACAGCAGCTTACATTTGCTTTCATCCGAAATGTTGTTAGGGTCAACCAGGCCGGTCCGAATCTGAGTTGTTATCCGGGATAATGCCTGTCTGGCGTTATTGATAGTCTTAAAAATATCCTCGTTTTCCCGATAATTAATAATCGATGCGTTAAAAACTGCTGCCAAAGCCGCAAGCAGCATCCCTGTTATTGCCAGAACCACCAATAATTCTGCAATGGTAAAACCGGCTGAGGATTGTTTAGTTCTGTTAAACATAATCTGCTGTATCCCTTTTCTGTTAGTATTGCGCTCGCATCCAGCTTACCGAACTTATTCCCCTTGAATTCAAAAGGACACGGACGGTAATTCTCACGAAGTTGCTCGTATGGTCAGCAACAACATTTTCAAAGTCTGTGTTGTTGACGTTCTCAACGGTAATTTGCTGAGTGAATTCGCCAAAAGCATCCAGGTCTTCTCCGTTGGCGTTTATTGGCGGACTGAAAGCAGCTCCATCGAAATCGTGAAGATTTTCATAAGCTTCCATAGTGGTAAGTTCTCTTATTTGTTCGATAAGGAACTCGGCGGTTGACAAATTAGTTCCAGCACTGTTGGCCTGCGTAAACGAAACGTTAGATGTAACAAGACCGACAACTGCAAGACCTACCAGCATTATCGCAAATAATATTTCTATTAGTGTGAAACCGCCCCTTTTCATAATGGTGCACCTGTGAAAAATTTACCTAAGCACAAAATATTTCTTCTTTCAAGTGTTTTTATTTACTCGTAACGGCGCTAGACATCTTGAAGATAGGAAGAATGATACTCATTGCAATAAACCCGACAAGAAAACCCATAATTACTATCATTATCGGTTCTATCATTGATGTTACCGTCTTGATAACGGTCTTCAACTCTCTTCCATAATACTCTGAAACATTTTTTAACACATCGCTCATTGTTCCCGAGTCTTCTCCGCTTTTTATCATCTGCACCACATTGACAGGCATAAGAGAGAATCTTCTTAAGCTTGTTGCAATCTTGCCGCCCTGACGTACATCATCATAAACCACAAGCCACATTTTCTTATAGAGGATATTGCCCGTTATCTGGGCTGTTATCGAGATGGTATCGAGTATAGGTACGCCCGCACGAACAAGCACACCCATTGTATGCAGTGACCTTGTTATATAAAGACTTCTGCACAATGTTTTTAAAAGGGGCAATTTCAATTTCGTTTTGTCCCACCAGAAGCGTCCAACGCTGGTTCTGATAAAGTAAATGAATCCTGCAATAATCGACCCGACAGCAGGGACAACGAGGAACCAGTAATTCCGCAGGAATACACTCATGCCCATCAAAAGCAAAGTCGGCTTAGGAAGCAGGTGCTCTTTTCCTTGAAATATAGCTGTAAACCGAGGCAGGACAAAACACAGCAGGAATATTGTAACAGATACCGCCATAACAGCTATGATTATCGGATAAACCATAGCTCCTTTGACCTGCGAGCGAGTCTCCGCTTCCTGGTCGAGATAGCTGGCAAGTTTCTGCAGCATATCGCTGAGTGAACCGGAAACCTCTGCGGCGCCAACCATATTTATGTAAAGATTACTGAACACATCCGGATGCTCGCCAAGCGCCTTAGAGAAACTCTCACCTGCCTCAATTCTGTTCTTCAAATCGATGATTACCGCCTTGAATTTCTCGTTGACGGTTTGAGATGCTATTGACTCGAGTGATTCCTGAATGCTTATCCCGGCGCGAACCATCACCGCAAGCTGATTCGTAAAACTCAGAATATCTTTTTTGCTGGGTCCGAAATCAATGCGAAATTCACGAAGCTTCTCCACGGCATTTGTTTGCCTGCTTGTTTGCAAACTCGTATTCTCTTCCGATGAGACAGGACCTTTGTGATGCTTTTTCACCGCAGCATCGCCGCCTCCTTCGGTCTTGCTTATAACCGCTGTCGTGCCGTCATTACCGAGCGAAGTATCTTCGGACATATCCATATACCTTTCTTGGCTGCTCGCTGCAGCAAAACTTGCATTTTAAAGCTGTAACAGAACCTAATTCTCTACAGCCGACTCCACAACCTCAAAGTCCTTCTCCGGCTTAAGCATTTTGCTCATCTTTCCGGGGTTGGCCGACCTTATAATTGCCTCTTCTCTGTCGATAAAACCCTTAGAATACATATCGGCAATGCTGTTGTCCAGATTCTGCATACCAACTCTGCGTGAAGTCTCAATAATATTCGGTATCTCGAAAATCCTGTTTTCCCGAATACAGTTTCTAACTGCAGAAGTGCACAGTAGCACTTCCGCACACGGCACCATGCCCGGCTCATCCACACGCCTGAATAATGTTTGAGAGATAACGGCCTGGATGGTGTTAGCGAGCATTGTACGAATTTGATTCTGCTGGCCAGAAGGGTAAATATCTATTATACGTTCAATGGTCTGAGGGGCATTAATTGTATGCAGCGTGCTGAAAACAAGATGTCCCGTTTCTGCTGCTGTAATTGTCGAGCTGGTTGTCTCGAGGTCCCGCATTTCGCCAACCATAATAATATCGGGGTCCTGACGAAGTACATGCCTTAGGCCTGAGGCAAAATCAGGACAGTCAGAACCAATTTCACGCTGCTCTATCATACTCAATTCATTACTCAGGCAATATTCAACAGGGTCTTCAAGAGTAATAATATGTTTCTTATGTTTTTTGTTTATTGTTTCTACCATCGAAGCAAGAGTCGTGCTTTTGCCGGAGCCGGTATGTCCGGTTACTAATACCAATCCTCTGGGAAGGCTCACAAGCTCTTTGACTAATGACGGAAGATGCAGGTCCTCTATGTCTGGTATCTTATTCGGAATCACCCTAAAAGAAATTGCGATGGTTTCACACTGATAATGAGCATTTACACGAAACCTGTGTCCGTCATCGAGTTTGGTGGAGAAGTCAAGGTCTCTTTTCTCTTCAAATTGGTTGAACCTGCCCGGCCCAACCATAGCGATAACCATTTCCTTCGCATCTTCGTTGCTTACAGGTGGGTAATCCATCTCCAGCAAGTCTGTGTTCCTTCGTAATACCGGCGGCATTCCTACATTAATGTGAACATCGCTCGCACCTTCTCCTATTGCGTTCGACAGTATTGTTTTTATATCTGTCATAAAAATCCCCTTTCTTTCCAAATATAACTTCTTAAAGCCGTCATTTGGCCTTGCCATCCGGTAACAAAGCCCGGTTTTATTCAAATAACTTTAATACTATTTCCAGCTCTCCTGGTTTAGTACCGGCAAATTCATTCTGTGCCGGGGTAAGTTTTACAAAGTTGCTGCCAATTTGACTTATTTTGAAAACCTTTATCAAATCGCCCTCATAAAGGATTTTCTGGTCAATCATACAACAGGTTTTACCATCTGACCGAACAATGCCTAAAAGTTCCAGCTCTTTGGCCTGTTGTTTAAGTTGTTCTCGTAATATCCGAGCTCGTTCAGACATCATGTTTTTCGAGTCTGAGGCTTTCTCTGCCCCCTCCGTAAACATCTTGTATCTGAATGGATTTTTCACCAGTTCATCTACAGCCACCTGCTCAACGTTCGAGAACTCGTAGAATTTCTTAACTATTTCATCCATCCGGTTAAAAATTTTCGACCTGACACCGGTAAGTTCTGCAATCGCCTTTTCAATCTGTAGCTCTTCCAGGCTGATAGATGATGCTGATACTGTCGTCGGCGAACTCTTTTTTATCATAAAGAAAAGGAACAGCAGACCTGCCAAAAACAAAACAGTCAGCAGAATTGTACTTCTGCGAACGTTGTCACTGTCGGTTGCCACAGTAAGATACTGCTGGTTGTCTTTTTGCTCGCCATTATCAACCCCGGCTTCGCCGTTGGATGCGAATGACGGTTGTGATGATTTTTCAGCTCCCTGCTCTTTTAGAAAAGATAACATCGCTAATCCTCGAGAAAAATTATCAGTTTGTTATTCTATCGATGTTCTACAGAACGGTTTACCCGGTTTTTTCCTGGAAAAATATACTAATCACAAAATCTGCTGAAACCACGCCCTCTTTATCACTTTGTTTCTCGAGCCTAATCTCCCTGATTTTCATTATGCGAGGTAGCTCTTCAAGCTCCAGAAGGAAAGAATAAAACGAATTAAAATTACCTTCCAATTCCATCTCTAACGGCTGTTCCACGTAGCCGGTATTATTTTCTTTCTTCTCCATTCGTCGAATCTTTTTTCGCTGAACTTCCTGCTTTTCTCCAATCACGGTTACATCCTCAAGAACGTCGTCCATTTCTTCAGTTGTCGGAAGTCTGCTCTCAAAAAACTCAATCGCTGCCTGAAGTTGCTCGAGCTGCTTGTTCAGGTCGCTTGCTGCAACCGTTGCCTTTTCCAGTTGGGCAAGCTTGTCCATTTTCGTCTGGACTCGAGCTCTTTGTTGAGCCAGGTTTCTGTTAGCCGGTTTAATCATATAACGGTACGCAATATAAGATACACCCACCACCAAAATGAAAAACACAATTTTTCTTAAACCGCTTGTCATAACCTTTGCCCCTTTCTCAAATTATCGAGATTGTTTTGGCAATCCAACCCGAACATCACCATTAAAAGTTATTTGCAGACTTCTTGCCTGCAGCCCTGATTTTGTTCATGTCCTCTTTACTCAGATGTGTCCCCTGTGCAAGCATCGCTGTCAGCTTAAACTGTCTCAGCGAAGGTCTGAATTGTTCTTGTTTAGATTGACTTTTGCTGTTGTCTTCTTTTGATTCCATTAAGGTAACATTATCTATCAGATTCGAATTATCCAGCCGAGTAATATAGTTGGCTACTTCCAGGTCGCTGCCGGCTATACCTTCGATATCAATATAGGTCCGTAACAGTTTCTCCGTTGAAACCTCTTCTGCCTTTTCCGTGGACTTGTCGGCTTTGGCTGTTTTATATTGGCTGGCCTTGCGCTTGATAGTTGGTCTGTTCTTTAGTTCCTGCTGAACAATGTTCAGCTTTAGCAAAGACACTCCGTCCGGAAGATTGTTCGTAAGGCACGCCAATAACACGCTTCTTGGGACCGGTTCAATCAGCTCGGCTGTCGTAAGAGCTCTCTTCATCATTGACTTACGCTTGTTCTGAAGCTCTTCAAACTGTCTTATCGCCTCCTGTGCTTTCACCATCTTTGCATTTACCTGTTCCTCTTTGGAAGCGATAACACGCTGCCGCATCTTGATTGTAAAAAATGCGCCGCCAAGTCCCGCCATCACCACTGCAAAAAGCACCAGATATAAAAAATTCGTTCTGTTTGATTCGTTGTTTTGAGTATAATCTTCAGGAACAAAATTAATATTCAGCATTTTTTATCTTACCCCCTATTCTCCGGCCTTTTGTTTTTTTCTTCCTCAGTAACACATTCAAGATGAAAGACACAGTCCGAAAGCGATACTCCAGTTAATTTTACAGTCCCTTTTGTCCACACCCGACTCTGAAGGACTCGTTATTTCCACCGCCGACAGACAATCTCCAATCTGTGCCTGCATCTCCAGTTGCTTTGCCAGCGTTGTGTATATCTGTTCATCCAGCCGCTGTGT
>JBHPEQ010000073.1:0-12517 GCA_042576845.1 Planctomycetota bacterium
AGTTGCTGTAGAAAAAGTTGCTGCAAAGACAATCGAACTGGTCAATTCGCTAAAAGAAAAACTGAATCCATAATTTATCACTGTCATAATAAATGTGGGAAACAAAAGAGCCGAGGCCTGTTAAGTTATTTGTCGGAATTCTTGCTGCTGACGAGAATTGTTTGAAAACAGCTGTCGAAGCGATTGAGAATGCTTTCGGCAAAATTGATTTTATAAGTGACATCTGGCCGTTCGATAAAACCGATTATTATAAAGAACAGACCGGCGATAATATCTTAAGGCAGTTCGTAAGTATTGAAGAATTAATCGACCCGGCCCGCCTGGCTAAAATAAAACACAAAACCAATGAGCTTGAGCAGCAGCTCGCAGCTGAGCTAAATCTTAATTTACCGAGGCCGATAAATTTAGACCCGGGTATTATCGAGCCGTCAAAGCTGATTTTGGCCACAACAAAAAACTATTCGCATCGTATATATATCGGCGATAAAATGTATGCCGAAGTGACTTTGATTTACGATAAAGGTAAATGGAAACCCTTTGCTTATACCTACCCTGATTACAGGCAAAGTGCCTATTGGGATTTTTTCTCTAAAGTCAGAAGCAGATTAGTGGAGCAGTTAAAATCGTGACTTTTTTAACAGCGGCAATAGCTTTATTTACAATTTCGCTCGCCTTGTCGGCTTTTCTTACCGCCCTCGTAAAGTCGCTGGCAAGTAAAAGGGGCTTTGTTTGTCATCCCGTTGAAGACAGATTCCACCAAAAAACCGTCCCTCTCGGCGGCGGCATTGCAATCTTTGTAACAATGACAGCGATTATCATTGCAGCTATGGCAGCAGTTAAGTTTCACATCGCAACCGGCTTTCCTGCCCAGCTGGGTGACACTGTCGCTGAGTACGCCGAAAACTTTTTAGGGAAAATTACTCAGCTCGTAATTATTTTGATGTGTGTATTGGTTTTGTTTTTGCTGGGGCTGTGGGACGACAGAAAACACTTAGGCCCATTTGTTAAATTAGCCGGTCAGTTCATTGTCGCGATAGCTGCAGCCGGTTTTGCCAACATCAGGGTCGAGTTTTTTATTGAAAGCAGGATGATTACTACCCTTCTGTCAGCTTTCTGGATAGTGCTGATTATTAACGCCTTTAACTTCCTCGATAATATGGACGGTCTTTCAGCCGGCATCGCAGCGATAGCATCCTGTATATTATTTACCGCAGCAGCCATCAGCGGTCAGGTTTTTGTAGGCGGCATTGCCATTGTCTTTGTCGGCGCGCTGGTGGGATTTTTGCTGTTTAATTTTCCGCCTGCAAAAATTTTTATGGGTGACGCCGGCTCTCTTGTTGTTGGTTTCTTCGTAGCGTTTCTGACACTTAGAACTACATATTATCACGAAGCACAAAGCGGCCAGTGGTATCCGGTGTTTCTGCCTGTTCTTGTTATGGCGGTGCCGCTTTATGATTTTATCAGCGTGACCTTTCTGCGGATAAAACAAGGCAAAAGCCCTTTCATCGGTGACACTCAGCATTTCTCGCACAGGTTAAAAAAGCGCGGCCTGACCGATACACAAACAGTACTGACACTTTATTTGGCGACCCTTGCCACCGGTCTGGGAGCAACGTTCCTCTACCAGGTAAATTCAGCCGGTGCAATCCTTATTTTCATTCAAACCTTTATGGTCCTGGCTATTATTGCCATTCTGGAAACAACCGGAAATGAACAAAGGCGAGATTAACTCTGACTCCAGCAAGAGCAGGGGACAGGTAATTCTGGAATATGTCCTGCTTGGCATTTGCCTTTGTATATTAACTCTTCGGACAACGTTAACCGAAGGGCTGCACATACAGGCGGGTAATCAGCCCATTTATATCGGCGCCGCCGTATTTAGTCTATTGGTGTCGTCCGTGCTGATACTTGCTTTCGTAGTATGGTTTGTTTGGAGCTTTTGCATATCAAGATTTTTCTATCGTTTCAGCGGTATCGAAATCGGTCTGTGCTTGTTCCTTCTGGCTTCTGTTATTGCAGGATTTGCTGCGCCCAATAAGCGTGCTGCAATCACCGAAACCGCCCTTATGATTGCACCGCTGCTTTGTGCTGTTTTGCTTGTGCAGTTGCTGGATTCGCAATCGAAGATAAAGTTCGTTCTTATTGTTATAGCCGCTTTGGGTATAGTTTCAGCTTACCAGTGCGAAGAACAAATGTTTCACTGGAATGAGCAGCAGATTCAATTTTACGAGCATAACCCGCAGATGGTTCTTGGCCTGCAAAATATCACACCGAACAGTTTAGCTCATTGGCAGTTTGAACACCGGCTTTATTCGAGGGGTGTGCATGGTTTTTTCACTACCAGCAATTCGGCTGGGTCATTTGCAATGCTGGCGTCATTTGCCGCCGTGGCCTTGTTTTTGGAAAGATTTAAAAATCGTAGATTTTATGCTGCAGGTGCCAGCTCACTTATTGCTTTAGCTGTTGCGACGGCTGTTATTATTTTGGGGTTCGCTATCACCCGTAGCAAGGGGGCGACTATCGCATCCGTGATTGCCGTAGTAATGCTTATCTTGTTGGTTTGCTTTGGCAAATGGGTCAAAGTCCACAAAAAGGCCATTTTGATTTTTTGCTTATTGGTTGGTTTGGCCGGTGGCTGCATAGTTGTTTGGTATGGATTGACATACGACGGCTTACCCGGCGGTAATTCAATGCTTGTCAGGTGGCAGTATTGGACGAGCACGGTTAAAATGTATGGTGACCATTTTCTTACCGGTGTGGGCCCGGGAAACTTTTCTCATTTTTATCCTCGATATAAACTACCACAGGCACTCGAATCTGTTTCCGACCCGCACAATTTCTTGCTTAGTCTGCTGAGTCAATATGGTCCGCTCGGGCTGATAGGTTTTTTAGCTGCTTTTGCCGTTCCCTTGCGGATAGTAGGTTTTTGGGACGTAGATAATCCGGAATTGGCATCCCGAGCTGAACAATCCGCACCGAGATGTAAAACTTTGGTTATTGGCTGGTTAATCGTTGCCTCAGCAGTAATGTTGCTCGTAAGACCTTTGGTTTTAGCAATGGATGCTTCCGCTTCATACGAAGAGAAAAAAGCGGCGGTAGTCTTAATGTATATAATGCCTGTGGTTGTATTTGTTGTTGGTTTTTTGTTATTAGCGGCGCCGTTTGCAAAACTCAAACCGAAAAACAAAATACCCTGTACGCAAATCATGCCGGCAGCTCTTTTTTGTGCCTGTTTAGGGTGCCTGTTACATAATCTGATTGACTTTGCGATTTTTGAGCCGGGCGTATCTATTACGTTCTGGATGGTTTTGGCCTGCCTGATAGCTATGAATTTCAACAGAAGGAAGTTACGGCAATTTGCTTTCAGGCCGGGGTTTGTTCTGAAAGTATTTACAGCGGCGGGGGGGCTTGTTTTGATTTTGTTGTACTTTCATTTCGTCGTTATACCTGTTACCGACACGGCTGAAAAAATAAGGCGTGCAATGAGCGAACCGGAATCGGCACATAAGCTTTTAGACCAGGCCTCTCAAAGTGACAGACTTGACGCGTCAGTCTTAAGCTTAAACGGCAATTTATACCTTCAACAGTACAGAGAATCGACGGACAATCAGCCCCAGCTGCTAAAAAAAGCTGTTCAATGTTTTCTGGCTGCAATTGAGTGTAATTCTGCCGACTATAAAAACTTCGAAAGCCAAACCGAATGTTGTAATCTCCTTGCTGAAACTTCAACGCAGAGAAGAGATGATTGGCTGCAAAGGGCTTTTGACAGTGCCCAGCATGCTGTAGAACTTTATCCCGGATGCGCACGACTGCGGGTAACACTGGCCGAGAGCGCCGAGAAAATCAGCAAAACAGATTTTGCCCTGATGAATTATAAAAAAGCCATTGAGATTGAAGATTCCTTCCGGCGACAGTTTCACAAAATGTATCCGGACGAGCCGATTTTCAGCAGACTCGATCGTGGAAAATATGACCTTGCCAAACAAAAAATTGTCGAACTTAACAAATAATTACCTCTGAAATGTTATACCTTGATATACAGCAGACGATAAACGAATTATGAAACAGTCGACAGTATCTCGTCCGGAATATCGAAATTCGCATAAACATTTTGCACATCATCGTAGTCATCAAACTCTTCCATCAAAGCAAGAATCTTCTTTGCGGTTTGTTCATTCTCAATTGAAATGTGACTCTGCGGCATCATTGAAATTTCCGCCACTTCAGTCGGCATCTCCTTTTCCGCCAGCGCATTCCTTAACGCATCAAAAGCCGCCGGCTGACAGGTAATCTCGTAAACTTCGCCGGTATTGTCCATATCATCTGCTCCTGCCGCCAGCGCAATTTCCATCACGCTCTCTTCGTCTGTCGCGGATGCGTTTACGGTTATAAGCCCTTTTTTGCTGAACATCCAGTTAACACATCCGCTTGTCCCCAGAGAGCCGCCGTGTTTTTCAAATATTTTTTTGATTTGCGGGCCGGTTCTGTTGCGGTTATCTGTAAGCGCCTCGACCATTACTGCAACTCCGCCAGTCGCATAACCTTCGTAAAGAACCTCTTCGTAATTTACCGCACCAAGCTCGCCGGTCCCCTTTTTAATGGCCTTCTCAATCGTATCCTTGGGCATATTGGCCGCCTTGGCCTTGTCGATTGCGTATCGCAGTGCCAGATTCGCCGAAGCGTCACCGCCGCCGTTTTTCGCCGCCACTATTATTGTTCGAGCTAATTTGCTCCATACTTTGCCGCGTTTTGCATCATTCGCCGCCTTTTTGTGTTTTATACCTGCCCAATGTGAATGACCTGACATATCAACTCCTGATTCTTTGCCTAATGTCTTTCTGACTCAAATTTGCCGATGGTATATTATAACTTATATTCTGTTACAAGTCAGCATTTTTGTCCTTCTGAGCAGATGACGCCGAAACGCGCATCTGAATCGAGTACAACCCTTTTTGAGCCGTAATAAACAGCGTCTTTCTGTCATTGCCGCCGAAGCAGACATTGCTGGGCCGTTCGGGAACATCTATTGTCTCGATTTTTTTGCCGGCCAGGCTGTAAACCATAATAGCATTCGTCGTAAGATATATATTGCCTTGGTTATCCATAGTCATTCCGTCCGAGCCTTCGTTTGCAAAAAGCTTTTTGTCCTTTAGCGTCCCGTCCGGATTAGTTTTATATACATACGTTTTGTCTGCTCCATGGTCGGCAATGAACAGCTTTTTACCGTCCGGCGTGCCAATCAGGCCGTTGGGCCTGACCATATCGTCAACCACCCTGATTACCTTCTTTCTATCAGGCGAAAGATAATAAACATTTTCTCCGTCCTGCTCAATATTGTCCCTGTTGCCATAACTCGGGTCGGTAAAATATACCCCGCCTTTCGAGTCAATCCACAGGTCATTGGGACTGTTGAACTTTTTGTTGTTATACTTATCAGCCAGCACAGTTACCTTGCCCTGGGCATCGATGTAAACTAACTGGCGCCTGCCTCCTTCACAAGCCAGCAGATTTCCTGCTTCGTCAAAGAAAAGACCGTTCGCTCCGCCTGAATCCTCGAGAAAAGTTGTAAGCTTACCATCCAAAGACCACTTGTGAATTCGATTATTTGGAATGTCCGTAAAAAAGATATTGTCTTCAGCGTCGACCGCCGGCCCCTCAGTGAAGCTGAAACCATTAGCAAGCTTTTTGACTTTTGCGCCTTCTGCAACAACATTTGGTTTTTCGACGGGTTTTGTTTCCTCCTTACAACTGGTTAAGGTAACACCAGAGAGCAACAAAGCTACTGACATAAGAACGAACTTCTTTCTCATTTTATTTCCCCTTATTTGTTTTATTCACATATACTTTCGCTTTTTAAATCAAATATCATTGAAAATTCTGCATCACACCCACACTGAATTTGCTTGTAAGATTGACATATTCTTACACACATACGAACTAACGGCTTTTCAAAGCCCGAGTACAGAACACCATACAACAATTCGCCCAGCAAGTCCCAATTTACCCCAACTTATCAAAAAATACAAGATATTTGTAAAATGAAAAATCCGTGATTAACTTCATCCTCTGTCGTCCCCTGTTTTTCTTTGCTGCCCATTCATCAAACCAGGAGGAATCGCTCGAATGAACAAGCTGCAGCGAAGCGCAAGCCCTCAGCTTCCGTATATTACAAACTCTTACACTTTTTTCAGCACTTGCACACATTATGGCTATCATATTCATATTAAATAACTTACAAAACCACTGCAAACGCTGCAAAACCATTTATAACTTGACTTTTTGCTTTTTCTGACTTATTTAAGTTACATAAGTCCCCGTAGCTCAATTGGATAGAGCGTTGGCCTCCGGAGCCAAAGCTGAAAAACCGCAAGCCTCTAATAAGCAAGAAGTTACGAAACCAACAAAAGGTGTCTTGTCCTCCTGCTTGGCCTTTTCCGTATCGGAAACCATCGAAAAATATCCCGAACTTTGCCAAATCATAGAGGTTTGGCCTGACCTTCCGGAGCATATCAAAGCGGCAATCATGGCACTTATAAAGACTTCATAAAAGTGGTTTTTAGAAAATTAAAGGCCCGATCTTATGATAGCCGGTGTTTCATACCGGTCGAAAGGAGATCGTAGATTCTATGGGCGTAAAACACCTCTGAGAGCTTTCCTGTGAAATTCTGTGGGCTGGTTAAGTTTATCATACGGAGCTTTCCTATTCCCATCCGGTAACAGGTGGTTTGTCTTACGAGAATATGGCTCTATCACTCCCGTGTCAGAGCATGTGCTCCATTCTGTGCGTGTTCTCAACTTGGTGTGCCCTCAACCATAGATCATGCTCTCACCAAACCGTACCGGAAGGGATGGCGCATCGGATAGAAAAGTTTCTGTGCAACCTGGAAAAAGCACCTTCTTTGTAAGTTCCAGATTAAGGATTTCTGAAGATGGAGCACCAAGAACTTTTGGCCGTATTTAAACGGCTAAATTCCTTTATTAAATCGCTCCACGCAATGTATAAACACCCTCACGGCTTTGATACGAAACGCTGCCAACTATACCATGCGACAATTAACCTCCAATCCACCCTTTTTGAATTCCCAAAGGGTTTACGAATTGCCATTGTTAACTTTACACATTACACAATCCGCTTTACACTCAAATTAACACCCCATCCCACGTAAAAAACCCATATATAACAAAAAATACTATATATATCCAGATATATCAATAATACCGTAAAGGGTAGTGCGAAAACCCCATTTCTATCGAATCCTTCGAGAAAACACGTTGTTTTAATACCTTTTCCGTGCAGATACAAACTAGTGTTTTTATGGTTAACTCTATGCGCGCGACTCCTAAACCTTTTTGGCATTGCTTTTTTTTTAGCATTGCAACATATACGTCAATAACGGTTAATTTGCTATAGGAGATAACACATAGAAGTATGACATATACTGGTATGTAGTGTAAGTTGTATTAGGCGGGCGTTATACAACATCGAGAAGGACCTCAGATTCGTCCAGGATCAGGCCGAACACGCAAGTCCGACCGTACAAAACTAACATCTATACCAAGACGAACAATAAGGCTCACAGGATGTAGGTACAGGCTCTGGATGAGGAAGAGTTTTAAGCGGATTTTAAGACTGATTGAAAGAAAAGATGGGTAACAGAGGGATTTCTTGAAAGTACAAGGTGAATGTTGTAGAAATATTGGACTCGTACCGAGAAAATTATGTTTGCTAAGCGTTTAAATTGGAAATGTCATTTTATATGTCTTAAGTTGATATGATGAAAAATAAAAGTGATCGAAGAGCATTTCTTAAGGGCGTGGGTGTGAGTTTGGCTGCAGCAACTCTTGGGAAAAGTCTGCTTGCCAAAACCGCAATAGCGCCAAAGATGCCAAACATTATATTCATAATGGCGGACGATCTGGGCTATGCCGAATTAGGCTCTTACGGTCAAAAACACATTAAAACTCCGCATCTTGACCGGATGGCTTTAGAAGGAATGCGATTCACAGATTGCTACAGCAGTTCCGCTGTATGTGCCCCCGCCAGGTGCAGCCTGATGACTGCCATGCACGGAGGGCATTGTCTTGCCCGCGACAACTACGAGATTGGAAACTGGGATTCATACCGCGGCCAGTTGCCCCTCAAGGAAGGAACTGTCACCATGGCCTCCATTCTTAAAGAACAGGGGTATGCCACGGGATGCTTCGGTAAATGGGGGCTGGGTGAACCCGGAAGCACCGGCGATCCGCTGAATCAGGGATTCGACCGGTTTTACGGATTCAACTGTCAAAGACACGCCCACAACCTCTACCCGAAGTATTTGGTCAGTGACGACAAGAAGGAAACGCTCGAAGGCAATACGCGCGCTTTGACAGGAAAAACATACGGGCCCCAGCGAATTGCAGACGAGATGCTCAAATTTGTTAAGCAAAATAAGGATAAACCCTTTTTTGTCTATTACCCGACAGTTATTCCGCACCTGGCATTACAGGTGCCCGAAGAAGAGTTGGCCCAGTACAAGGGCAAGTGGGACGAGACCCCATACACGGGCAAGTCATATCTTCCTCATCCTACCCCACGCGCAGCATACGCAGGCATGATCAGCTTTATGGACAAGCAGGTTGGACGCTTGATGAATCTTCTCAAGGAGTTGAACATGGACGACAATACAATCGTGTTCTTCACTTCCGATAACGGAACAACTTATCTCAAGGAACAGGTTGATTTCGAATTCTTTAACAGTGTTGCTGGTTTGCGGGGGCTTAAGGGCTCTTTGTATGAAGGCGGAATCCGTGTGCCAATGATCGTTCGGTGGCCCGGAAAGATTCGACCTGGTACAGTCAGTGATCTTGCGACCGCAGGTTACGATGCGCTTGCAACTCTTGCAGATATCGGTGGAGCGAAGATTCCATCGCATACCGACGGTATCAGCATAGTCCCTGAACTTTTGGGCAAGTCGAAAAGGCAGAAAAAGCACGAGTATCTGTTCTGGGATTTTGCAGGCTACGGCGGACAATTAGCTGTTCGAATTGGTTCATGGAAAGGTGTCAAACGCAATCTCAAAGAAAATCCTGACGCTCGGCTTGAACTGTACTACCTCAAAGACGATCCCGGGGAAAACAATGATGTTGCAGCAAAGAATCCGAAAATTGCCGCCAAGATTGAAAAGATAATGGTTGACGCACGTATCGCTCCGGAGATTGAGGAATTTACATTCGGAACCTATTCAAACTCATAGAATCAGTCTCTTTCTGCCTGGGGGGCGTTGTTATGCTGATTAGAACATAAGATAAAGTTAAAAATGAGTTTAAGGTAAATAATTGTACATAAGCGAATTCTGTTGTTGTGGCGGAAGAAATAATTGATGGAAAAAGCAACCAGTAAAACATTTTTTAACAGATATCGAATAATCATTTTGGTTGTTATAGCAAATTTTAAAGGCCGAATTATAAAAATAGGCTGTATGACACCTCCCAAGGATAGATCGGCGATTCTACGAGCGTAAAGTGGCTGTGAGAGCTGTCCTGTGAGATTCTGTGGGATGGTTTAACTGCGTTTCCTTCTCAACATCACCGCACCGAGGCCGAGCAGCTAAGCTACCTTGAGTAAGTTTTTAGACAATCATCGGCTCAATATCAGGTCCAGTGGCTTATTTATGCCCTAATTGATGTTTTAATTGTCTAAAAACTTTGTAACAGTAGCTTAGCTTTCATGGTTTCTTAATTCCCCTCAATTTGTTCTGGATTTTCTCTTGTCATTTATCAATTAATAGATTAATTCGTTCATTATTTTTATCCACTATGACTTCTTGTCTCGAGAAAATCCACTCTCCTGCTGGTCTGGAAGCTACTACAAATATAATTGCTTTACCCTTTGGTCCTGAAATGGGAATTGTCAATTCTGCATTTCCAGAAGAACCACTTATACTAACATTCCCAGAAACAAAAAATCCTTCCTTAATTGGTTCACCAATCGCACTTATTACTTCAGGGTTGGCTATTGCCGAAACCAATGCATCATTATATACATATGAAGACTTAATAAAGGCCGTGGCAAGGCAGACAAAAATTGTGACAATAGTGAATATGACAATAATAAACCCAGTTGGAACAGCCCACTTGAAGTTTTTCGCCAACCAGCTCCTATTGTCCTGAGCATTAAGAGTGCCTTGAACTCCAACATCATGAGATAATGTTTTATTCACTAGGACTTCCCATATAGCATTGTACATCCTTGCTCAGCTACGCCGCTGGGACACTTCTGTAATAGAATATCAAATCCGTCTTGCAAATTCAAACTTTCTGACTTCTTCTCACCATCACCGCACCAAGGCCGAGAAGTAAGAGTGTGGATGGTTTGGGGACAAGAATAATCGAAGCATCATCATAAATGGAAAAGTGCTTATTCAGGCTATCATTATTAACCAATGTACTAATAATTTTACCTTCATTTTTTTCTCTTTTCAATTTAGATATCTTTGCCTAACGCTATGATTTATTTTCAGTTACTGTGGCTGCATCTTTACCACATCTTTTGTCCGCGACTCGGGGGTTACCTTTAAATGTTCAAGCTTGCCATTGCGATATATTCCTTCGATTGTTGTGTTGTACGGAGCGTGCAACTTAAAGTCAACGTCCCAATCCTCCGGCCATGCCGGAAAGAGGATAATCTTCTCATCCTCGCACTGCATGAGCATTGACTGCAACACTAGCATACGCTGCTGCCACCCGATGCCTCTGACGCGATTCTCAGTGTTTCTTTGTCGGGCATAAGGAAGGATCCACTGGCGCGTCTGTTCCGCCAAGCCCAGATAGGGTAAGAATGTACCCCGCCTTTGGCCGAAATAACTTGCCTCTTTTTGTTCCTCAATGGGATTCTCGAACGTCAACCGGACAAGTTCTAGACCCGGTTTTCCTACACCATAAAGCCGGTACGGAAAAATAACATACATTTCTGTACAATCCATATTATGAAGCTCTGCGAATTTCTCCGCGGGCGCTAGAACAGTTCTCCCATCCTCCAGTTCCCTTGTGGGCAGCTCCGGCACCTCCGAAAGTAAACGCCCCCATTTTCGACGCTGTGCTGAGCTCGTATACTCTCGAGGCAATTTCGACAGCTTACCCAGTACGAACCTTAGACCTGCAACTTCGGGCATGGGATTAGTACAATCCCACCATGCCTCCCCAGCTTGTGCTGGCCAGATATAGAGCTTGCCGTTATCGTCACGTTTGTAATGCAGATCGTAGAAAGTAATAATCTCTTCTGCCATGGGCAACAGTTTATCTCTGAGAAATACCTCGTCCTGGGTGTAAGCAAAATAATCCTGCATCATGGCCACGAACTCGATCCCACCATGCCACATCAGGGCTGTATACTTGCATTCTTGTTGCGATACATGCAAACCCGTTCGGTCCCAGCCATAATGATCCATGGGGGAACCACCCCAGAAATACATCTGCTCCCAGAAGTGTGCCCCCCCGTGGTTGTAGTAGATCTCCGTTTCCGCCTTTAAGAGCGGCAGAGCATCCAAGTACATCCCAAAGTAAGGCTGCATCAGGTCAAAGTCACCTGTCGCCATCATGTGCCAATACAGGATTGCCGTGTCATACGTCCAGTATGCGGGACCCCAGGTGCGATAGTCAGGATCATCTTCTGACTCCAAGGAAAAAAGGGAGCCGTTGAACTTAACAGGGCTTGTTCCTCGCCCACAGCAGGCAAAGAGGTAACGCTGGAGCGTGTACGCTTTTGCGACTTCTTCTGCGTCATCATTACCTGTAGCCCGAATCCAACTGCGGTTCCAGAATTTATCCCACCAATCTTGGTGGGCTTCGCGTGCCTTCTCGATAGGGGTTTTGTCAATCCGGTCGATGGTCCCGTTCAACTCCTCCCTCCACTCCTTTACAGTCGCGGGGTGCTTGGTAAGAATGTACACGCGAAAACTGTGAGCCTTGTCCTGTTTTGAAGACCTCAGTTGCCTGTCACTAGGAACCAGCATCCTGGTTGGGATGCCGTCAAAAGCTTCCCCAGACTTGGTGACTGACACAAGACCCTCACCTTGTATTGCCCCGCCAAACGTGCGTCCCAGCAGGGGATCGGTCATCTTATCTATGAAACTTTCCAGCCCCTGCAGCTTCATGATCAACGGCCAACCTGAATCATCGACATTGTGGTGATACCAGATGATGCGATTCGTCTCCCCACGAAGGATGACATCAGGACGCACAATGGTAGGATATGGGGCATATTCAACAGGAGTGCTGGTGTCACCATTGTTAAAGTTATACATATCACTCAGAGAGGTTCTTTTTAGCGTGTATCCGGTCTCACGCCAGGTCTCAAAATTTACCTGCATATCAAATTTCTCTTTACCTTCCACTTCCACACGAACCACCGGGTTATTGGCATCAACCCAAACCCTTATCGTTATCTTGGAGCTTTGCTCGCCTGCGTTAATCTCTATCGCGCCCTGGCGGAGTTTCAGCTCCTGCTTAAAGGGCAATCCTCCGGCAAAAGGATTGG
>JBHPEQ010000074.1:0-12424 GCA_042576845.1 Planctomycetota bacterium
CCAAATGCGCAAGTTCGCCATAATTATAGAGGGGCGCGTTTTTTTTAAACCGCCCCAAAAAAGTGAATTACGAATTAGGAAGACTTATAATGGCTACCAGCTTTCTACCAACAATGAACTATTTAACCAATGAATTACGTAACTTCTTAACCAATAACGACTTAAGCAACAACAAGCGACAAGCGACGCCCTGTCAGCCCTCTACACTTGTAGAGAGGCCTCTACAAATTCACCTTTTTATGCAAAACAAATCCAATTTCCTAGCTCCCCAAATAAACGTAAGTGCAGTTTTAACAAGGGATTATATCAAATGAACCTTCGCAGAGACTTCAAAAACAAACCCAAAGCAAACCCAAAGCAAACCCAATTCAAAGCCAATCTCAAACCCACCCCCTCACCTGTTTCTATGAAAAAGAGTTTGACATAAACCGGTGCCGTTGTTTATAATCCCGTGGTTTTTTTTGAAGTTATTTAGTGACAAGGAGAAAAATAGTATATGGCTGACATTGAAAAATTATTGAAGGAAAAACTCACAAAGCAAAATCACGCCAAACTGACATCGCTGGCTAATCCGAAAATGCACAAATTTGTTGCCGACGCTATCGAGCTTGCTAATCCGTCTTCGGTATTTATCTGCACCGATTCGCCTGTAGATGCCGAGTATATCCGCCGGCTTGCGATTGAAAACGGCGAGGAAAAACCTCTTAATATCAAAGGCCATACCTGCCACTTCGACGGATACCACGACCAGGCACGCGATAAGGCAAAGACCAAATATCTGCTGGATGCCGGTTCGGACCTCGGAGAGAGTCTGAACTCTGTTGAGAAAACGGCTGGTATTGAAGAGGTCCGTGGTTTTCTGAAAGATTCGATGGCCGGGCGGGAGATGCTTATCTGCTTTTACTGCTTAGGGCCAACCGACTCGGTGTTTTCCATACCCGCCGTTCAAATAACCGATTCGCCTTATGTAGCTCACAGCGAAAATATCCTTTATCGAAAGGGGTACGAATACTTCAGGCAAATCGGCTCCTCTGAAAATTTCTTCAGATTTCTGCATTCGGAAGGCGAACTCGAAAATGCGGTGAGCAAAAATATCGATAAACGGAGGGTCTATATCGACCTTGAAGAGGGCATTGTTTACAGCGTCAATACTCAATACGGCGGCAACACGATAGGGCTGAAGAAATTATCGCTGCGATTGGCCATCAACAGGGCATCGAAGGAGGGGTGGCTCGCAGAGCATATGTTCGTTATGGGGGCACACGGGCCGAACGGCAGGGTAACATACTTTTCCGGGGCGTTCCCTTCGGCCTGCGGAAAAACCTCGACCTCTATGCTGCCCGGACAAACCATTGTCGGCGACGACATCGCATACCTTAGAAAAATCGATGGACAAATCCAAAGCGTAAATGTCGAAAAAGGTATCTTCGGTATTATCAGAGATGTCAACTCACAGGATGACCCCGTTATCTATGAGGCCCTTACTTCTCCCTGTGAAGTCATCTTCTCCAACGTCCTTATCGCTGAGGATTCAAAACCCTACTGGCTTGGAATGGGAACCGACCCGCCGAAAAAGGGCAAAAACCACAGTGGCGATTGGTTCGAAGGCAAAACCGACCCTGACGGCAAAGAGATTACCCTCTCGCACCGAAACGCCCGATACTGTCTGAACATCCCGGACCTCAGCAATTGCGACCCGATGCTCGATGAGCCGAACGGCGTGCCGGTAGGGGGGATCATCTACGGCGGACGTGACAGCGATACCTGGGTCCCCGTTGAGCAGGCCTTCAACTGGGACGAGGGCATCATCATAAAAGGGGCTGCACTGGAATCCGAGACCACCGCTGCGACC
Organism: Planctomycetota bacterium; assembly: GCA_042576845.1. Taxonomy (GTDB): domain Bacteria; phylum Planctomycetota; class Phycisphaerae; order Sedimentisphaerales; family Anaerobacaceae; genus JBHPEQ01. Next base: position 1,853 of record JBHPEQ010000074.1, read on the forward strand.
CTGGGCAAGGCCGGCGTTAGAACCTTTAACTTGATGTCAAACCTTGATTTTCTGTCAATCCCGCTCGGCAGCTATATCCGGATTAATCTGGACTTCGTCAAAGACATTGATAATCCGCCTTCGATTTTCTCGGTCAATTACTTCTTAAAAGACAAAGACGGCAAATACCTAAACGGAATGGCCGACAAAAAGGTCTGGCTCCTCTGGGCCGAGCTGCGCGTAAACGGCGACGTCGAAGCAATCGAGACGCCGACCGGCCTGATACCAAAATATCAGGACCTGGCTGAACTGTTCCAAAAAGAGCTTAACGCAGAATACAGACGCGAAGATTACGCAGAGCAATTCAAAATCAGAATACCCGAGCAATTATCCAAGCTCGACAGGGTCGAGAAGGTTTACAGGGAAAAGGTCCCGGACACTCCTGCGATTGTCTTTGAGACCTTCACTGCGGTCCGCAAACGCCTCAATACCGCCCAGCAAAAACTCGGCGACTACATCTCACCCTTCGACTTGATGGAATAGGTCATCACTTTACTTACATTCTGCGCCCAAACTCTGCCTCGAATTTGATGGCGTAAAGCTTTTGAATATCTGTGAAATTCGGTAAAATTGTAGAGTAACCCATATACGCCATCAATCAGATAAAAGGCCGGGCTGGTTTAGCTCGGCCTTTTTTTCTTAACCCATAAAAGCCATAGGCGGACCTTTGGCTTGCGGCTGGTTGTCTTTAAGGTTATAATCTTAAACGTGATTATTTCTGTATATGAAAACAGGACTATAACAATGAAAAAAATTATTGAAATTTGAGGATGTAATTATGAATAGAGTGCTTGTGGTTTTGATAATTATGGTTGTTATGCTCGTTGCCGGATGTGGGGCAGGACAATTTGCTAAGCAAACTGGGGCCAAAGAGCCGATGCTGGCTCACAATGTTTTTTTTAAATTAAATGATACCTCTGACTCCGCGAAAAGCGCTCTTACTGATTCCTGCTACGAGTATCTTAAGGACCTTCCCGGTATTGTCTTTTTCGCCGCTGGGCCTATTGCTGAAGATCTCGACCGGCCGGTGAACGTTCGCGACTTCGATATTGGCCTGCATATAATATTTAAGAACAGGAAATTTCACGACCAATACCAGACTGCGGATAGGCATCTAAAGTTTACCGAGGAAAACAAAGACAGCTTCGAGCAGGTACGGATCTTTGATACGCTCGTCAGATAGAGTTGAACAACCTCCCGTGTGCACAATTGCAGACGATATAGTTAAAAATGTTGGGCAGGGTAATGGTTAATCCTATTTCCTTAAGCGAAATACGCATCACGCAATACGAGATACGAACTTAAAGGGTGAGAGACGGGATTTGAACCCGCGACCCCTGGAACCACAATCCAGTGCTCTGTCCAACTGAGCTACTCTCACCACAAACGTTAAATGTCTCGAAACAAGCTCGAAACAACCCCATTGTATCTCAACTCCTCTTTTTGTCAATATCCCAATCCTTATACAATACAAAAAAGCTAAAGATGCAATAAACAACTTTCATTCCGAGGAAGCTGTAGAGGAGTCGATAAATCCATTTTAATAGACCCCTCGGCCGGACTTGGGGTGTGACTCGTGAATCGTAACTCATGTATCGTGTCTCGAATCACGAATCACGAGGCACAAACCACGAATAAATAGGGCGTTCGGGAATAAAATAAATCCTTGCAGGTTTGTCGTAAATGGTTATGCTTAAAAGAGAAGCTGGTGATGTGTTATTATAGTATATGTTTTTAAGAATTAAGCCGAACCAGCGGCTGCACTCAGGCGTTATCTTCAATTTTTTGGTCTGCCTTCGCTTTCTCTTTTGCTGAAGCTGGAAAGAAACCAAGCTACGGCGGATATGCGATTTTGATATTTAAAGGAGAAGTTATGAAGATAGTTCGACAAATTGGTTCGTTGGCGTTTGTGCTGGGGTTGTTCGTTTCGGTTTTTGCCGGCATACCCTGGCACGTGGTTGTTGCCGATGACCCGGTGGTGCCGTGGTGGCTGCGGATAGCGGTTTTCTGCCTGTTGGGCGGTATCCTTGTGGTCCTGGGGACGCTGGCTCTCGAGCAAAGGAAAAGCAGATTATTAAGTAAGGCGCCGGTTGCTGCTGAGCCGGGAGCAAAAGTTTTGCTGTTGAATTCCACAGAAGTACCCGGCCGAGAGGTAAGCAAGATTCTCGGCCTGGTGCAGGGGCATACGGTATTTGCGATATGGCTGGGCAAAGACCTGTCCGCCATAGTGAGGCTAATCCTCGGCGGCGAATTGACTGAATACACCCAGATGATGGGCGATGCGCGGCAAACAGCTACTGACAGGATGGTCGCCGAAGCTGCACAGATGGGAGCGGATGCGATAATCAATGCCCGCTATATGACAACGAGCGTTGTGGGCAGCGCCGCTGAACTTTTGGTTTACGGCACAGCCGTCAAGCTCAGCGAGTAGACTGCTTTGCATCTTAATCTCCAGAATACACAACTGTTACGGGATAATGCGCAGGCCTTTATTTTCGGCATATTTGCGAACGGGTTTGATTTCATCAGGTCTCGGTCTGCGATTTAGTTTGGGATGCGAAAAGCCATCATAGCAGGGGCGATACTGGGCCATTACGTTAATCGCTGTCGAGGATGAAACCTGCTCCGCAAGGAAATCTATAATCTCGAAACTTCCCGCCAGACCTTCCGGCAGGACCAAGTGCCTTACCAAAAGACCGCGCCTGGCCAAGCCATTCTCTATTTGCAGGTCGCCGACCTGGCGATGCATCTCTTTGACGGCCGCCTGGTTTATCTGCGGATACTGCGGTGCATTGGAAAGCTGTTCAGCAATTGCGGCGTCCGAGTACTTCATATCCGGCATATAAATATCTATCAGCCCTCTTAAAAGCTCCAGCGTTTCAACCGAATCATATCCGCCCGTGTTGTAAACAATCGGCAATGTGAGCCGTTGTTTTTTAGCCGATACGATTGCTGATGCGATGGGAGCGGCTACGTGTGTGGGGGTAACCAGATTGATATTGCTGCAGCCGGCACTTTGCAGCTCAAGCATAGATTGAGCCAGCTTATCGATGGTAACTTCGCGGCCCCGGCGGAGATGGCTGATGTCGTAGTTTTGACAAAATATACAGGCCATATTGCAGCCGGCAAAGAATATTGTTCCTGAGCCGCCGGTGCCAACGAGCACGCTTTCCTCGCCGAAATGCGGTCCGACGGAGCTTACTACGGGATTGCGGCCGATACCGCAAAAGCCGGTCTGTTCATTATTGCGGTTCACCCTGCACTCGCGGGGACAGAGGACGCAGGGGTTCATCCGTTCTTGCAGCTTTTGAACGGATTCGCTGGGAAACTTCGGCTTGGTCGGTAGGGCAGTCATAATCACTTTTTAACTGTTTACGGTTCGTTTTAGATTACAATTCAGGCAACCAGCTCCGGGATTACAGTCCAGTTGACCTGCCAGTTTTCTACTTCAGTGCGTTCAAGACAGACGATGCCGGCGTTTTTGAACGAGATTGTGTTTGCTGATTCGCTGCCGCACAAAAGCTTCGATGCCAGCTTCGATAAAAATGGCAGGTGGCCTACGAGCATAATCTCCTGTTCAGCGGAGCTTATTTCGCTTGCTAATTTGCCGACATCATCGTTCGGGCTTATACCTTGACGTTCGAGCATCCGGTTTTGCACTTTGATTGCTTCGCCTAAAAGCTGGGCTGTCTGGACAGATCTTTTCTTTGGGCTGTGCCAGATATACCCGACCGACAGAGACACCGGCTTGATAAATTTGGCCATTTTTTTACTTCTCTCATGCCTTCTTCGCTCAAAGGCCGTTGGGGGTCTGCGTCTTTGCTTAATGCCTTTCCATGCTGAACAAGATATAATTTCATTTTGCATCCTTTTGTAAAACTCATCTGAACTTTGTATGCGATATTATATCATAACCTGCTGATTGTCCATATTTGTTAAATTGCTGGGTGGTCGAGACTCCGCTTGGGGACACCTTTCGGTGGAAAAGCCGAATGTTAATCGGCGGAATGCAGAAGTGTTTGGCAGGACTGAACCGCTTGTGACAGGCCGGTAGTTATCGCACAGATATTGTTGATTTCTCTGTTGGTGAGTTTGTTTTCGTTGGAGCGACAAATCAGAATGAATCCCAGTGAAGGTCCGTACTCGCCGAGTGGTATTGTTACAGATGAGATTTTACCCAACTCATTCGGATTGCCCTGAAGGCCCGTTGCGAGCATGTCTTCGAGCGCGCATACCTTGTTTGCTCTGCATATGTTTTCGGCAACATTGTCCGTTATGCATTCGAGCAGGTGTTTGCTTTCCGTGGCTGTCTTTGGCTCGTTCTCAAATACATGCGATTCAAAGCCCGATTTGTTGCGTAAAAAGAAGGTAACATCTGCATCTGCAATCTCCTGCCGGATGTGACTGCGTGCATCATTTAAGAGAGTGTTCAAGTCGGTTGTTCCGACTATAGATTCGTAGAAATTTGCAGCAAAAGCTATGGTGTCAAGCCGATTGATGAAGCTCCTTTGGGCCCCAATAAAATCGTTGCAGAGTATGTCTATTTTTTGTCCCTGACGCTTACGCTCTTTGTTGAGCATAATGACCATACGCCGAAGTCTTTTTTGTCTTAGAGAAGTACCCATTCTACCCCCTTGATAAGCGGTAAAGCCAGTTTATGCTTCCCGGCTTATAAAATCGGTTCAATCTCGGTATAGCTTTAGAAAGCGGTAGATTTTATCGGTGCACCCTCTCGCAGCCCTATAAATAATCGGTTATTAGTTGTGCTGCTGTATGTAATGATTGATAGTAACTTTTTCGTTCTGAAGAGCGTCAACTCTTTTTGGATTTTCGGACTTAATCAAATGTTGTCTTTTTTCGAGTCGCCACAATTGAAAATACATATGAAATAAGAATTACGATATACAAGCAGCTATTTGCATGGCAGGAGAATTGTTACCGTTGTTCCTCTGCCCGGCTCACTTGTTATACTTAAGGAACCGCCGTTAAGCTGAATATGCCTTTCGGCGTAGGCCAGGCCCATTCCTCGTTTTCTTCCGGCCGGCCTTGCGCTGAAGAACGGCCGGGTTGCTCTTTCAACTGTTCCGGCATCCATTCCGCAGCCGTGGTCGGTTATCTGTAACCGTACAGACTCACCGCCAATGTCCATATCGGCAATTACTTCTATGGGGCCGCTTTGTTTCGGGTAGGATTCAAGGGCATTGGAGAAGATATTTGCGATAGATGATACAAACTGGGCCGAGTCCACAAAAACTTCCTGCACGTCCGTACCAAACTCCGGCTGGATGTCAAGCTCTTCAATACTGGTTCTTTGCACGGTCAGTTGTATCGCTTCATCGAGAATCTGCTTAACATCCGTATTTGCGGGCCTGGGCTGCCTGGGTTCTGCAAAGCTCATCAAATCTTCGATTATCTCGGCTATCTCGTCGGAGTTTTCTTGAATTTTCAAGAGAATCTTTTTTTTCTCTTCGTCCTCTTCGCCGTCAGCAATCAATTGCAGGCGTCCGGAAATAACCGAAAGCGGATTATTAAGCTCGTGTGCCGCCCCCGCCGCCATTTCTGCCAACCAGCTAAGCGGCACCGGCGATGGAGGTTGTTGCTGACTCTTTTTTCGTTTAGCAGGGGGGTAAGCTAAAGCTTCCGCAAAGCGTTCTTTCCACAAAGAGGACAAAGCCATATCTAAAACAACGGCCGCCACTGACGCACTTGTCTGAAACTTATCACGGAACAACTCAACGTCAACCGGATAACGAAGCTCAAAAACGAGCACCCCGACAGCGTTTTTGCCGCTAAGCAGAGGCAATGCTTTTGTATATTTGATGTCAAATTCAACATCCACCTGTTCAAAGAGCCAGTTTAAATATTCGCCGGCGTTTAAAATTTCGAACTTGCCGGCGATTGCCGATGGTATTGCCGGTGAATTCGACGGGGCCTTCAGGTAAGTTACTTTGCTTTCGGCGAGCTTTTCTACGAGAACGGTTGCGAGCTGCTTTGAATCATTCGAGCTTCTCATATACAAACACACCGGCCCTGTCTGATAAAACTTCTGCCAGCTTACAGCAAATCTTCTGGCAATATCGAGAGCGCTCATTGAGGAATCTACACCAGCTAAAAAATCTTTTGTAAATTCGAAATGGCTCGATGCGGTTTGTAATTGTTCGTGTTCGAGCTGTATTTTTGCTTTATCACGTACCAACCGGACAGACGTCTGGTGAGCGGCTTTGGAGTATGCAGCCACTGCATTCGGCAAATCCAGGCCAATCAGTTTACTTTTTTCGTCTACCTGTTCGCCAAGCTCCTCGAGTATTTGTTCAAGCTGTTTATTAGTGATACCGAGTGACTGGATTGTCTGCTCAGGCGGAACTGTTTCATCGTAACCACCCGAAAGGCCTATACCGCTTCGATGTGCTACATAGTCGGCCAGTTGGACGACCTGAGCGATTTTTGCCTCCGGTATTTTTTCAGAAACGGCTTCTGTGTTACTGTGATGCAGCCAAATGGCAAGCATAACAGGTTTCGGAAAATGCCATTTTTGAGCCAGGCGTTTCCCTATAATCGTGTGGTCAATACCGAGATATTCCTGCTCGAGAGCAGAGAAAGATGCGCCCTGTGATTTTGCTTCCTCCGCGATTCTGACAAAACTTTTGGGCATAACCTTATCAATCGCCAGCTTTCCGATATCGTGCAGCAGCCCCGCTATGTAGCAAATTTTACTATCCAACCGGCCCGATACAGCTTCCGCTATATCACCTGCTGCGCACGCAACAGCAAGATTGTGAAGTGCAAGCTCTTTTCTGATTACCTCCTGCTGGCTCTTTTGGGTTTCGAGACCAGCAAAATCATCAAAGACATCAACAGATAATATTGCTTCCTGAACAAGATGTGCCGGCAGCTTATCAAGCGCACGTCCAGGTGACATTTTGCTCTCTGGCAAGGTGATGCCTTCGCTGTTGATGAGCGAGAAAATTTTTGCGCTCAAAGCGGCGTCGGATTCAATTATATCGGCCAGTGAGGAAGGACTGAACTGCCGGTGAGAAATTAACGGCAAAAGCTGAAGCGCTACTGAAGGCAGAGTCCGCAGCGAATCAATCTGAGCTATGGCAAGTTCTACCTCCTGAGCGCCTGTTAAATCGGCTCGTCTAACCGTCATTTAATCACCCTGTACCTTCCTGTTATGCTCTGCTATATAAGCTCTCATCCACCTTTATATACAACAAAAAAGTTATCCTGAGCCCTCTATAAATTTATTGAAGCCCCAGGATCAAGTGTTGAGCCTTCGGCCTTGTTTATTTCATTTGTAAAACACTTCCAATTTTATCGATGAGTTCAACAATGTTAAACGGTTTTTTCAGGAAGGCTTCGGCACCAGCTTTGAGCAGGTGGTCGATTTCATCCTGCTTTACGACACCGCTTATGATAATAATTTTGGTATTTTCGAATTCCGGATTCTTCTTTATTGTTTGACAGACGATATCTCCGTTTACGTCGGGAAGCATATAATCGAGCAGTATAAGATGAGGTCTGAACTGCTGCGTTGCCAGACCTGCGTCATAACCGCTTGAAGCTGTTCTCATATCAAACCTGCCATCTCTCGCCAGCACATCCACGATAAGCTCTACTATTTCAGCATCATCGTCGACAATAAGGATTTTCTTCTTACCTGACTCAATCGAGTCCAGAGGAATTTTGTTTTCCTTCATAAACTTAATAAGACTCTGTCGTGGTATTCTGCGGAATCGGGAGCCCGGGACACGAAAACCTTCCAGCCGACCAGCGTCAAAGCACCTGATTATTGTCTGCTGGCTGATCTTGCAAAATTTTGCTGCCTCACCGGTTGTAAACAGTTCCTTCATTTTATCTATCCAACTTTTTTAACCAAATCCTTTTGGGAGAAGACCTTCCCATATTGCCTTTTTGTCCTAGTTTAACTATCGGACGTTGCTCTTGTCAAGGATTAAAAATTATTAATAAAAATGATTTTCCGTTCCAAAAGAAGGATTTTATGGGAAACCGGCTTTTCAACGGCCTTTCGAGGTCTTTTACAAGGTTTTTACCTCGTAAGAAAAAGTGTAAATAGTCACGTACGAGACGATATATTATCGGACATATCCAATTAGATTCCTTTTCTTGTCAGATTTTCTGCCTTTTGCTGAAAAGGGCCGGCGGAGGAAGGCCGGCCCGTGAGAATAACTTGCTGGTACTATGTATAGTTCTCTTTAATCCACTTGTTGTTTGGCTGATTCCGCTATGTATTCAATGAACTTGAGCAGTTCATCCTCGCTGACACTCTTCTGCAGCTCAGAGTCCTTATACCAGCTATGCTCAAGCCATTCGAGGAATTCGAGTAATTCGTTTATCTGCTCGGCTGTGGGCTCCGCTTTGCTCGTTGTCGGCTTTGAAACAGCTTCTGTAAGCTGCATTTCATCCGGGCAGGCTGCGCCTTTGCCCATAGCACGTTTCGGTCCGACCGGCGGCTGCTTCGTCCAGCCAGCCTGCCACAGCCAGTCCTCGCAGAACAAAGCAAGGTCGTTGTTGTCAATTACGTTATTATCAGCTAAATCATATATATCGTATAATCTGTGTCGGCTGGTTTTATTTGGTTAGCATACTTATTGATGATTACATTCGTAAGATATTGGCCTGGCAATAGAGCAAAGCCGGACGATTGGGTACGGCTAATGCCAAGAATTGCCTATCAATTTTAATTTATGACAGGGGATGGTCAAGGTCTATACAAAAACAAGTATTGGAGGAAAAGGGGAGCATAAAAAACGTGTTTTTCGTGCAAATTTTCTAAACCTGACTTAGAAAAGAAATTTCTTAACTGTTCAAGATAATTTTTCTAAAAATATTGATGTCGTACGGAGAAAATTATGTTTTTTAGGGGTGTAAATGGGAAATCTCAATTAGCAATAACAACAGTTGGAAATTGCCTGTGCCACTAATGACATGATTTATTGAAAAAGATTGTTTGGTTGCCTTGAAAATCCCCATGTTTTTCGAGTAAAATGGGGCATTAAAATTCAGCACTGCTGGCAACCTGATAATAACATATCTGCGTTTTTTTGACCAATAGCGGCATTTTTTTAGGTTTAGCCTGAAAAAAATGAAGAATTTTCCCAATTTTCTCAATTTTCCTAAATTTTCTGCTTGACATTATCGGTCGGTTTGGCTTATTATATTATACAGATATCTTTGTAGATGTAAGTTTGCGTAGAGCTTACAAAGACACACTTTGATAATTGTGAGAGAGTTGATGATGAAAAGGGTAAATGTAAGAGAGGGTGAAAAGATGAAGTTTCATTACCTTGGAGCAGGGGTATTATTTTTTATATTTATTTTTCCACTCATAGTATCAGCTGAGTTGGTTCCCCCTGATATTATCGTTACGGGAAGTTCCGCCACTTTAATCACAGATGGTGGTCTATACGATGGTTGGTATCTTTACGAAATGAACGTAGAGTGGGCCTTAAACTATGGATTAAGTCACTGGGATTTAGTTCTAAAACCGGAATGGGATCCAGTTGACCACTTAATAGAATTCCCCACGCCGGGAGGTTACTCTACAAGTGAAGAGTATCCGGATGACCCTATGGCAATGGGATGGACAGGCTTTTTTGAACTCACCGGTGACCCTTCCATTCCCGTAACGGACCCTCTTATTAAATACAATTCACCACATGACCCTCCCGGTGAGCCGGACACGTACGGATACGGCACATTTAATTATTTTGCAAACATTATTCCTGAATATGGTACATATAGTAATGTACTGATTGCCAAGAATGACCAAGAAACAGTCTTTGCTGATTACACGGGATATTATCCATCCTGTAACATTGTCCCTGAGCCGGCTACGATATTTCTGCTTGGCCTGGGCGGATTGGCAATACTTAAAAGACGCAGAGCATAACAACCACAAACTAACGAAAAAACCAAAAGCTGTGGTTTATTCACAGCTTTTTTTACATTACTGCCGGCCAAAATTCTACTGACCGACAACGATTAATTCCGTTCGTATTTAGCATATCCCAGATGATTTTGTTTTCCGCCCCTCGTTACATAATACTGCTTGATATGTTTGTGATGCGAAATAGGATGCGATGCTGGCTTGTTTTTCGGCCTAATACTGACCTCCAAAATAAGTTCAAAAGTGTAATTATAAGTGTAACACAGCTTTCGCCGAGAAGGATTACAAAGGAATGTTTTTTCAGCAAGTTTTTGAATAATATCGACTCGGAAAGTGGGCGATACAGGACTTGAACCTGTGACCTCCTGCGTGTAAAGCAGGCGCTCTAGCCAACTGAGCTAATCGCCCTTATGTCTTAATTTATATTATGATGATACAGATTTTTATCGCTTGCGTCAATATTTTTGATATTTTATATTTAAGGCACAGTTGCAAAGCATTTATCTAAACAGTTCGACTATTGAGGTTGTATAATGGAAGTACTCGAAGTCATTCGTAAAAGATATTCCTGCAGAGCGTATCAGCAAAAGTCAATAGAGCCCAAAAAACTCGATATAATACTC
>JBHPEQ010000075.1:0-12266 GCA_042576845.1 Planctomycetota bacterium
GCCAAAATTGGAGACAACCTCGGAGATTTCGGTGCTGTCGTGAATCCAGCCGCCACCAACGTAACAAACCTGGGGTCTATGACCCAGCATAGTTCTTGGTCTGGCAGAATAGGCGATGTAGACATTGATCCATTCATTATTTAATTTGTTTATGTATAGGCGGTTTAAAAAATCATCATTTCCTGCTACACGCTGTATATTAAGAGGGATTGGTACTTCTTTGCCAACCCAGGGGTCGATTTGAGCAGGGAAAGCGCTCAGTGGCACAGGCAATTCAATAGGAGTTTCAACGATAAGTTTCAAGCGGGAGGCCAAAACCCTATATACTATGCCAGAGAGTATCAGCAAGACAAGAGAAAGGCTCAATACCAAAGATGTCGAGATTTTGGCAACCCTTGCTGAGCTAGTATGATACATCGATAGCTTCATTCCTTTTGATTAGCTTTGTATAGTCCTATAATAGTAGCTATATTGAATATGTTTTAATAAGTAACCCAAAAGTAGTACTCTAAAGACAAAAAAAAACGCTTCACTCTAATGAAAAATTTACTGACAATAAGTCTTCCACGGAGCTATGACATAACAGTAACTCCGTTGCAAAACCAGCCAATCCTTTGGGATACTAAGAGGCGGCTCCTCTCATCCGATAGAGGTATACCAAAAGGCATATAAAGCCACCGTTGATTTTATCGTATATATGAGTTGTTGTCAAGCTATTTTTCAGAAAAATCCAAAAATCTAAAAATTTTTTGTTTTCTTAGGGTGCGTAAATCAATGAGGATCGTACATTTTCCCCATTTCTCACGCTTAAGCAGGATTTTATGCTCTTTTTGAAAAAGTTGATATTTTTATTTAACATACAGCACTACAGTTTAGAAAAATCAACAACCAACGTCTCATAATATTCGTCATATTCTATACAAAGCCTACAGGTGTACGGAAATAGTTACAAAATCTGCTTCTTCTTTATGTTGTTTCACTTTGTCTTCTATAATACCGATAATTGTGGAGAATTACGGCAATGGTGTAGAAAAACCGAGTTTGCCTTTTGCCGCGGCGGACTTACTTATTATACTTTAATTGGTTGATTTCTAAAAAAATTAGATAAGAACGCTAAAATGCATAACAAAATAAAAACTGGTAAAAATCTTAAGTGCAACAAAATTAGAAGAATTTTAGGATTCTGGCTTGTCATTTGTTTGTTGACTGCTGTTAATTCTCAAGCAGCAATTTATTATTGCGACCCGGATAATGGCAATACTGAAACTGGAGATGGTTCGGCGGGCAATCCTTGGGGTAGTCTGGAGTCCATAGCATCAGTAGGAACATATTCAGATTATGTACCTGGTAAGTGGGAGACTGAACCAATTCCTGATGGAAGTACTATTAAACTTATGTCTGGTTATCATGGAGAGCTTATTTGCGATACTCTTACTAATGGGGGTCAATTTCAAACTTTTAATAAAATTCCTGAAAACATTATTATAGAAGCAGCAGACGGAGAAGATCCAAAATTATTATCTGTAAGGTTGTGGAGTGGATGGACTTTAAGAGGAGTTACAGTAAGCCCTGACTATCATCCAAATGGCATACAGCCCAGTGAAGGGCTTTATGATAAAATTATAGCGTTGGGTTCTGATAGTTTAGTTGAAAATTGCAATGTTTGGATGGTTGAAGATAAATGGCCGGATAATTCAAATAACTGGGATAATTACCATTATTACGGGATACATTCCGGCGGCTCAAATAGTACCATAAGAAATAATACAGTTAAGAATGTTTGGTCTGGCATAAATACTGGCGCAGGAGGTTTAGCTGAAAACAACCTTATTCAGTATTTCACACACGATGGAATTCGCACTCAGGGGCCAGATTCAATAGTACAGGACAATAGGATTCTTGACAATATTCCCTATCCAGATCATTCAGATGGCGTACAAATAGCTGGAGCCAATGGTCAAAATATTACAATTCAACGTAATTATATAAATGCCCGTTCTGATCCTGATAGAGAATGGACTAGTGGAGATGGTCTTCAGGGAATATTTATGGCCACAGACGGTGAATTATCAGGTGTAATCCAAAATAATGTTATTTTGGTCACAAGTTCAGCGCACGGCATTACTGCAAACGAAGCAAGTAGCGTTACTACGTGGCCAAAAGACCTCACGATTGTTAATAATACAATTCTCCGAACATACGCGGACGGCGATGAGCCGTGGGCTAATGCTTGGGCCAATATCTGCCTTGACTGCGACCCGCAATATACAATGTCAAATGTTGTGGTTCGCAATAATATATCAGATGGTGTTACTATTTCCCCAGAAACATATGATGTAGAAACAAGTAACAATGTTGACATAAGCAATTATAATCTAAATGTCGAGTTTGTCGATTACGCAAACGGTAATGTTAATCTAGCTCCTGGTAGCAGCTTCATTGATGCAGGCACTGATACGGATGCTCCATCTACTGATATTCTTGGCAATCCCCGCGATGCTACTCCTGATATTGGAGCCTATGAATATGTTTCTTCGCCTGGTGGCAATCAAGTTCCTATCGCCGACGCAGGAGGCGATCAGACCATTACCGACTCTGATGAGAACGGCAGCGAACAGGTCACCCTAGATGGCTCTCAATCCACAGACTCAGACGGTACCATTCAAAGCTACGTATGGAGTGAAAGTGGGACTCAGATTACCACAGGCGCCAACCCGAATGTGACGCTTTCTACCGGCCAGCATACGATTACGCTTACGGTAACCGACGATGATGGTGCACCTGATACTGACACGCTAACCGTCACAGTAAATGGATCTGCCAATCAGGCTCCTACTGCCAACGCCGGCTCCGGCCAGACCGTTACCGACTCTGATGGCAACGGCAGTGAGCAGGTTACTTTGAATGGATCCGGCTCTTCCGACTCAGACGGTACCATTCAAAGCTACGTATGGAGTGAAAGTGGGACTCAGATTACCACAGGCGTCAATCCGAATACAACTCTCTCTACCGGCCAGCATACGATCACGCTTACAGTAACCGACGACGATGGTGCAACTGATACGGACACGGTAACCGTCACAGTCAATGAACCCGCTAATCAGGCTCCCATTGCCAACGCCGGCTCCGACCAGACCGTTACCGACTCTGATGACAACGGCAGTGAGCAGGTTACTTTGAATGGATCCGGTTCTTCCGACTCAGACGGTACCATTCAAAGCTACATATGGAGTGAAGCCAGCACCCCAATTGCCACAGGTATAAGCCCAAATGTGACATTTTCCAATAGTGAACACACGATTACTCTTACAGTAACCGATGATGATGGTGCAACGGATACGGATACGGTGGCAGTAACGATTAACGCGTTTGATATTGTGGCGCCAAGTGTTACTAATCTTTCACCGGCTGCTGACTCAATACAAGCACCGCTAAATTCTCTGATTTATCTGGACGTTACCGACTCCGGCAAAGGTGTTGATGCATCTACGGTAACTATCGAGATCAACGGGAATCTTGTATATACGGGAGATACAGCAGAATACAATTCATCATTCGGGATTTGCCAGCGAATAGGCACCAGCGCAGCTTATAGATACATCTACCAGGCCGATGAAACGTTTGACTACGATCAGACTATAACGGTTGCAGTAAATGCCACAGACCTTGGTTCAAATGTAATGGACGAGTATTCGTATTCCTTTGCTACGGAAATGCGATCGTTCGGAAAGAACCTGAAAGTAAACACGGTTAATTCCAGCCATAGCACTCCTGCAACTATTAAGGCAAGCAACGGTGATGTATGGGTGGTCTGGGAGGCAGAAAACTCAGGTGTCAGAGATATTTATGTCGGAAAGTCAACCTATGGTACCGACACTTTCGGAGATAGTGTTAATATCACTAATAATGATTCTGCTCAATCTGCCCCTGCCATTGCAATAGACAGTATTGATAGACTTTACGTCGCATGGCAGGACTACAGAAATGGTGAATGGGACATCTACATGTCAACTTCAACGGATGGTATTACCTGGTCGGCAGCGAGAAAAGTCTCTGATCCCAACAGCGATCAGACAAGACCTGCTATGGCCATAGACAACGCGGATAAAACTTACATCGCTTGGCAGGACAATCAAAACGACAATAATGACATATACATAGCTTCATCGAGTAACCTTTTTGTTACAAAAGCAACTGCGCAAATTACTTCAAACGCTTCCTCTCAGACGTCGCCGGCTATCGCTATAACCGCTGCAAATAGAGTATATCTCCTGTGGGAGGACAACAGAGCTGGAACAAGCGACATATACGGGGCTGATTCGTCTAACGGCTCATGGACAAATGTAGCGGTTGTAAGCAAAGCTGGAGCCCAAATAAGCCCTGTCATCGCGACCGAAGCATCAGGAGAGGTACTGCATTTCGTTTGGGTAGACAATGCACCGGGTGACAATGACATATACTATGCATCTTCAACCGGCCTGCCCGGCAGCGCAGTGACTGGTTCCTCAATAATCGATGACGCTACAAACGCTGATCAATTAGAACCTGCTATTACCGTTGCTGGCAGTACAGGAAATAATTTGAAGGTTTTTACCTGCTGGAAAGACGAGAGGAATGTTTCCAACGATAATAGTGACACTGATATTTATTCTCTTGAAGCAAATTCCGGCTCGGGTACAAATGTACTGATTGGCGATGACGGAACCAATTCCGCCCAAAGTAATCCAGCAATAGGCATTGATGGATACGAACACCCTTATATCGTTTTCTCCGACGGGAGGAATGTAAGCACAGACATTTATTTCGCAGGAAGCTCTTTTCTTGCCCCAACAACCTTGGATTCTGAGAATCTTTCAAGTTTATTAGGGACAATAATAGGGATAATTCTGGACAACATTACCAATATGACGGATGTCTCCGTAACAATACCGGCGAATGCTAGTCAACATGACGTAAATATCACGATATCGAAAGTATTGAATCCGCCAAATATTGCCCTGAGCAATTACACCGCATTCTATGACTTTGGGCCAAGTGGAATAGAATTTGATCAGCCGGTAACAATTGTAATTCCATATGATTCTACTACTATTTCTGGAACACCCGACGCATACTGGTATAATCCTCTCACAGGCATGCTCAGTCAGCAGGGAATAACAGATGTTGAGACCATCGAAATATCTTCGACTCTATCTGTTCTGCGATTTCAGACCACGCATTTTACACAATTCTTGGTTGGTGATGGCATCGTCGCTGCTGCCGGCGGCGGCGGGGGCTGTTCTATGTCTCTTAACAGCCAGGGCAGTATAGTCGAATTCCTGTTACCTTACATTGGCTTGACTGTGGTGATGACAATATTGAAACTGCAGGACAAACGTAAAAAGAAGATGCATGATATTGCAAAAAGTGAATGAACGAAAATGAGCTTTCTATCCAGTCAGTTAAGTGCTGCCGATTCACTGCCGACCATTGAGTCGGTTTCGTTTTTGGACAACAGATTAAAACGTCTCGACACACTGTTGTTGGTAGAGACGGTTCTAATAACAATTGCTGCAGTTTTAGCAATTAAGGTTTTCAGTGCTAGTTGGTTCATGACTCCATGTATTCTGGTATCTGCTGCACTTATTCCGACAGTGATAAGAAAAAGCAGGTTATCTGAGATTGGTCTGGCTTTCAGACAAACTAAGCATTCGCTTGTGTTGCTTGGCTGGACCTGTCTGGTGGTTTTCCCTGCTATGTTTTGCGGTTTATGGTTGCTGAAATCCTATGGATTAAATTTACCTTTGCGACCTATACTGCCACGAAATCAAGAATGGGTTAGCTGGATATTATATCAGTTTATGTATGTTGCTGTAGCTGAAGAAGTATTTTTCAGAGGTTTTCTGCAAGGTAATATCCTGCGGTTAATAAACACGGTGATGGCAAGACGGCGTACGCTGCAATGCTGGGTAAGCATAGTAATATCAGCTGCTTGTTTTGCGGCTGCTCATATGATAGTACAAGGCCAGATAATATCGGTCCTGACATTTCTGCCTGGTTTGGTTCTTGGCTGGCTGTTTATCCGGACCAAGTCGCTGTTAGCGCCAATTTTGTTTCACGGTCTGGCTAATATAAGCTACTATGTAATGGCGGGAGTATTCGCTGCCTGAAGCTGCAGCTTCGGCGATTATCATCACGGCAAGCCACTTGTTGCAACTCCACACATAAACCTATAAAAAGCTGCCTCAAAACCCCCTGCCGCGAATGGTTATAATAGGTGTAAAACAGAGGTTTCCAACTTAAGTGCAGGAGATAGCGAGACGATAGTTTATAAAGTGGTAAAAGTGTGTCTAAAAAAAATAGCGGTGATAGAATGAATACTCGTAAAGCCTTATTTGCAAGTAAGTTAGCACTTTTAATGGTGCTCTTGTTTGTGGTTATCAGAGTGGTACTGCCACTTGGAGAAATAGACAACGGGCTGACCCCAGCCTCTGCGCAGGGTAAAGGCAGTGCACAAGCGGTCGAATCGACACGTTTGCCAGATTTATCGCTCGAAGATTATGCCCAAATTGCCAAAAGAGATCCGTTTGGAACTTCAAGCCAAGCAACAGGCCCGGGTGAAAGGTCATTAACGGCTGATTCTTTTGGTCTCGATCGCTCGGTTTCTGAGGAGTTAGGATTAGCATTATTTGGCACTGTATCCGGAAGCCCTTCGGTTGCTAGAGCCATTATAAAGGATCTTAAAACAGGTGTGTTTGACTTCTACAAAGTAGGTCAGGTGGTTGGTAATGCCCGCATAGAGGGTATAGACTCAGATGCGGTAACTCTGCTTCACGATGAACAAAGAAAAATATTGGGGATCACTTCATGGCAGTCTGACAGCAGTGATAATAATCATGTATCCTCGTCCCCAACTAATAACGAGAAAAGTAAAACTCTGGAAACTGATTTACCAGAGGAAAACACCAACACTAACATCCGAACAAAAATCGAACGTGTAGAGGAAGTACTAATAAAAGCTGTTATTGAGCCCTATGTTGTTAATGGCCAAACAGAAGGACTTAAAATAACAGGCTTAGAAAATATAAAGTTCGCAAAAGAACTTGGCATAAAAAATGGTGATGTTATCCGTACAGTTAACGGGCATCTATTGACCAGTAAGCAGAAAGCCTACCAAGTTTTCAAAAAAGCAAGGTCGCAGGAAGCTATGACTGTCGAACTCTTACGAAGTGATAAACCTAAAAAACTCTCATTTGCTTTGTGGTAAATGGTTAGAGGATTTAAGAGCGGATAAAACAAATGGTATTAAAGAATTTAAACATAAACAGGCAAAAAGTGCAAAGGCTGTTGAAAAGTCTTGTTTGTCCTATATTCCTAATTTGCATAACCTTTGCCGGCAGTTCTGCCATTGCGACAGAGCAATCAAATTCTGAAGCAATAGTAAATCTACCTGTGCTTGAAAAAACTGGTATGGCTGGAGGGCTTCGAGCTCAATATAACGGAGTTAAAGATCCCAATGAGCTTATATCGGTAAACTTTGACCAGGTTGATATTCGGATTATGCTCAAAACTATTGGCGACATAACCGGTATCAACTTTGTTGTAGATGACAGTATCAAGGGTACTGTTACGGTGATGTCACCAACAAAGATACGCCTTGGTGATATTTACAAGGTTTTAGAATCGATTCTTGAAGTGAAAGGATATGCTGCCGTTCCCGCCGGAGACCTTGTGAAAATAGTGCCAAAAGCAAAGGCTGTAAAACATAACTTACAGGTTCGCATTGGCAGTAACCCTTTGGACATTCCTCAAAGTGATTCTTTTGTTACCCAGATCATTCCATTGAAGTATGCTGATGTTACAGAGATGAGTAACCTTATTAAGCCTCTGTTGGCCACAGACTCATATATGGCAATCTATCCGAGAACAAATTCAGTTTTGATTACGGATGTCTCTTCAAATATACGTCATATCGCCAAAATTATTCAAACACTCGATGTAGCAGGTTCAAAAGAACAACTTGCCGTAATTGCATTAAAGTACGCTTCGGCGCAAGTGCTCAGTGAGCAAATTACACGTATAATAGAGAAGAGTAAAGCCTCCTCTTCGCAGACTGGACGCAGCACAAGTACACCGCAAATTCAGACAGGTATGAAAATCCTGCCTGACTTAAGAACAAATTCACTTATTGTTGTCGCCAATGATGATGACACTGAGGCAATTAGGAGGTTGGCAGAACAGCTTGATGTTGAGCGACCCAGTGGGGCAAACAATGTTCATGTGATATATCTCAAAAACGCGAGGGCCAAAGAAACTGCTGAATCACTTACTACAGCCCTTACAAATTTGCGGATTACCAGCGCACTCGAAACTACTCAGAATATTAACGTCGCTGCTGATGAAGGTACAAACGCATTGATAATTACTGCTTCGGCTCAGGACTACGAACTTATTGCTGAGATTACGGAAAAGTTGGATATAATCAGAGAGCAGGTTTTAGTTGAGATGCTGATTATGGAGGTCAGTGAGGAGAACTTGGAAGAAATAGGTATCGACTGGGCCACAGTTGATGAAGCTGTAGCAGGTAGCATTCGTTTCTTCGCGGCAACAAATTTTGGGCCACGAGTGGATTTTGCCAGCGGAGATCTTGAGGGTCTTAGCATAGGCGCATGGAAGAAAACCGGCTCAACTACGAGCATTGGTTCAATGATAACCGCTTTGAAAAAAGAAACCGGCGTTAATATTCTTTCGACCCCACATATCACGACCTCGAATCATCAAAAGGCCTACATAATCGTGGGAGAAAACAGACCATTTGTCACCGAATCAAGAATCACCGAAACCACCGACTTACTTACCCCCACCGTGATAAAAACATTCGAATATAAAGACGTTGGAATTAGTCTGGAGATAGTACCGCACATTAGTAAGGGCGGTCTGGTCAGACTCGAAATTGACAGCAAGTTCACAAAGCTTGTTGAATCCACTGCTTCTTCCGATACTCCGACAACAGCTAAAAGAGAGGCACATACCGTTGTTTCTATGAATTCCGGCTCGACCGTTGTCATCGGCGGCCTTATTCGAGATGACAAGACTACTCTTGAAAAGAAAGTACCTCTTCTCGGCGACCTTCCTTTACTTGGTGGTCTATTCAGGTACAAGAAAGATGAATTACAGAAAACGAATCTGATCATATTCATAACGCCGCATGTTATGACCGGACAGCAGGACCTGGAGAACATAACTGATAAAAAGAAAGATGAAATGAAACCGGAAATTGAAGAGCTCCAGAGGAATACATCCAACAAGAAAAGCTCGGCCGGTTCTGAGGAGACCAACCGGTGATTACAGAATCGAATGCACAAACAGCAGAACAGTATTTGGAAACCATATTGCCGGAACAATTGAATCCGCAGCTCGTAAGAAAAGTGCCGCTGGAGTTTCTTAAGGAGCAATGTGCAATCCCTATTATGTTGAAAAATGGTCAGGTTGTAGTTGCTTTGGCAGACCCGCTCAATATAGAAGCATACGATGCTATTTTGACCATCCTGGACCAACCATGTACTCGCGTTATTTGTCCTGCCTCCGAAATAGAACAGGCTATAAGTCACTGCTACTATCACAACACAAGCCCTGGCGGTAATAACGAAGACCTCAGCGAGCAGGATTTACCCAGCAATAACAATGATACTGATGGAACTTTTGTTCAAACACGCGCTGAAGACCTGCTGAACATTGCCAATGAGGCACCGGTCATAAAGTTAGTGAATAAAATCTTTTTCCAGGCGGTACACAGCAGAGCCAGTGATATTCACATTGAACCATATGAGACCACAGCAAGGGTACGTTTTCGGATTGATGGGGTATTGCATGATATATTTACTTTGCCTAAGCAACAAATTGCGGCATTTGTGTCACGATTGAAAATTATGGCAAACCTTAATATTGCCGAGCGGAGATTACCACAGGACGGGCAAAGCCGGATTAAAATAGGCCAGGACTTGGTGGATATTCGGGTTTCGATTATACCAACGGCGGGCGGTGAACGGATAGTATTGAGATTGCTGGATAACAACAGTGGTGAATTGGGCTTAGAGAAAATAGGATTCAGCCGGGGCATACTTGATCGCTTCAGGAATCTGATTAAGATTCCACATGGTATAATTCTGCTCACAGGCCCTACTGGTAGCGGCAAGACAACTACACTTTACGCCGTTTTAAACGAACTCAACTCTGAAGAACAGAACATTCTTACCGTCGAGGACCCAATTGAATATCAACTCGATGACATTGGTCAGATGCAGGTGAAACCAAAGATAGGCCTTACATTTGCCAGGTGCCTCCGGCATATTCTCAGACAGGATCCTGATATGGTTATGATAGGAGAGATTCGCGACGTTGAAACCGCTGAGATTGCTATCCAGGCCTCGCTTACGGGTCATCTGGTTCTAAGTACCCTCCATACAAACGATTCAGCCTCAGCCGTAACTCGACTGATTGATATGGGCATTGAGCCGTATTTGATCTCATCCTCGGTCGTCGCGGTTATGGCCCAGCGGCTCTTGCGGGTCATCTGTCCGGAGTGCAAGGATCCTTACGGTCCGCAAGAGCAAATGATTTCTCTATTGAGCGAAAATGAAGAAATATCAGCGGGGGGTATGCAGTTCTACAAGGGAGTCGGCTGTAAAAACTGCCTTGAAACCGGATATTTGGGAAGAACAGGAATCTTTGAACTGTTGGTTATCGACGATGACATCAAGGAACTAATAATAAAACGGCGAGGTTCACACATTATAAAAAAAGCGGCCGTTGAAAAAGGTATGAGCACCTTGCGAGAGGACGGATTACATAAGGCACGGGCAGGTGAAACTACTCTTGAAGAAGTCTGCAGGATTACACAAGATAGTGCGCAAACAGATGTAGGAGCAATTGAACATGTCGGTAGTTGAATACAATTTGCTAAGCGACAAGAAGTCCATCCCAACGCATCAAGCAGCAGATGGTCATTGTGCTGCTGATACGAAGGAAAAAATATATGAACGGGACATTTTCAAAAGAGTCCGTACAAGAGACCTCTGCATCCTCGCACGCCAATTGGCGACTCTGTTGCGAGCTGGTATGCCGCTTGTGCCCGCTCTGTCGGCTTTAGTTGAACAACTACAAGGGGTCCCAAAACACGGATTGATGCGTTTGGGGTCTCAAGGCGATACTCTTGCAGAGATTATGCAGCAAGTTGCTGACAGCGTTAATGCAGGAAGCGCGCTTGCCGATGCACTTAAAAAACATCCGAGCGTTTTTTCGAGCTTGTTTGTCAATATGGTGGCGGCAGGGGAAATGAGCGGGACCCTGGAAGATGTTCTCCTGCGACTGGCTGAAATGCTGGAAAAACGTGTTAACCTCGCGGGAAAGGTCAAATCCGCTGTCGCATATCCCGCAATGATGATAGTGGTAGCGGTCGGAGTTGTGTTTTTTCTCCTGTCTTTTGTGGTTCCAAGCATAACGGAAATATTCCTTGAAATGAATCGTGCCCTCCCCTGGCCTACAAGACTGCTTATCTCAACAAGCACTTTTATAAAAACATATTTGTTGCTGATTGCCATTATCGTTTGTGCGGGTTTTTGCGGAATCAGATTCTGGCTGCGAACCAAAGAAGGCAGATTGTTTGTGGACCGCTCTAAGCTAAAGCTGCCTCTTTTTGGCAAGCTTTTCCTGAAATTAGAAATAGCACGTCTAACAAGGACATTAGGAATACTTCTTATCAGCGGCATCCCTGTACTTGGCGCCTTGGAAATTGCAAAAAGTGTGATTGGCAACAGCTTTATTGTACACGCCATGGATTCTGTAAAGGATTTAGTCAGCAGAGGAGATAATATCGCCGGTGCAGTAAGGAAAACGGGATTGTTTCCTCCTATTGTATTTCACATCATAGCTACAGGCCAAATTGGCGGCAACATAGAAGCAGCTCTTATTGACATTGCAGATATGTTTGACGGTGAAGTGGATAGACAAGCTAAAACGCTTGTTTCGCTGCTTGAGCCTGCCATACTTATTATTATGGGTGTTATTATTGGTTTTATAGTCCTGGCTGTTTTACTGCCGATATTTGAAATAAATCAGGCCTTTTAGTGGAGTACTGTAAGATGAGAAAAAACAGACGATTCCTTACACTATACGCTACACGCTATACGCTATTTAAAGGTTTCACCTTGATTGAACTCATGATTGTAATTGTAATCTTGGGGCTTTTGTCTACCATAATTATGCCAAAGATATTAAGCAGGCCGGAA
>JBHPEQ010000076.1:0-12200 GCA_042576845.1 Planctomycetota bacterium
GATACTGATAAGCCGGTACCCGGTGACAAAAGAATTTATCGAAAAGATGAGAGCGGAAGCCGCCGGCGATACGGAGCAATTAGAGTTACATTAAAATTATATGGAATGATTTAAGGAGTTTATTTTGACCGGTTTAGAACAAATCGTAGAGTTGTCACACAAATTCGGTGATTCAGATTATGTAAAAGGCGGCGGGGGCAATACCTCGTTCAAGGACAAGGATACTGTATGGGTAAAGCCTTCGGGAACAACGCTTGGGTCGATAACCGCCGAAGCTTTTGTCGCGATGGATCGAGCAAAGCTTGGCAAACTTAACGATGTTACGCCGCCGACGGATCCTGCTGAACGTGAAGCCCTGGTCAAGGACTTTATGCTGGCTGCGAAACTTGATCCCGATAGCGGCAGGCCCTCGGTTGAAGCACCTTTACATAACACGCTGAATACCGCGTTCGTTGTTCATACACACCCGGCAACAGTTAACGGAATGACATGTGCCCTTAATGGCGCTAAAGTTGCCGCAGATTTTTTCGGCGAAGCCCTTTGGATAGATTACATTGACCCGGGCTACACTTTATGCATGAAAGTTCGCGACGAGATAGAAAGCTACAAGCAAAAACACGGCAAAGAGCCGGCGGTTATCTTTCTTGATAACCACGGCGTGTTCATCGCCGCGGATACCCCGCAGGAAATTGATGAGTTATATGGCAATGTCATGTCAGTTTTAGCTGGGCAATATGGATCAGCGGATATTTCAACAGAGCTTAATATAGGAGCGTTGCCGGATAAGGCAAAACAGGGAGCCGCGATTGACTTCATTAAAGAAAACTATCCGCAGGCTGATATATCGATCAAAGTATCCGGTAGTTTTAAGGTGTCCGAAGGGCCGATATCTCCCGACCATATCGTGTATGCAAAATCTTTTATCTTTACCGGCACACCTGACAAACAGGCTCTTGCTGATTTCCAGCAGAAACACGGTTACCTGCCAAATGTGATCTCATGGGACGATATGGTCTTTGGAATAGGAGCTACTGAAAATAAAGCCTCGCTTGCTCTTGAGTTCGCCCAGGATGGAGCGTTGGTGATACAGCTTGCTGATGCTTTCGGCGGCATTAAGTACCTTTCGGACTCTTCAAGAGAGTTTATTGAAAACTGGGAAGTAGAATCATACCGAAGCAAACAAATATAAATCTTATAAGGAAAAACAATGGCTGATACAAACCAAATAGAAAGATCGTACGAGATTGCAAAAGATATATATTCACAAATTGGCGTTGATACAGAGGCCGCTGTGAATCGCTTGGTAAAGATTCCGATTTCTCTGCATTGCTGGCAGGGTGATGATGTTGGGGGATTCGAACGGCCTGGTGCTGAGCTTGGCGGGGGCGGGATCCAGGCGACGGGAAACTATCCGGGTAAGGCTCGAACGATCGACGAGCTGCGAAGCGACCTGGCCAAGGCACTTAGCCTTATACCCGGCAGCCACCGGCTGAATCTTCACGCGAGTTATCTTGATAATGGCGGGAAGTTTGTCGAACGCGATGAGATCGGGGTCGAGCATTTTCAAAGCTGGATCGATTGGTGCAAAGGGCAAGGGCTTGGTATGGATTTTAACTCGACATGTTATTCGCACCCCAAGGCTGAGGACGGGTTTACGCTTTCTCATCATGATAAGGGGATACGCGATTTTTGGATAACTCACAGTATTCTTTGCCGAAAGATATCCGAGGAGATCGGCAAACAGCTCGGCACTGCCTGTGTGACAAACTTCTGGATCCCGGACGGCTATAAGGACATACCTGCAGATAGAAAGGCTCCGCGTCAAAGACTTGCAGAATCGCTCGATGAAATTTTCGCCGAAAAACTTGATAAGCAATACCATCTCGATGCGGTGGAATGCAAACTGTTCGGGATCGGTTCGGAAAGTTATGTTGTGGGTTCGCATGAGTTTTATATGGGATATGCTATCAGCAGGGGCAAACTCTTATGCCTCGACGCCAGCCATTTCCATCCGACCGAAGTTATTTCCGATAAAATATCCTCAGTGCTGACATTCCTCGATGAAATTCTGCTGCATGTGAGCAGAGGGGTGCGATGGGACAGCGACCATGTGGTGATCCTGTCGGATGAGCTTTTGGCGATCGCACAGGAGATCATTCGCGGTGGCTATCTCGACCGGGTGCATATCGGCCTGGACTTTTTCGACGCAAGCATAAATCGCGTAGCGGCATGGGTGATCGGCACGCGGGCTATGATCAAGGCATTGCTGGGGGCTTTGCTTGAACCGAGCCGGGCACTTCAAAAACTCGAACTTGAGGATAACTTTACAGAGCGATTGGCAATGCTGGAAGAATTAAAGACGCTGCCCTTCGGCGCGGTGTGGGATCATTACTGTCTGAAAAATAATGTGCCGGTGCAAATGGCCTGGCTCGACGAGGTAAAGCAATACGAAAAGCAAGTCCAGATCAAACGGATATAAAAGTTGTCAGTTTCTGTGTTTAAGCTAAGGATATAAAAATGGCCGAAGAAGAAACGCAGCAATCTTCATCTAACGAATTCGAACGCGAGCCTGTTCCGCAAGGCGCCCTGCTGGGGTTTAAGAGTTTTATCGGCATGTATGCTGGTGAACATTGCGCGGGCACAGAGCTTATGATCGGGCCTTTATTTGTTGCCGCCGGAGTAAGTGCATTCGATGTAGTCGTCGGCCTGATCGTTGGCAACGCTCTTGCGGTTTTAAGCTGGATATTCCTGTGCGCTCCGATAGCAACTCATACTCGGCTGACCCTTTATTATCATTTGGAAAAGATTTGCGGTCGAAAACTGGTTACACTTTACAATTTAGCCAACGGTGTAATGTTCTGCTTTCTTGCCGGGGCTATGATAACCGTATCGGCAACGGCGGTGGGGGTGTGGTTTAAGTTTCCGATGCCGGGGCTTAATGACCTTTATCCAAACAGTATCGGCTGGGTCGTCGCTGTGCTGGTTGTCGGCGGATTGATCGCGGTAATAGCAGCTTACGGTTACCAGACAGTAGCAAAATTCGCGAACATTGCCGCTCCCTGGATGGTACTCGTGTTCCTTGCATTCGGTTTTGTCGGACTTAAACAGTTTATGAACGCTACCGATACCGAGATCAATTCACTCAGCGATTTCTTGACTTTATCCAAGACGCAAATCTGGAAGGGCGGCGCTCCTCTGGAGGGGCAGATTAAATTTACTTTCTGGCACGTTGCGTTTTTTGCGTGGTTCTGTAATATGGCAATGCACGTCGGAATGTCGGACCTGTCAGTATTTCGCTTTTCCCGCAAAAGCTGGTTCGCCGTAGCTTCGGCAGCGGGGATGTATGTCGGACACTTCATGGCGTGGCTTAGCGCTTCAATCCTTTACGCTTACCAGTTACATTTAAACCCAGCCGACACAGACGTACTGCCCGGCCCTCTTGCTTTCCGTGCGGCAGGTCTTGCAGGCCTTATCTGTGTGATCATCGCTGGCTGGACAACCGCCAATCCGACGATTTACCGGGCGGGCCTGGCTTTTCAGGCCATTCGGCCAAAAGCTTCACGATTTGCCGTTACCATAATAACAGGAGTCATAGCCACGATTGCCGGAATGTTCCCAGCCATCGCAATGAAACTGCTCGGCTTCGTGGCGATTTACGGTATGCTGCTTATGCCGATGGGGGCGGTTATCTTCGTCGACTTCTGGCTGCTGAAAAAATTCGGCAGGCAAAGCAATTACGCCGAGCTAAGCGGAACCGCCTTTAACTGGGCTGCCGGCCTGACTTGGTTTTGCACGTTGGGCGTATGTTGGTGGCTCGTAAAATACGCCGGCGTTCAGATATTTTTCGTGAGTTTGCCCGGCTGGTTTGTCGCCGGTATTTTATATATCGCTTTGAGCATGCTTTACCAACGCAAAGTTCGACCGGAATCAACATTTTAATTGGAGAACAAAATGATAAAATGTCTCGCAAAATACATTGCCCTGTTATCACTGGTGTTGCTTACAGTTCCATCGATATTATTTCTCGCAGGCCGAATGGACCTTGAAAGAGTAAAATTCATAATGCTGATAGCAACGCTGATCTGGTTTGCAGCCGCAACCGTCTGGATGTGGGAAAACAACAACAAGGTATAGAGAAATAATTAAGAGTGGAGGTTTTTTGGTCATGAAGTTATCGAATAAATTATTGTCGGCGGCAATTGCTGCCTTAATTATGATTTCGGCTGGTTGCCAGGTTAACTCAACACCGGTCATTGTAAAAAATTCTGTCAGTAAATACAAAATTGTACTGCCGGTTGATGCCGGGGAAGTTGATAAAGTTGCCGCCGGCGAGTTGCAGAGTTTTATCGAGCAGATAAGCGGCGCTAAGCTGGAAATCACTGACGACAACGGATCTTTTAGCCGTAAATCGATTTTGTTAGGCAAAAACAGACACCTTGGCAAACTTGACGCTAACATTGATTTTGATAAACTTGGAAAAGAAGGTTTCACAATTATAACCCGTAGCCAAACAGTCGTTATTGCCGGCTCCGGCAGAAGAGCGACATTGTACGGAGTTTATACTTTCCTCGAAGATTATCTGGGTTGCCGCTGGTATTCTTCAAGGGTTAGCAAAATACCACGAGCAAAAACAATAGAACTTCCTGCCGACATCGATGACACACAGGTTCCCATACTTGGTTTTCGCGAAGTTTACTATGCCGACGCAATGGATCCGTGGCTTTCAGCGAGGTTAAAACTCAACGGCAATGCCAGCGTGATGAAAGACGGCAAAATGCTTGCTGAGTTTCATAATTACTGGGCGACATGGTGCCACAATGCATTTAAGTATGTTAAGCCCGAGGATTATTTTCAAAGCAATCCCGATTATTTTGGTTTGGTTGACGGCGAAAGAAAAACGACTAAAGTCCATGCCCAATTATGTTATTCTCATCCGGACCTGCCCGACATCGTTGTAAATAAAATAAAAGAGGTGGATAAGCAGCCCGCCCTTCATCCCGAATTCAAGCTTGAACATTTAGACCAGCGGCCGTTCTGGGCGGATGCAGAACTGAAAATATGGGATGTAAGCCAGATGGACGGTTCAGGGGCCTGTCAGTGCGAGCGATGTGCCGAGCTTGACAGTAAAGCATCCAGCCAAATGGGTTCGCTTTTAACTTTTGTCAACAGTATAGCAGAGCAACTTCCCCATAAGAATATTTCAACACTTGCCTATGTCCATACCATCACTGCACCCCAGAATATGCAGGTAGCCGATAATGTTTCAATAAAATATATTTTCTACGGCACAGCCGCTATGTCCGATGGGGATAGTTATGCCAATCAGATACGTAATCTTGAAAAATGGGGCAAACTTTGTGACGAAATATTTATATGGGATTATGTCGTTGATTTTCATCATTTGTATATGCCTTTTCCGAACCTGGCGTATCAGCAGGAAGTTCTGAAAAAATTTATCGATTGCAATGTAAAGGGTGTTTTCTACCAGGGCAGCCGTGAGGTCGGCGGGGAATTCTGCGAGCTTCGCAATTATGTCCTGGCTAAACTGATGTGGAAACCCGACATTGATGTTGATGCGGTGATAGATGAGTTTGTAAACGGTTATTACGGCCCAGCCGGCAAAGATATACGCAGGTATATTGACCTTATGCATGATTATGTGACCCAAAATAAACTGGAGATCAGTATCGTCGGAAACCCCAAGCAGTATAAGTCGACTTATCTCTCTGAGTCGATGGTCGAAAAATATATGCAATGTTTCAATGCCGCAGAACAAGCGGTTAAAGACGACGCTGAATTACTCTTGAGAGTGCAAACCGCCAAAATACCCGTCATCTATACTAAAATATTCAATGAATACGGCTCTGTGGAACAAAGGCTCGAACTTTTAGAGCAATTCAATAGTTTGTGCAAGACAAATGGCATCCTCAAATTAAATGAGGGCGGATACCCACCGAGCCAGTTCTATAATGAACAATTGGAAAAACTGAACAACCCAAAAGCCGTTGCACAAAACATTCCAACTGCCATTACTGAAATTGCCGCATCTGAAAAAACACTCGTGATAACAACATCTGCCGGCAAAGAGAATGCTAAATTAATTGAGTTGCGGCCTTATGAAGAATACTCGTCGGAGAAAGATTTTCCTGTCGTCTGGCAGGGAGAGCTTGCAGATAAACCGCTGGAGATATCACGGTTTAAAGATGGCAGGGACCGGCTGTATTCAAAGTTTCAGTTGATCGACAGCGACACCGCCCAAACCCTTGGTCCCCTGCGATGGGTTACGGATCTTTCAGCTATTCCTGCGCGGGATTTTGACTTTAAATGGGAAGCTGACAGCGTCAAGGGACTTTCCTGCATAGAGATGACCGAAGATGCCAAAAAGCTTGGCGTCAATTACGCAACGGATAATATCTGGTTCGACAAGGCTTTCGACCTTTTTAGTGGTGATCCGATGGATTTTATTACGATCGAAGGCGAAAAGGTGCCGATAAACATGGAGTACTTTGCCCAGATGGACCGCCTGGTCAGGTCCATGACCGATGCGGGTATCAATCTTACGATGGTGCTAAATAACACTCTGCCGGCAGACATACCCCATGACCACCCGCTGCACCATCCCGGCAACATTCGGTCCAAGGCCCCGCGTCCGCATACGGCGATCAATATTACCAACAGGAGAGGTTTTTTGTGGTACAGGGCGCTTATGGAATTTGTCGCTGAACGTTACTCGCGCCCAGACAAAAAATACGGTCTGATCAGCGGCTACATCGTAGGAAATGAAGTTCAGGCTCACTGGGAATGGTACAACATGGGCGAGATTCCACAGAATGAATTCATCAAAGATTATGTCCGTGCCATGCGCGTTACCGATCTTGCTGTACGAAAAATACATTCCAAACTTCGCATCTATATAAGTATGGAACATTACTGGAACAGGCCAATGTTTTTTGACAAGCCACTGACTCACATGCCGGGCAAAAAACTTCTGGAAGACATCAATGCCCTATGTATTGCCGAAGGCAACTTCGGGTGGAACGTAGCTCATCATCCTTACCCCGAGGACCTCTTTAATCCGAAAAGCTGGCTGGACCAATCGGCGAGAATGAGTTTCAATACGGATAGAGTTACCTATAAGAATATCGAAGTGCTGTCGGCTTTTCTAAGACAACCGGAGTTTCTTTATAAAGGCAAGCAAAGGCGCATAGTCCTTTCAGAGCAGGGAGTCAATCAGAAAGATGAACCCAACGGCGAAATAGATCAGGCAGCCGGCTACGCCTATGCGTATTATCGTATCAGCAATACGCCCGGCATCGATGCTTTTATGCTGCACCGCCATGTTGACCACCCGGATGAAGGCGGTTTGATGTTGGGGCTAAGGACGTGGGACAACCCGTCTAAGAAAAAATATATCTATGAAGTCTTTCGCCTGGCCGACACCGACCAGTGGCAGGAAGCTTTCGAATTTGCCAAGCCGATAATAGGGATCAAGGACTGGAACGAATTGCTTACAGACAGTGCAGCGATAAACAAAAAATAGACAGGCATGTATATTTAAAGGAAAAAGGTATGATAGTGAATCGTTTTTTAATAACCGTTTTTTTGTGTACAATATTACTAATCGGGGGTTGCGGAGCTAATAATATGTTTTCATCGTCATCGAATAATCTTATCGTTAACAACTTACGTTGCGAATATCATATCGACCCCATCGGCCTGGAAGTTGCCCAGCCGCGGTTTAGCTGGGTACTCGAATCCGCTCAGCGCCGGCAAAAACAAACAGCTTACCAAATTCTGGTTGTAGGTTCCATGGAACAACTCAAAAATGACCATAGCGACCTGTGGGACACCGGCAAGGTAGATTCGGCCCAAACTAACCAAATAGCTTACCAGGGCACCACACTTGTTTCCCGCCAAAAATGTTTCTGGAAGGTACGCACCTGGGATAAAGACGGCAATCCCTCGAAATGGTCCGAAACGGCAACATGGTCGATGGGTTTGCTTAAATCCAGCGACTGGCAGGGGAAATGGATTGGTTTCGATACCGATGCCATGAATGAAGACGAAGAAATACATCTTCCACCAAGCCCGTACTTACGAAAAGATTTCACCGTCAAAAGTAAAATAAAAAACGCAACCATATACACCTCGGCTTTGGGTTTATACGAACTTTCCATTAACGGCAAGCGAGTCAGCGAAGATTATTTCACTCCCGGCTGGACTGATTACAACCAACGCGTCCATTACTTCACTTACGATGTAACAGATATGTTAAAAGCAGGCGACAACACCATCGGCTCAATTCTTTCAAACGGCTGGTACGCAGGCTATGTCGGATTCGGCCTGATGAACAAATTAGGCCCGGATGGCAAAGGCAGGGCTTTTTACGGTAAACGTCCCGCGTTTATTGCTCAGCTCGAGATCGTATATACCGATGGTACACGACAAATTGTTGCTACAGATAAAGAATTCAAAGCTTCTACTGGGGCGATCCGAAAAAGCGATATCCTTATGGGCGAATTTTACGATGCAAGACTCGAAAAATCAGGCTGGAACAAACCCGGCTTTGACGATAGTGACTGGAAACCTGTTACAATAACGGATGTTGATCACAAATTGCTAAGGTCATTTCCCGGCGTACCCGTACGAAAGATCCAGGAGATGAAACCAGTAAGGATAACCGAACCCAAAGATGGTGTTTATGTTTTCAATATGGGTCAGAATTTCTCCGGGCGCGTTCGGCTGAAAGTAAAAGGAAAAGCAGGTACGAAAATAACTCTGCGCCATGCCGAAATGCTCCATGACAACGGCAACATAATGACCGAGAACCTCCGCAGGGCGCGCGCCACCGATACCTATATCCTAAAAGGCGGCGGACAGGAAATATGGGAACCGATCTTCACCTATCACGGCTTCCAATATGTCGAGCTTACCGGTATTGAGGACAAACCCACCCTCGACACTATTACCGGCATAGTCTTACATTCGGACACTCCGGTCGTCGGCAGCTTCGAATGCTCAAATCCGATGATCAATCAGCTTTACAGCAACATTACATGGACGCAAAGGTCCAACTTTTTTGAAATACCCACAGACTGTCCGCAGAGAGACGAACGCCTGGGCTGGACCGGTGATGCGCAGGTGTATATCCGTGCCGCTGCATGTAATGCCGACATTACAGCGTTCTACACCAAATGGCTAACCGACCTCGATGACGCTCAACGACCATCCGGAGTGTATACCGATTTCGCTCCCTGGCCCTACGAACACGGAAAGCCATACTCACCGGCCTGGATGGATGCCGGCGTGATCTGTCCTTATACAATGTACCAGGTTTACGGCGACAAACGTTTGCTGAAGAATCTATACCCAGGCATGAAAAAGTTCATGGATTTCATGCTCGAAAACAGCACCGATTACATCCGGCCCGCCGATGGGAATTCCTATGGTGACTGGCTTGCCCTTGGCAGCCAGACGCCTAAGGACCTTATCGCAACCGCCTACTTTGCTTATGACGCAAAACTGATGGCCGAAATTGCAGCGATCATCGGTAAAAGTGAGGATGTGGATTATTACCAGGATCTCTTCGGCAAGATAAAAACCGCTTTCAATGAAGCATACGTCTCTGAGGATGTGATCATCAAAGGTGATACGCAGACCTGTTATGTCCTGGCCCTGTCGATGGATCTGCTGCCTGAAAGTAAGACCCAGCCCGCTGCCATGCGGCTTGTTGAACTCATCGACAAGAGGGGCGGCAAGATGGGAACAGGTTTCCTCGGAACAAAGTCCATCCTGTCGGTATTGAGCGACCAGGGTTACATGGATCTGGCGTACAAGCTGCTGACAACAAAGGATTTCCCATCGTGGGGATACTCCATCGAACAGGGCGCAACAACGATCTGGGAACGATGGAACAGCTACACCAAAGACAAAGGGTTCGGCGACCCCGGCATGAACTCGTTTAGCCACTACTCCTTCGGCGCGGTATGCTCATGGATGTTCGCTAACATAGCTGGTATCGATACCGACGGCCCAGGCTTTAGAAACATAACCATAAACCCCCAGCCCGGCGGCGGTATCATATACGCAAAAACAAGTTACGAATCCATTAATGGCTTCATCGCAACCGACTGGAAACTCGATAACGAAAAATTCACCCTTGATGTAACCATCCCCGCCAATACAACCGCAACAGTTTACATCCCAGCCAAAAGCCCCGATACAGTTACTGAAAACGGCAAAAAAATTGACGATGCCGACGGAATTCGCTTTTTGAAAACAGAATCAGATAAAGCCATATACCAACTCGGCTCCGGCTCGTATAGTTTTGAATCGATGACCCGTTAGCTTGCAGGGAGATTTATTTAATTTGCGATAGTCAAGCTAAGGATTTAATAACTTGAA
This sequence comes from Planctomycetota bacterium, assembly GCA_042576845.1. Classification (GTDB taxonomy): domain Bacteria; phylum Planctomycetota; class Phycisphaerae; order Sedimentisphaerales; family Anaerobacaceae; genus JBHPEQ01. Next base: position 10,405 of record JBHPEQ010000076.1, read on the forward strand.
ATTTATAACCGTTAATTTATTATTGTCACTACTAATTTTTACAGGATGTTCTATGGACTCACAAACTAATAATCCCGAAATACCGGCTAAATTACCCGATCCCATAGCTGATTCCGAAATGCTAAGCAGAACAACCCCCGATACTCGCACCAGGAAATATATCACCCCAGCGCGTATCCTCTGGCAATCCGGCAATATTGAAAACGCCGACTCACTTCTTCAAAATCATACCGGCCAGGTAACACTCGAATCACACAATCCCTGCATCCTCAAAACTGATACAGAGTCGGCTTCCATTCTCCTCGATTTCGGCAAAGAGCTCCACGGCGGCATACAGATATTGGTCCAGAAAACAAAAGACAACCAGCCCGTTCGCCTGCGAATTCGTTTCGGTGAATCCGCAAGCGAAGCAATGAGCGATCTCCACGGCCCGAAAAACGCGACAAATGACCACGCCGTCCGCGACCAAACCACACTCGTCCCATGGCTCGGAACACAGGAAATCGGAAACACCGGCTTTCGCTTCGTCCGCATAGACCTCCTCGACGAGCAAAGCTTCATACAGCTAAAAAGCGTTCGCGCCGTATTCATCTACCGCGACCTCGAATACAAAGGCTCATTTACCTGCAGCGATGAAAGATTAAACAGAATCTGGCAAACCGGAGCGTACACCGTCCACCTCAACATGCAGGACTACCTCTGGGACGGAATAAAACGAGACCGCCTCGTATGGATCGGAGACATGCACCCCGAAACAATGACTATCCTCTCGGTCTTCGGTGCTCACGATATCGTCCCCCAAAGCCTCGACCTTGTCCGTAACGAAACCCCGCTGCCTGCATTCATGAACGGGATCAGCTCTTACTCGATGTGGTGGCTGCTGATACATCATTCATGGTACACCCATACCGGCGACCTGACCTACCTCCAGCAGCAAAAACAATATCTAAAAGACCTGCTCACACAACTTGCAGATTACATCGGCCCGGACAACGAAGAAACTCTCCCCCCCAAGCGCTTCCTCGATTGGCCATCCAGCGAAAACAAACCCGCCATCCATGCGGGCCTCCACTCTTTACTCGTAATGACAATGGACGCAGGCGCACAGCTTTGCGAAGTCTTAAACGAATCCAACCTCCGTGATAAATGCCTCACCGCCTCTTTGCGTTTGAAAAAGCACACTCCCGACCCCGCCGACAGCAAACAGGCCGCCGCACTGATGGTCTTAGCTGACCTTGCAGACCCAGCCGAATTAAACCGTGAGGTTATGGCCGTTGATGGCTCCCGCAGAATGTCAACTTTCTACGGCTACTACGTCTTACAGGCCCGAGCACTCGCCGGAGATTACCAGGGAGCGATAAACTCCATCCGTGATTACTGGGGCGCAATGCTCGACTTAGGCGCAACAACTTTCTGGGAAGACTTCAACCTCGACTGGACCGATAACGCTGCCCGCATTGACGAACTCGTCCCTGAAGGCAAAAAAGATATCCACGGTGATTTCGGCGCATATTGCTACAAAGGTTTCCGCCACAGCCTATGCCATGGCTGGGCATCAGGTCCAACACCATGGCTGACAGAACACGTACTCGGAATAAAAGTCATAGAGCCCGGCTGCAAAACAATAAAGATCAACCCCAACCTCGCAGACTTACAATGGGCCCAGGGTTCTTTCCCGACACCAATGGGCCTGGTCAAAGTAAAACACACCAAACAACCAGACGGAACAATAAAAACCGAAATCGACGCCCCCAAAGGTATAAAGATAATACGAAACTAAAGCGTCCTACCTTCGC
>JBHPEQ010000077.1:0-12077 GCA_042576845.1 Planctomycetota bacterium
TGTTGATGCAGTTGTTTCTGAGTCTGCTGGTGCTCAGCAATTTTTCGTTCAAGCTGCTCACTCGTGGCCGAAAGCTTGTTGGTCTGTTGTTCAAGTTTGGTGCGGTATTCTTCGAGTTGCTGCTGTAACTGATTGCGTTCAGTGATATGTTGTTCGAGCTGCTCATTGGCCGTTGATAACTCGTCTTTTTTCTCCTCAAGCTCGTCTTGGGCCTGCCTGCGTTCAGTGATTTTTCGTTTGAGCTGCTCACTCTTGGCCGAAAGCTCGTTGGTCTGCTGTTCAAGTTTGGTGCCGTATTCTTCCAGTTGCTGCTGTAACTGCCCGCGTTCAGTGAAGTGCTGTTCGAGCTGCTCATTGGCTGCATCAAGGTCAGTGACCTTCTGTTGAAGATGTTCGTTGGCTGCAGCTAATTCGCTTGTAAGATGCCCGATTTGTCCCTCAAGCTGTTCTCGCTGTTGATGCAGTTGTTTCTGAGTCTGCTGGTGCTCAGCAATTTTTCGTTCAAGCTGCTCACTCGTGGCCGAAAGCTCGTTGGTCTGTTGTTCGAGTTTGGTGCGGTATTCTTCCAGTTGATGCTCATCCTGCCTGCGTTCGGTGATTTGCTGTTCGAGTCTTTCATTAGCTGTTGTTAATTCGACGGCCTGCTCAGCAAGGCGTTCTTCCAGTCGTTTACGCTCCTCAGTTTCCTGTTGAAGTCGTTCGCCGGCTTTGTCCAATTCGGCCGTCTTTTGCTCAAACCGGCTGCTGGATTCTTCGAGTTGCTGCTGTAACTGACTGCGTTCGGTGATTTGCTGCTGAAGCTGTTCGCTGGATGCAGCTAATTGGGAATTTTGTTTTGCGAGGGACTTTTCCATTGTTTTACGTTCAGATATGTCTGTAACGAAAACAATTACTCCAAGCGCATTGTCTTTATCATCTTTCAACAAGGTCATTTTTGTTTCGGTAGGGAATACAGTACCATCATTTCGCAAATGTTCTATAGGACCCAATAGCCGGTCTCTATGTTTGACCTCTTCAATCATAATATACACATCGGTTTTCATCTGCTCATCAGTGTGAAAAACGCTGATCGGTTTGCCAAGCAGTTCTTTACCTGAAACATACCCGTGCATCCTGGTCATTGCGGCATTGATAAAACGCACGATTCCGTTAACGTCAACCACCACAATTCCCTCGGTTGCCTCTTCAGCTATCAAATTAAGGTTCTGAATATTCTGCTCAATCTTTCTAAACTCAGCAAATAGACTATTCATTAGCCAACCCTCACAAAAGGTAATTTAAGGCCTTTATATGTAGATTTGGGACTTTTTAAAATTCAATTGCTTATCGGCTGCTTATAATTATTTTGGTATCATCTGTTTTCTATTTATCTTGAGAAGAGGCAATTGCGAGCTTGTTATTTGCTCAGAGAAACTTAAAACATTTGCCGGTTATTTTTACATAACAGCCGATCAGCAATAATCTTAAACAGTTCTCGCCCCCCAATACATCGACTATAAAGGACTTGTGCTTTTGGAATAAAACTATCGAACGCAAATCTTGAATTGAGAAGGTTTTGCACATTTCTGCTGAAAGAACACATTAACCGTTCCAACAAAGGACTGAACATGGTGAATTCGGCTTATGGCTTTAGATTATTTTGCTGTTTCAAACGAAATGCACAATATTTGCAGGTCCGATATTGATATGGTCTTAAATCGCAAAGGTTTTGGTATGCAGTCCTTTTGAGGCGAAAAAAGAGTTGACAGTACGTCCAGAAAACCGTTACATTATAAGCTCTTGGAATTTTTGGCGGCGTAGCTCAGTTGGTTAGAGCATGGGATTCATAAGCCCAGGGTCGTTGGTTCGAATCCAACCGCCGCTATTTTCGTGAATCGTGAATAGTGTTTCGTGAATCGCCGACGAGGCATGAGTAACGAGCCACGGATTGCCCCCATCGTCTAGTGGCCTAGGATATCAGGTTCTCATCCTGGAGACAGGGGTTCGACTCCCCTTGGGGGTATTGGATACAGATTGTCCTGAATCGCATCCTCTTGCATATTGTCGCAAGCTGTTGCAAAACAGGGAGTAATGTCAATCCCACTGTTTTCGGCTTGCGGCTCTGTGCGAGGGTGTACGGCAGTGTTCAGGCCACCTTTTAGGCCACCTTTTTCAACTGCTCGTTGAAAGTGTTCTTCGTGAGTTTGCAGATAATGCTTTCGGGCAATGTCAGGACTATTTCCCAGCCATTCGGTAACGACGTGAACGGGGAAATCCTCTACGAGTTCGGTCTCCCTACTGGCTCTTAAATTTTGAAACGTTTTTCCCCAAGGTTTAAGCCCGGCTCGTTTTATGATTCGATGGGCTTGAGTGCGAAGATTGCTGCTGATATTCAAATCCGTAGCAATGACTCTCTTTTGTCCGGGCTGTGCCTGCTGAAATGCTTCCATAAGATAAGGTTCAAGTTCCGGAAACAAAGGGCAGATTCGAGTTTGCTTGCCTTCAATATGCTCCGTTTTGGGACTGTGGATAACAAACCGCTTTTTGTCCCAAAGAATATCGTCCCAGGTCAGTCCATACAGCTCTGAAGGGATTCGCAGACCGCCGTAACGGGCCAGAGCAAAGATAAGCCGCCATTCATTATCAGGGCAGGCATCCAGAACTTTTTGAATATCCTCACGGCTAATAAACTGCAACCGTTTAGAGTTGGATACCGTACTTGTGGGAATGCCATCAAAGGGATTTTCATCAATCAGGCGTTTCTTCCGTGCCGCTGAAAAAAACTGTTTGATTCGCTTACAACGCCGCCGAATCGTGTTTTCAGCAAGCCCCTGTTCCAGCAGATGTCGGCGAAATTCTTCAGCATCATAGGCACTGAAATCAGCTATACTCATACTCGAATTGCAAAACCTGAAAAGGTCATTCCGTGCGGCCAGCATATTCCGTTTTGTATTGGGTTTTATGTCGGTTCGACTTTCAATGTACCCGTCCACCCACGCAGCCAAAGTAATTTCCACTTTGCGTTTCATCGGTTCAGCAAGCCCCAGAGATTCCAAACGTTTTCGTACGAGGTCTCCCAAGCCGTTAAGCCAACTTTGAACAGTAATAGGAATCCCGGAACCGGTATTCTTTGCCCTGATAAGATTTTCGATATTGATTTTCGCTGTCTCTGCCTGCCGTTTGGTAATTCTACCGAAGCCAATTCGAGGCCGATTCGGTGATTCACCGTCAGACAAACGCACCCGGTAGGTTTTGCCGTTCTTATTGTTTCGAGTTTCAATGCTTGCCATTTTATTTTCCCCTTTGTTTTTTGGGTTTCTTTTTCGGTACTAATTCCAGCCCCAGAGCTTTAATTAACTCCGATACCACTTCTGAACGAGCATCCGTATTGCAGGACAAAAAGTCATATATCGTTGAACGTGGTATTTTACCTTTGAGCATTTCTGACAGTTGGTTACGGTTCATATTCAGCTTGTTCATACGCTTTATAATTGATTTTCTAATCATTGTCATATTTGTATTATCCGATATATCGCATGCCTGTCAAGAATAAAATCAAAAAATAATTATTTTTTTTGTTTCTCTATAAACGAATCCAGATCATCGATGTCGTACCGAACAGCCCGATCAATTCTGACCGTCCGGATTCGCCCTGCTTTCGATAGATCCCACAGTTTTCGTGGGCAAACGCATAGATAATCTGCCGCTTGTTTGCTGTTCATCAATTTTTTGGGCGTATAATACTCACTCATTACTCGCATCCTTTCGCTGCATCAGCGGTTCAGGCAGAATGGCAGGAGTTGTAAACATCAGATTGTTAGTAGCTGGTTTCATTACTTATTTTTTCTTTCCATCTTTTTGCTGAAGAAAGGCAATGCTTGGGCCAATATATTTATATCTGGTACACCGATGCTTGGTGTGCTTTTTCATTTTCTTTATGATTGTATCATTACACAGTTTGTTAAGTAGAGTTGATAACCAGGAATGGCTTATTCCAAAAAGCTCATAAGCTTTATTTGTCGGCAAAAACCATACATCATCAGGCCCAGCAAGCCTCTGCAGTTCAAAGCATAGACGGATTATCTTTTCAATAACTTTTTCGCCTTCGTAATCTTTCAGTTCTGCCATCGGTTCAGCGGAGCTAAAAGCAGCTTCTTTGGCTATTTCCAGAGACATACCATTACCAGGCGGATACTTGGCATCCTCCCAAGCATTCTTAAAACGCTCTTGGGTCATAATCAGAGATTTGGTTTTAATGTTCGGCAAGGCTTTTTCATGCCATAGGTCAGCAATGAACATAATATCATCCGCAGACAGTTCTTTAATTTTCTCTACTTTCTTTAGCTTCCGTGCAAACAAAAAAAGCAATTTCCATCTTTGGCGGTGTCCTGTAGGCAAAGTTGACTCAATAGCTTCAATAATAATACGTTTACTTTTAGACTTAAATTGTTTAAGAGTATTTAACCCACTTTTACCTACACCTTCATTACCGTCTATACCCTCACTACCGTCACTACCGTCTATACCGTCTGTAAAGTCCTCAAGGTTCCAATCGTAAGGATTAAGCAAAGGAAGTTGACTTACATTGTCAGGTAATGGGATAAGCCATTCATACCGTTTTCCGCTATTGTGCATTGATGGTGGTAGTGAAACCAAGCCCTTAGCTTTTATATCCATTTTTATAAATGATGCTGTATCGTCCTTGTTCAAAGTTGAACGAAAGAAAACGTGATAACCTCTGGCTGATTTTGAAGTCGGAAGCTTCTTTGCTAACTCAGGATTCTTTTTCGTCCACCAACGGTAGGCTTTGGAGCTATCAAAATCCAAAGCAGTTAAACCGCCTGAGATAGGCCCAGTTACAGCGGATATATTTTTCCACTTACCGTCACCAAACCATTCGTATAATTCTTGCTCTGTTACTCTTTGCGTTTTGTACTTTTGCCATTCAAAACCTTTGGGTGGAGACTTGCCTTTATAGAACGCAGGAAGCACATTGATACCAGTCTTGTGATATTCCAAAGCCCATTTCAGAATTGTCTGTTCGTTCTTTTTTGCCATCATCCTACCCCTTGCCCTTATCCTCTGCGTTCGTCGATTCTGTGTTGAAATTAGCCTCCTCAGAGACCTTTTTAGAAATTCTGTAAGGTCGGTAAGGGAACAAAGAACATTGCGGAGAAGTGCACAACCGGACCTCTTCCTTCTGCCAGCAGACGCATTCCAGACAGAAGGCTTTTAAGGCAGCCGCTTTACTCTTACCGCTGATGGCCTTGTCATAGTTTGCCTGATGTATCCTGGGGATTTGCTTTCGGTGTTCAGAAATTTTCTCTACACGCCTTGACTTACCGGGACAGTTCCCGTATGATTTGTCTGGTAGATTGTCTTTCGGGGTCACGGCTGCAACCGTCGCCTTTTGTCTTTCCGCACTCATTTTCCCGCCTTTTCCATTGCCTCGAAGGTTTTCCGGCCAGGACATCCAAGCTCAATCCATCTCTCCAGAGTTTTACGAACCCAGCGCGGTGATGCGCCCACACGGACACAAGCCGGAACTTTGGCGCTCGCAACAAACCTAAACCAGCTCCTGCGGCTAATTCCGCACATACGGGCACAATCAGCCGCCGACAAAAGCTGCGTTTCATTTGTTGAGGTAATACTTTTTTCTTTTGTTTGTGTTTTCATTTATAAACGCTCCAAAATAAGGTTTTTAAAAACTAATTGCTAACTACTGGAGTCAAATATACAAAGGGACTTTGCAGATACAATATCAATCAGATTATTTAGGCGCACTGATTATCGGTGCGCACTGATTTTGGGATTGCTTCAATTAGCGGTATGCAGCAGGTGGGATTATTTCAACGATCAAGAAAGAGTTCTTTAACTTTATCGTTGTCCCAATCACTTTCCGGATTCCTACGGGTTTTTAGCAGCCACCTTTTGTAACGAATCCACTCAAGAGCACATTTATTCTTTTTATAACCTTGGCTCCCAGGACAATTCGTTGCATTCTTGCGACCAGTATAGAATGTTTTTCCACAAGATGGAGCACGGCACTTTCTGACAAACCGGGGCTTTGAACAAATCTTTTGAAGCTCTTGAGCTAAGCCGAAAGCTGGCTGAATTAAGAGTATACGAGGCACGTCAAGTAGGCCGATGTGTTCAAAGCGGGGAGAATCTGTTCTTGGTTCCAAGCACACTTCATAGGTTTCGCTGCCATCACGTTGTACTACACGATAACCTCGCGGAAAACCCTCTCCCATGAAGTCATTGAGATACACCGGTTGTTCATTCGTAGGAGGAATATCGTCGATTATATTCCTTTTGACTTCCATTAGTTTAGTTATCATCGGTTTTGTAAATGCCCAAACACAATTCCAAAGCGCCTCTTCACAAGCCTTTCTGCCGCGCAAACCATGAACCAGCCATTCCATAGCTTCAGCCCACTGTCCACCAATTTTCAACGGGAGCAGGTCATCTATCCAGCCTTCGGTTTCACGGTCAAACGGACATTTGGCAAACCTCTGCCAGTTCTCTTGATTTATCTTAGAGAGCGCTTCCCCAAAAACCAGGATACATTGCTACCGATCTATAAAGTCCAGTTGAACGGTTACGCTCTAATTGCTGAGAAATGCGGCTTAAAGCCGGTAACAGGCATAGGATTACTGTATTATGAACCGCAGACAGATGCAGCTGCTGATATAGATCAAGCTCTACTGGATGAGGGTTTTGCAATGCCGTTTAAGGCTTATTTGCACGAGCTTGAATTAAAACCGGAAGAAATGGTTATGCCGTTATTGAAGAAAGTTAGAGCAATAGCTGATCTAACCGAACCACCGATAGGAAATGCTGGCTGCGCAGATTGCCAGAAACTGGAAGATTTAATCCAACTGGCGGCTGGCCAATAAAATAAATAGAAGAAATTTTGATTGTTGAATGTGATATAAAGGTAAGTCATGAAGAAATGCCCCTTTTGTGCAGAGGAAATTCAAGAAGAAGCGATAAAGTGCCGTTTTTGTGGTGAGTTTCTTGATGAAGCTGGTAGGCCCAAGACGAAAACGAAATGGTATTATTCCACATCAGCTATTGTAATCGGTTTGATTGTTGTAGGCCCGTTTGCCTTACCTTTGGTATGGAAACATCCAAAATATAAAGTGATTACCAAGGTTATTATCACAATCGTTGTTATTGCCGTTACTATCTTGCTATGCTATCTTATGGGATATATGTATCAACGGTTAATAAAAGAGGTGAACGCTCTTGGCTTGCATTAGTTTAAGTGCTGTTCAGGCAATATGCTGCCGAATGGAGAAATCGACCAAAACAATCGACACCCACGGCGGCTGGCCAATAAAATAAAAAGAGACTTGAGAAATGCAAATAAGTATGATGTCCTCAGATTTACCTGAAGAAATCAGGAACTTGCAGATTCCTGACGATCAAACCAAGAGGCAAGCTGTTGACTCTCTGCGTGGCTATATTTACCAGATTTATCAAACCCTTAACACTTGGCTCACATTGAAAGAAGACGAGATCCTTTTACTTGAGGTAGCTGAGGATTTCGCCGTCATAGCGAAAGATGCTTTGAGAGGAACACAGGTTAAGGATACTGCAGGCTCAGGTTCGGTTACATTGAAAACCAAATCTGTGTCAAAAACAATCAAATGTCTTTGGGAATTCCAGCAAGCTAATCCAGATAGAAACGTCTATATCACATATCTTACAACATCGAAGATCGGAAAAGAGAGAGGGCTAACCTTTCCCGACAACCATAGCGGACTTGCCTACTGGCGTGTAGCAGCACGTGAGGGAACCGATATTGAACCCATCCGGCAAGTGTTGTTAGCTCTAGACTTGCCTCCCCAGGTCAAAAGTTTCATTAAAAAGGCAACGCCTGACGAACTTCGGGATAGGATTTTGCGCCAAATCAAATGGGTCTGTGACGAGAAGGACATAGAAGGCTTGGAAAAGACTATTCTTGATCGCCTCATCTATTTCGGTGACGAACGAAGTTTTACTCCTACCGATTCGGAGAAAGCACGAGATTCGCTCATCACGGCAATCTTAAAGAAGATTGTTCAGAAAAGTGACCGCCAACTTTCGAGGGCAGATTTATTATATATTTTCGAGAGTGCAGTCTCTATTTCAATGCCTGCGACCCAGGTACGAAAACTCACAAGAATACTAGCTGCGAATCAAGGATCTTCGGTAGGCACAATTTTAGCGGCTGACTCGGTGCTAAATGCTACTGAAATTCCTCTGCCTCCCCGGGTATTGAATCGTCGTAGTCTGGTGGAGGAACTTGTTTCAAATATGGGTCAATCGGGAGCAATTTGGCTTCATGGTAGTAGCGGTACCGGCAAAACTGTTCTTACGCAGTTTATTGCTCGTCGGTCAAAGTATAATTGGTTATTTTTACAACTTCGTGATTGTTCTGTTTCAGAACTTGATTTCCGCCTCTGCAGAGTACTGCAGACCTCGCAGTCAGGCAGGATTGGTGGTGTTATTCTAGACGACTTACCGACAGAGCATGCTCATAGCGCACGTTTACGCCTATCAATATTGTCAAATGAAGTGCATAGAATGGACGGTTCTGTCATTGTTACCTCTGCCAAGCCACCATCACCAAACGTGCAGGGTTGCTTTGGGGAGGACGGACCGAATGTTATCAAAGTGCCGTATCTTAATCGAGATGAGGTTGCTGAACTTGTTAAATTAGCTAACGGAGATGCTAAGAAATGGGCCGGCGTAGTTTATTCTTTCTGCGGATTCGGTCACCCACAGTTAGTTCAGGCACGAATAAGCGGACTACGACAAAGGGATTGGCCAAACGCTGAGCTTCTTGCAGGTATCCCTGGTATTGGTGGATCAGCGAAAGAGATAGATGATGCACGTGATTCCATACGTGAACAATTACTCTCTGAACTATCTCCGAACACTCGCGACCTACTATACCGCCTGACCCTTTTGGTAGGCTATTTTGATCGAGAGTTGGCAATAGCAATTGGAGAAGTTGATCCTTCAATCGGCAGTCCCGGTGAAGCACTAGACATTCTCCTTGGGCCTTGGGTCGAAGCACTGGCGAAAGATTGCTTTAGGGTTTCCCCATTGGTGAGTAGTGCGGGAACCAAAACACTAAGCAAGCCCGTTCAGATGAAAATCCACCAGCGAATTGTTGATAATCTGATCGCACGTCACCCATTCCCGGGGGATTTCTTAGGAACGCTATTAGGCCATGCTCTTGTGTCGCGGCATGTGCAGGGACTAACATGGTTAACAATGGCAATCATGCATACGCCAAACAAAGACAGAAGGATGATAGCTGAAAACCTTTTCGTGCTACCACTTTTAGATACGAGCCAACCCCTCTTCAAAGAAAACATCCACCTCTCTACCATGCTAAGATTTGCACAGTTTCGCATCGCCGCCTGGGCCAATAAGACAGATAGCCTTCCCACAATAGCTAATCAACTCATTACGGAAACGCGGATGATTGATAACAAAGAGATTGCAGATGGTTTCCTCTTTTTTGTTATCACCTCAATTCTCGTGGAGCAATCTTTGAGAATTAGCCCCCCCAAATGGATCCCGCTTTTAGAAGAGTTAAAAAAAGCTATGTCGGGTGAAGGAAAACTTGCTCAATTTGTTCGAACACAGGAACCTTTTAGAAAAGGCTTAGGAAATTGGACTACACCTCAATTTATATTTTATATTAGGGCAACGTCACTTAAAAGCATTAATGAACTTGTCGAACTTTTCTCAGAACTAAATCATATGGAACATGAGAATCGTGAAATGCTGCTTTCCTCACTCAGCATGCAGCCTTCCGGGAAGCAGTTATTGATTGATTCGGCTTGGTTAGCTGACACGACGGAAAAAACCTTGGATGGTATTGAGGCTGCTGGGAAATTTCGTCAACTCGCAAAAATTGCAGAAATGTGGGGCAATAAAGACATTGCAGTGGAGTGTGAATGTGCTCGTGCCGTTATGCTTGATGAATATGCGGATGATACTAAAGGTGCTCTCGTTTCTCTTGAACAGGCGGAGAAAAAGTATCCTAAGAATGTACGATTATTAAGAGAACGTGCCAAAGTATATTATCACGACGGTGATCACACTACTGCGCTTGTTACGATAGAAAAAGTAGCCGATGCTATTCCCAAAGATGATCATATTGAGAGGGCGTTTGCCTTGAGGGAGGCTGGCGTTAGCGCAGCGAAGATTGGAAACTTCACTAAAGCAAGTAACTTCTTTTGTAAGGCATGTGAAGCGGCAAGTGCCTCAACGGATAATATGCGAACAATGGCTATAGGACTCAAAGGAGATCAAGCCCTTGCTCAGTTTCAATTGGGGGAAAAAGGTAAAGCTCTAAATCTTATGCATCAAGCGATCATTGATGCTGAACAACTCAATCCTGAAACAGGGATAAATGAAAAATACTGTATTCTCATCCTAGGAAATGCACTCCTTTGGATGCAAGAACAAGTAAAGCCCAATCTTTCATCTAAAAAAGATTTTCAAATTGCTGCTGGTAGTTGTAGCAATCCAGCCCCCCCTGAAGAAATCATGGAAAGGACATCTCCACCATTTATGCTTCTCTGGTATCAGCTTGCACTCCTGGAAGTCATGATGGGAATAAACTCGGGCATTATAGATGAACTTAGGAAGCGTACTCACACACAAAAGATTTTATCCTGCGAGCTCGTTATAAATCCATTCGTTATGACGAAATATGTTATTACATCTGATATTGAGAATTTCTTTTTATATTTGCCTGAGTATGTGTCCAAGATCGCATATATGAAAGAAAATGCATCGAGTGTCAACAAGGGGAATATCCATGATTTGACCAATGCCGATTTGCCTGCTATCAAACCGGTAGACTGGACATCCACCTTGCATCTCCAATACGCAAAGGACGCCATCCTTGCAATCGCTGCTACAGCGGTCTGTTCTAACACTAACGATATCAAAGAACAACTGCTAAGTCATGCTGAACAAAATCAAGATATAGCGATTGCCTTCCGTGATTTTATTGATTCCTTCGAAAAAAAGATATGTCCGAAAGGGGATGTGTTTAATGTGGTAGCCTTTTACTTGGGATGCTTGATGAACGTGGAAACCATAAGTCCAGACAAAATGTTCCTCTTGGTCTATCGTATCTGGGAATGGCTACTTTACACTGAATTTAAAGACATCGTTGAAAATATGATTGCTGATTATTTAGCACGACACTGGCAAAAGATTATTGAGCACCAAAGATTTAATTTACAGCAACCGATGATCGCCGTTCCTGATATCGAGGCTGCAATAGATGAATCTGCAGGGGGCACTGTAAAGATAGCCAAATTACTATTAGCCGCCGAAATTGCGGTCAAACATAAGCTCGGCGCAAATCTACGGTCCAAGCTCGAAGAACATTGCCTTCAAAACCAAAAGGGAGATGTATAATTATGAGAAGGTATTCAATTTTTCATGTGCCGGCCTCCCCGTGTGTTTTCTCTGGAAAGGTGTGAACTTTCTATATCGTCTGATGAGAGCGTGATCTATTGTTGAGGGTACCAAAGTACTCAAAAGTCAAGAAAACGTCCAGAACGGAGCACACGCTAAGATATAGGAGTGATAAAGCCGTACGAGTCAAGATAAAACACCTGTTACCGGATGGGAATGGGAAAGCTCCGTATGATAAACTTAACTACCCCACAGAATCTCACAAGACACCTCTCACAGCTACTTTACGCTCGTAGAATCGACGATCTGGTCTTGATGGTAGTTATACAGCCTATTTTTAAAATCAGCCTTAAAAACGTCAGAAAGCTTGCGTTTAAAGGCAGAATTGATATTTTATTGGAAAAGAGACTTAGCGGCGTGGCTAAGCGTTTAATATGGGAAATGTCAGATTAGGATAATAGGATTGTATATGAAGAAACAGTCAATGGGAACCGTATTTTTCTTGTTTGTCTTTATGTTTGCAGGTTCAACTATTTATGCACAGCAGGCAGTGAAATATGATCTCCTGTTTAAAGGCGGACATGTTATCGATCCGGCGAATATGGTAAACAGCACAATTGATGTTGCTGTTGCAGAGGGGAAAATCGCCCGTGTTG
>JBHPEQ010000078.1:0-11844 GCA_042576845.1 Planctomycetota bacterium
TCAGTTTGCTCTTGTCTCCGTTTCTCTTCGCGTTGTTTTTTTCCGGCTTTATCAGCTTCTTGTTCATTATCGGCGAGTGTAGCTGCACCTCTGTCCTGCTTTGCTTGTCCGCCGCCTTTGCCTTTACCCTGTCCTTGTGCGAGGGCTGCACTGCAGCAGCAAGTCAAAACGAACATAATTAAAACTGAAAGTACGAGCTTTCTCATTATATTTACCTCCTAATATATTTACGTTTTATCTAAAAGGTTCCAAAACACCTATATTATCGTATAATATAAAGCTGGTTCAAAGCAAATTTAATATATTTCCGTTCCGGGCTCTGAGCTTCGCTTTGTGTCTCTACTCCGCTGCGCTTTCAGAGATGACGAGGGCGAGAGTAATCAGCAGACTCTGGTCGAAATGACCTGAGCATTTCCCCTTAAGACACAATAATTAACTAAAATTGGTATAGGTCAATAATCGTTCAAGGAGATGGTATCGGTATGCTCATAAAAAAAGGGCGAGGTGGTGGAGTCGGCTGGGGGGGAAACCGGTGGTCCACGCAGCCTCGCCGAGGTTTATGAGCTGCCTTGAGGTAGCAAAACTTCAAAATATCAAGTTTCTTTCAAAAGTACCAGAAAAAATAGTTGTTTCGGAAAATATTGTCAATCACAATTTCGCTTCTTTCGAGGAATTTAACACACCCATTACCTACACAATATTAGACTCATTTTAACAATTATCACACCAAAAAGCAAGCCAAAAAAGTATATCTTTCTGATTTTTCTGAAATTATCGGGCACTCTGTGATGCTGTCAGGGTCTAAAATAGCTTGAATATTTGCGTTTGTTGCTTTAAAATAGTGCCGTTTTATTATTGTTTGGGAGTTTTTCAATGGTAAATACAAAATCCGCTTCTGTATCGAAAAAAATAACTGATGCAGCCAAAGATATTTACGGCAAGATATTAAAGAATAAAAGCCCGTCAATGGTCGCCCCTGTACGGTCACTAAGCAACGTTAAATATCAGGCCAAAGCTGGTCATTTTCAGATACTGGGCAAAACCAAAAAGAGGACGCTGACGGTAAGAACGGTGAAAACTTTCGCCCAGACACTCAAGATGATGTCCCTTTCCAAGGAACTGATAAGTACGCGCGATATGGCTACAAAACGGGAGGCGTATTATATCTCCAAAAACTGGGGCAAAGCCGGTTTCTCCGAGCAGGCGGAGTCGGATACAATAATGGACGATGTTGAAGCAATTTTCGGAGTCAATCGGGAGCAATTGCGATTTACGCCTGAAGAAAAAGGGGGTGACATTGCGGGCAAATTAATCGTTATTGATACCGACAGCAGGGGCAAAAAAATTAAAATCGACTGCACAAAATTCGGTACAGGTGCTTATTCGATACCTACCGAAGTTGAAGAGCTTCATTTTCAAAGCAATGCGAAATTCGTCCTTGTTATCGAAACGGCAGGTATGTTCCAGAGACTCGTCAAATACGATTACTGGAAAAAGACCAAGTGTATTCTTATCAGTATGGGGGGAGTACCCACACGTGCCTGCCGCAGATTTGTAAGAAGGTTAGTCGAGCAGTTGAATGTTCCGGTTTATGCTTTTGTAGACGGCGACCCTTACGGCTATTTCAACATTTACAGAACTCTCAAAGCGGGCTCCGGTAATGCGGCACATCTGAATAAATACTTTTGTGTTCCGACGGTTAGATTTCTTGGTGTAACGCCACAGGATATTGTAACCTACAAACTGCCCACGCATCCTCTTAAGGAAATTGACATTAAAAGGGCCAAAGATGCTTTAAGGAACGACCCTTTTGTCAAACACTATAAGCCCTGGCAGAAGGCGATTAATCAAATGCTGAAGATGGGTGTTCGAGTGGAGCAACAGGCCTTTGCCAAACACGGCCTGGATTTTGTGGTCAATAAGTATCTGCCTGAGAAGCTGAAGAATACGTCAAAATTTTTACCATAATTTTTTGCAGTAGCAGGTTCAAAAGCAAACTGATATATTAACTAACGTTCGCTGCGGATGAGCAGGGAGCTTTGAATGCCGGAATACTAGTGAAATTCTATGAAGACAAAAATTGCTGAAAGATTAAAACGTCTTAAGCAGAAAATCGGCTCTGTTTGTGCACGTGTTGGCAGAGCTTCGAGCGATGTGAAGCTTGTTGTGGTCACCAAGTCTGCTACGATAGAAGCCATAAAAGAAGTTATTTGCCTGGGCGAGATTGAACTCGGGGAAAACAGGGTTCAGCGTCTTAAGAAGGTCTCGCTTCAGATAGCAGATTTCCTTGAGAAAGCTGATAGCGATTCAGGTTTACCGAAAAAGGTAAACTGGCATATGGTTGGCCATCTGCAGCGTAATAAAGTCCGGCAGGTTTTGCCCATTGCTGCCCTGATACATTCTGTTGATACCCTTCGGCTGGCTGAAGAGCTGAATTCTTCAGCAGCAAAGCTGAACTTGCGTCCGGCCGTGCTTTTGCAGGTGAATACTTCTGAAGAGCCGCAAAAATACGGTGTTCCAGTTGGTGCGGCAACTCACTTGGCCGAGCAGGTGGAAACAATGCCGAATATAGATTTGGTCGGCCTGATGACGATGGCGCCATTGACCCGTAATAAAGATGTGGTTCGAGCCAGTTTTGTCCGTGCACAGGAATTATTTATTGAATTAAAAGGCGAGAAGATAGTAGGGCCAAAGTTTACCGAATTGAGTATGGGCATGAGTTCAGATTATGAAATTGCTATCGAAGCAGGGGCAACTATTATTCGTATCGGCTCAGCTATCTTTGCCGGCTGAAAGTTTTGGTACTCTGTTACTGGTAATGTGAATAGCGTTATTGAATAGTTGCGCTGATATGCACGGTAAAAAAACCATATCCCTGCTGGCCGTCTGTGAGAGGCGGGCTTCGCAGAAATAACAATCATCGAACAAGCTGAGACAGTCAGACCGGACGCCGAGCCATACCGGGGATTTTAAGCGACTTAACGAAATTCCCGGCAACCTTTTGGGGCAGAAAACCAAAAAAGACCCAAAGTAGCATCTCTATCAAACCGAAATATGTATACTGGTTTCTAAAAGTACAATATCGATTTTAAGTCCTATAAAAAACTGGATGGCCCGGCTTAATGTTGTCAATTGTGTTGATACTCAGGGATGCCTGGAGAATCTGTATGAACTAAGAGATTTTTCGCAGAAAGAACAAAGAAAGCTTATGAGAAATACCAATGTCACAATTTTCACAATCTTGATATTAACAGTAGTCCTTTCTTCATTTTGCTTGCAAATGACGAGAAACGGCCTCGAAGAATCGGATTTCACATCGCCTGGGCAGCATTTTGGAATTGCTGGCTTATCAAAACTCAGTGGTTTTACGCAGTTTAACTGGCTTCTTCATAAGCTCTCTGAGTTATCTAAACGATATGCTCAGAGCCAAAATACTGTTATCGGTCTATTAATTATTATTTTTACATATCTTGCCTATAGATTTTTTTTCAATCCTTTTGCAAGGCCGAAAAAAACAAAGCCGCTGGAAGAGGCAGTCAACTTAGACAACAGTATCAAATTTGAACCCGGTGAATTGGAAAAGTATATTGGCGAAAAGGTTCAGCAGCGCACAAAGGAATTGAAATCAGCCAATGAAAATCTCAGAAGAGAAATTGCTCAAAGGCCGGTAGAAGAAAGTGACTTACAGCATCGTCTCAAGCAGCTTAATTGCCTCTATGGACTCAGCAGACTTGTTGAGCAGCCCGAGATAACGTTGGCGGAAGTGTTCCACCAAGCCGCTTACCTACTTCGTGATGCATATTGGCAGCCGGATTTCACCTGCGTTGGAATTAACTTCGATGGCATACAATATAATACGGATAACTTCGAAAAAAGTGAAATCAGCCAATATGCTCAAATAAAGGTTAACAGCAATACAGCAGGGGCTGTTGAAGTTTATTACCTTGGTCAGAACTCCAAAAATAACGAAAACGCTTTTATTGAGAAAGAGCAGGATTTGCTTGATGCGGTTGCCGGTCGGCTGGGCAGCTTTGCAGAACGCAAACATGCCGCAGAGAGACTGCAGTTACTTAGGAAACTGATAGACCGCTCAAGTGATTGTATCTTTGTAATAGACCCGAAATGGGGGCGTTTTTTGGATGTAAACAACGAGGCCTGCAAAACGCTGGGGTACACGCGAGAAGAGTTGCTGAGTTTGACTGTAAAAGATATTGAAGAAATTATACCGGATGATTCCGCCTGGCAGGAACATGTCAGGGAGCTTAAGCTCAAACAAGACATCATAAAAGAGGGCAGACATAAGCGTAAGGATGGAACAACTTTTTTTGTCGAGACAAGTCTGAATTACGTAACCAACGACAAGCAAGACCATATAATAGCTATGGCTCGCGACATCACAGAGCGCAAAAAAGCCGAGCAGAAACAGACCCAGCTTATAGAAAAGTTGAGGGATACAACCCAGGAGCTGGAAGACATCAATCAGGAATTGAAGGATTTTGCATATATTATATCGCATGACTTGAAGGCGCCTTTGCGCGGAATTAAGACTTTAGCAGACTGGCTTTCGGCTGATTATGCAGATAAGCTTGATGAAGAAGGCAAAGAACAGATGGGATTACTTTTGTCACGGGTCGCACGTATGCATAATTTGATAGAGGGTGTGCTGCATTACTCCAAAGCCTCACGGTCTCAGGAGGAAAAAGACAGGGTGGATTTGAATGAAATTGTCTCGAATGTTATTGATATGATTGCCCCGCCGGAACATATCGATGTTACTGTGGACACAAAACTACCCACCATTTTCTGCGAACCGACCCGTATAATGCAGGTATTCCAGAACTTGGTGAGTAACGCTGTAAAGTATATGGACAAGCCCAGAGGATGGGTTAAAATCGGATGTCTCGAAGAGGATGATTTCTGGAAGTTTACTGTGGCTGATAACGGTCCGGGGATCGAACAGAGACATTTCGAGAGGATTTTTAAAATGTTCCAGACTTTGACTCCGAAGGACGAGTTTGAAAGCACAGGAGTGGGTCTTACAGTGGTCAAGAAAATTGTTAAGTTGTATGGCGGGGAGATATGGTTAGAGTCAACGATAGGTCAGGGAAGCACGTTTTTCTTTACGTTGACAAAGCAGAAAAAGGATATGGTAAATGCAGAGATTACAGAAAATATTGCTTGTTGAAGATGATTTTGTGGACGTAATGACAGTTAAACGAGCACTTAAAGATATCGGTGTTGACAACGAAGTTGTACATTTCACCAATGGCGAAGAAGCATTTGCATATTTGAGCAGCAAAGAGGAAAAACCCTGCATTATAATTATGGATTTGAATACTCCGAGGATGAGCGGAATTGAGTTTCTCAAGATTGTCAAATCGAATATGGAGTTGAAGAAGATTCCAGCGGTGGTGCTGACGACATCAAACAATGAAAAGGATATTGTGGAAAGTTTCGAGTATAATGCCGACGGTTATATGGTCAAACCGGCTGATTATGAGGAATTTGTCGAAACAATGAGGACGATACGCGACTACTGGATGATAAGTAAGCTGGCAAATAGGAGATGAGTTTATGGATGAAACAAGATATAAGGTATTGTTACTTGAGGATGATAGTATTGACCGAAAAGCTTTTATGCGGTTAATAGAAAAAGAACAACTTCCGTATGATTGCACCGAGGCGGAATCCCTCCTTGAGGCTCATAAGTTACTGAAATCCGAAAAATATGACATTATTATCGCCGATTACAACCTGGCAGACGGCAAGGCTGATGATATTCTTAACACAGTTACGGATATTCCCATTATCATTATAACGGGCAGTGGTGATGAGCAAACAGCAGTCAAAGCGTGGAGAGCAGGCGCTTATGATTATCTGACAAAAGATATCGAACAAAACTATCTCAAGACTGTTCCGATAACAATCGAGAATGCAATACAGCACGAAAGAACGATAGAACGGCTGAAGTTGCTTTCGGCCGCTATCAGAAGTACCGACGATAGTGTCTTTATCACAGATATGGATAACAAGATTATCTTTGTAAACAAGGCATTTTGTGAGACCTATGGTTATGCCGATCAAGAAATTATCGGCCAGAACAGCGATATTTTGTCTAGCACACTTCAGGACAGCGAAGCAGGTTCGGTTTTTTATCACAGAAAAAAAGACGAAAGTGAGTTTCCAGTTTCTCTTTCGAGGTCTGTTATTAAAGACGGCAAAGGTAATGAAACAGCAATTGTTGGAGTGGCACGCGACATTTCGGAGCGCCTCTATATAGAGGACAGAATCCGTGCCATAAATCTGCAATTGCGAAAGGGAATTCGGTCAAGTAACTAAATTATGCAGGAAAATTAAAAAAAAACACAAAGTGCTGGTGCTAACTCGCCGAAAATATTCCCTGATTCTTTTATATAGTTAGTATCTGTTGCGGAAACAACATCTGTCATTCCTGCGAAAGCAGAAATCCATTTTTTAGGTCGTAGACCCCTGCTTTTGCAGGGGTGAGATAGTGAGGCCGGCTTACCGCAACAGCAACTAGTTGGCTTCTTGGTCCTATAAATAGAGAAAGAGGAAAAGGTTAATGTCAAAAGCCGAAGCGGTTACTGCTGTAGAATCGCTTAATACCTTCACGGACGTGTTGTACGTGACGGACAGAGGGCGCATGCCGTCCCAAATAAAGCGCCTTTTGAAGCAAGGAAAGCTTTCTTCTTTGTTATTGCCTGTGGGTGAATTTCTTCAGGTTAGTAATCACCTCGACCTTATAGGGACAGTTATTATCGATGATGAAAATCTTGATTTTTCACAAAAATCAGATTTACCTCGAACAATCGAATTGCTTGAGACGAGTGGCATCGGAACGATTTTACTCGGCAAACATGTAGATTTACCGGTAAAAAGTTTTTCTTTGGGCCATAGTTCTGTAAAGAGTTTCTCTCTGGCAACTAAGATGAAGGCATTGTCCATAGATGACCTGTGGATAAGAATCAGTCTTAATCTTGCGTATCGCAACGAGCATTCCAAAGGTTTAACAAAAGCTGCAGCACCTTCCCCAAACTCTCCACCAGCCGGAAAAGGCGACCTTACCGAGCAGTTAGGTATGACAGAAACGCTTGTTGACAACATTGCCGAGCAGCTTCGTTTAGCCGGTTTAGTTCAAAGGGATTTTCTTCCCACCGAGCTGCCGGATTGCGACAAAGTTCAATGGGGCAAAATTTTTCTGCCTGCAGAATGGGTCTCGGGTGACATTTATGATGCGGTTCGAATTGATGAAAATCACATCGGGTTTTATATCGCCGATGTAGTCGGGCACGGAATTCCTGCTGCGCTTTTGACTATATTCGTCAAACAAACTCTGGTTATGCGCCAGACGTTAAAGAGTAGTTACCATATTTTCTCACCGGCGAAAGTTATGGAAAATCTTAATGTCCGAATGACAAGTCAGAAGTTCTCCGGTTATCAGTTTGCAACTTGTTGTTGTTGTTTGCTTAATACCGAAACTTTGGAGTTAACGTATTGCCGTGGTGGGCATCCGTACCCTGTTCTTTTAAGAGGCGATTCAGAGCCGAAGCAACTTCAGATAAAAGGGTCGCTGCTTGGTATCTTCCCTGATGCGCAATATGTCCAGGAAACTGTTCAGCTTCAGCCAGGAGATAAGCTGCTGCTTTATTCCGATGGTGCCGAGCCGCTCATCGGGGCATTTGACGACCAGGACGGTTTTGTTTTCAAGGATGAATTTTGTGAAATCAGGGATTTGCCGATTGTTGAAATGACAAACAGACTCAACATACTTGCACAGAATCATAGAGTGGACCCCGCCGAGCTTGACGATATCACGATAGTCGGTTTCGAGCTGTTGTAATTTGGTCCCCACTTGTACCCGCTTCCAGGACACTCCAGAGCATATTCCAGAGGCGTTTTTCTTCTACACTTTCAATGATAACACTAATGAAGTCAGAGGCGAAAATTATTTGCAAAACCGGCTTATAAGGTTATACTGGTTGTGTTTTGGATAATACGTTGGTTTCTGATTTTGAGGCCTGTTGCAGTAGAACCCCGAATCTCTCTTATTGGCAAGGCCTTTCAGGAAGGTATTTCTTTTAACAGGGCCCTCCAGGAAATCTGAGATTGTTTTCGGGGCAAAGAAAGGGAATGGTAATGACCAAGAAAGACCCTGATTTAAAAAAAATAAAAGAGCTCATCAAAATAATGAAAGACAATGAGCTTATCGAGGTTGAGATAAAGCACGGCGATGATAAAGTTTTTCTAAAGCGTTCTCAGCCCCGGTCCGCTTCGGATGATTCGGTACCTGTTATTCCGACGATTACTCCGAGTGCACCTGTTGACCCGGCGGGTTCCGGCGTGGTACAAGATGCAGCGCAAAGAGCAGAATCGACAAAACCCGAGAAGCAAGACAATCTTGTAACGATAAAATCACTTCTTGTTGGGACTTTTTACGCCAAACCAGGACCCGATTCCGAGCCGTATGTTGAAGTCGGCTCACACGTGGAGCCCCAAACCGTCATTTGTATTGTCGAAGCTATGAAGGTTATGAACGAGATAAAGGCCGAGACCAGTGGAACGATTGTCGAGATTCTGGTTGATAACGGCCAGGCCGTTGAATATGACCAGGTGCTTTTCAAAGTCAAGCCCGACTAACAGCATACAGCGCCTAAAAGGATAACTCGGAAAAGATAGAAGAATATGTTTTCAAAAATACTAATAGCAAACCGTGGCGAGATAGCGCTTCGCATAATTCGTGCATGTCATGAGCTTGGCATCAAGGCGGTGGCGATTTATTCTGAGGCCGACAGAGATGCTTCTTATTTGCAATTTGCCGATGAGGCAATATGTATTGGGCCGGCGAACCCCGCTGAAAGTTATCTGAATATCTCCCGTATTATCAGTGCCGCCGAGATTGCCGATGTAGAAGCGATTCATCCCGGATATGGTTTTTTAGCTGAGAATATTAAGTTTGCCAGGATATGTGAAGATTGCGGCTTAACATTCATCGGTCCCACTGCCGATGCAATGCAGTTGCTTGGCGACAAGGTCCAGGCACGCAAGCTGGCTCAGAAAGCACAGGTTCAGGTAGTGCCGGGCTCCGAAGAAGTTATCAAAGATGAGTCTGTTGCACTAAAACTGGCTGATAAAATCGGATATCCGGTAATGATAAAAGCAGCCGCAGGCGGGGGCGGACGGGGAATGAGAATTGTGCACAATGACGCTAACTTTCGCTCGGCCTTCAGTGCAGCCGAGGCGGAGGCGAAGTCGGCCTTTGGCGACGGAAGTCTTTATCTCGAGAAATTTATAGTTAAACCAAGGCACGTTGAGGTCCAGGTAATAGCAGACAAGTACGGCAAATCGCTGCATTTTTTTGAAAGGGATTGTTCTATTCAGAGAAGACATCAAAAGATGATTGAGGAATCTCCCTGTTCGGTTCTGAACGAACACACAAGGGAAAAACTCTGCACGGCGGCGCTTAGAATTATTAAGGAAGCCAAATACAGCAATGCCGCCACGGTCGAATTTCTTTTGGATAAGGATAAAAAGTTCTACTTCATTGAGGCCAATACGCGTATTCAGGTTGAACATCCTGTTACTGAGATGGTTACCGGTCATGATTTGATTAAATTGCAGTTGAAAGTTGCCGCCGGTGAAAAACTCAAGCTAAGCCAGAGGGATATTACGCATACCGGCGTGGCGATTGAATGCAGAATCAATGCCGAGGACCCGGAAAATAATTTTGCACCTTCGCCGGGTGTCATTGAAAAATTTATTCTGCCTGGCGGACCAGGCGTCAGGGTTGATTGCTGTGTTTATCAGGGCTGGAAAGTCCCGACAAATTACGATTCGATGATTGCCAAGCTCATTGTGCATCAAAAAACACGTGGTGAGGCGATTGCAACAATGAAAAGAGCGCTCACTGAATTTGTCATCGAGCCGATTAAAACCACAATACCCGCCTGTTTGAATATCATCTCACATAACATCTTCGCCCAAAACAGAATCGATACCGGCTTCGTCCAGCGACATTTATAAACTCGTGGTTCCACCGTTAGGTGTCCTGCGGAGTCACTCGTGGCTCGCAGAACATACGTCATTGCGAGCGAGGCGCAGCCGAGCGTGGGAATCGCATCCACACATTCTGCGATGAACGCTTTTGAATAATGGTGGGGGTTAAAATAGTTGAAACTTCAAACATATAACACTATTTTTCCAGTGCCGTCAAACCCTCGTAGGTTTCACGTTTTCTTATTACCTTAAATTGGTCACCATTGACAAGGACTTCGGCGGTACGGGGGCGGGCATTATAATTGCTGCTCATAGAAAAGCCGTAAGCGCCTGCGGTAAAGATAGAGAGCAGGTCGCCTCGTTTCACCGGCGGTAAAGCTCTGTCCTTTGCGAAGAAATCAGCACTCTCACAGACGGGGCCGACGACATCGGCTATTTCCGTATCCTGCAACTGTAAATCCTCCGTGCGTACAGAGGGGACGAGTTTTTCCCCTGGCTGCACCGGCCAGATGAAATGAAAGGCATCATACAATGGCGGTCGAATCAAATCATTCATACCGGCGTCAACGATGATGAACTTTTTCGCACCTGCGGTTTTGAGATACAAAGTGCGAGCGACCAGAATCGCTGCGTTGGCGGCAATACTTGCGCCGGGTTCGAGGATGAGTTTCAGATTCTTATCCTTCAGTAAAGGAATGATAGCAGCGGCATAGTCGGCAGCCGAAGGCGCCTGGGATGTTATATAGTCGGCGCCGTATCCTCCGCCGATATTCAGCGCTTCGAGCTTGAAACCATCGTTACGCAGCTTTTTGACAAGTGTCAGTATTTTCCCTATCGCCTCTACGTATGGCTCAACCGTATGGCCTGCCGAGCCCAGATGTATGTGGATTGCGCAAAGCTCTACTGTGTCATTGTCGCCGAAATCGGCGAAGACCTTTACCGCTCTTTCTATGTCGACGCCGAATTTGGTTTCCTTTTTACCTGTAGTAGTGTAAGTGTGCGTTTTCGGGTCCACGTCGGGATTGACCCGCAGCGCTGCCTTGGGACGTTTGCCTTGTTGCTTTGCCAGTCGAATCAGGTTTGCAAGTTCGGCTACCGATTCGATGTTGAACAAAGCTATGTTGGCGTTTAATGCCTCGACTATTTCGACATCCGTTTTTCCGACGCCGGCGAAGACTACTTTTCCCGGGTCGCCTCCGGCCTGCAGGACGCGGAATAACTCTCCCCCGCTTACAATGTCAAAACCGCTGCCGAGAAGGGCCAGTTCTTTAAGGATATTGATATTACCACAGGCCTTGATGGAATAACAGACGGTAGTATCGAGTGCACCAAAGGCCTTTTGAATCTTCCGCAGATGGTCTTTGAAAGTGGCGAAGCTGTAGATATAAACCGGCGTACCGATTTCAGCGGCTATCTTTGACACGCTTACACCTTCGGCAAAAAGTTTACCGTCTCTATAGTTAAAGTAGTCCATATTTCACGCTCTTTTGAACGCCTCGGATAGCTGAACCTATACATTCACAGTATGTTGGAAAAGAGTATATAGAAATTCGCCTCGATTGCAAAAGAATTGTCAGTTGACATCCTATCGGATTGTTTCGAAGCTGTAGCTAAAGTTATATGCGCATAAAAAATGGAAGGTTCCGCCGTGGCGAGAGAACCTTCCATTTACGCACAAGCCTGCAGCAGCTCTGAGATTCAGGGTTGCAGATTTTTATCTTCAGCCCACTCAGAACAAACTAACTCGAGTTGTTATGCTATCTTTTCTTTTTTCTTTTCTTTGTTTTCTTCTTCTTTTTAGTTGCTTTCCTCTTTTTCGTTGTTTTCTTC
>JBHPEQ010000079.1:0-11584 GCA_042576845.1 Planctomycetota bacterium
TTCTGAGAATGATGCCGAATATGGTTTTAACTGCACCGGCGAATGAGGTGGTTCAGGGCTTTGAATAATTTTATAAGTGAAGCAATGTTGTGCCCATCGACAGGCCCGAAGTATGGGATATTTAAGCTTTCAAACAATCGACTGGCCGGCAGCACCATTCGGATGCTTTTTTTGATTCTCTCGATGGCATCGTCTACACTTTTGCCGATAAGCGGCATATGCTCGAGAATACTTTTAGCAGTTCTGCGCATGTCATCATAGGTCTGGCTTAGCCGGACCTGGGAGAAATACTTCGCAACGGCCCCCACGGTTTCGTCAATCGCCATTGAGTTATCATTCAGCACGATTAACAACTGCCTTTTGACCAGCCCGAGATTATTGAGCGCTTCAAAGCTCGGGCCGTTAACGATACTGGCGTCCCCTACAAATGTGACGATTTTGTCGTCCTGGTTTTGATGTTGTTGTCCCAGGGCCATTCCAATAGCCGTCGGTATCGAGGTACCAGCGTGGCCGACTGTGAACTGGTCGTATTCGCTCTCATCGGGATTTGGAAAGCCGCTGATGCCGTTTGCCTGACGCAGACGTTCAAATTCTTCCCTTCGCCCGGTCAGAATCTTGTGCGGATAGCACTGATGACCGACGTCCCAGAGCAATTTATCTTTTTTGAAGTCAAAGACATAGTGCATAGCAATTGTAACTTCAACGACCCCGAGACTGCTGGCCAGATGCCCACCGGTCTGGCTGACCGAGCTGAGAATGAATTCACGCATCTCATCTGCCAGGATTTTGAGCTGGTCGACCGTAAGCAGCTTTAAATCTTCCGGATTATTTATTTTTTCAAGTAATTTAGCCATATCAATATGCTATATTAAAGGGAAAACTCATATTTCAATCAAATTCGCACGCGCATATAAGTAAAAAATAACTTCTTTTAAAAAGCTCTTTCTCTTTTAATTGTAATAATTTATCCGTACGATTACCACTTCCAAAAATGCTTTTTTCAACCATAATAACTCAGCGAAAAGCTGACAGGAAATAAACGGGCAGCTTAATAAAGCTGGCCACCCCACCTCGGGGCTAAAGGGAAATATAAGACGGGCGGGCTAACTAAATAACTTACATCATAAATCCGTGTTACCATTCTTTTATCGGCCAAGTAATGCTCCGTAGCTATAATGATAATCCCATCCTCAACTACAAAGGCCAACTCTGCCGCAGCGTCTGTTGAAACCGAGGCCAGCAAAAGCTTCAAAGCTGTGCCCAATCGAATTCCCGAAATTCCCTCCATACCGATTGGAGTATGCCTGTAAATGTTCGCGTTCCTTTCCAGCTCTTTCCATATCACTACAATATTCAATTGCGGCTCGGTCGAACTGCGAAAAATGTCTATCGCCTCTTCAAAAGTTACTTCAGGGGTAAGACTGGATATGCGACTAAGGCGTTTTTTTGATTTACGCCCTTTTGTTTTTCCTGCTGCCTTTGGCTTCTTAGGATTTTCCGAGGCGGTATTTGATGACGCAGCGACCTTCGTATCTTTGCCGTGTTCACTTTGTTTTGGAGGCGAAACTGGCCTGGTTTTTTCGCTGTCGGTGGTCGGCTCAGCGGCACAACAGAAAACCACAAACAGACAGGTAACCAAAAAAGTTATTGTCTTCATTACTCTATACCTTCACAAAATTACACTTGCATATAATTATACTCAGTGAAAAGAACCGTTCAAGTAAAAACTCAGCTTCCAACCAGCAGACTATTAATTTCGTTTATACGGAGTTGAAAAGGCGGATGTGAAGAAAAGTATCTACTGAGTGCAGATTGCTTCTCAGAGCGACTATTCAAGCGAGACAGAAATTGAATAGCAGCCGCTCCATCATAGCCGGCCGCTACGACCAGACGCACTCCGAGCTTGTCGGCCTCCAGCTCTATATCCTGGGAATATGCGCTTTGAAAAAATTGTATACCGACTTTACGCAGCCAGCCGGCAAGAACTCCACGGGCAGGCACTACCCCTGCTCCGATAGCAATTGCTGAATTACTTACAACTTTCTGTATTGCATGGCCGCGGATAACGTGTCCCATTTCGTGCCCTAAAATAAAGGCAAGCTCGCTTTTGTCGTAATCGCACAAATCAAGCATTGAACGGCTGACGAAAATAAAACCTCCAGGCAAGGCAAAAGCATTGGGTTTTTCGCTTTCGACGGCTTCAAAATTGAATTTAAGCATTTTCTCAGCAACACAACCACTAAGACAAGAACCAACCTCTTCCAATATCCGTTTAACCTCCGGGCGGACGTCAAGCCCCACCCGGTTTCTGACTTCATTTGCAAGGTCCTGACCTACAGCGTATTCCGCTCTGATTGCCTCGGCTTTTGTCGATGTTATTGAGTACCAGAGCCACTTGGCCTTACGAACACTCGGCCCGACTTTCTTACCCATATTGTAAAAAAATCCGCTCACCTTGTTTGCCTTTTGTCCTGGAGCAGCATAATTGTTTAAAGGTTATGTTTATGCACTGTATTTTGCCAGCCGCCTGTATTGGATTATAACAATTCTCAAAACCAGCCGAAAATCCTGTGTGCTCAATACCGCTCAAGCCAGCTTCTTTACTGCTTCGGCGACAAGTTTACTTATAGGCATAAGCTGCGGGCAGCGAGCTTCTGCGGTGCTGTAATCGATATTGCTGATGTATCTTGGAAAGCCCCTGAGCAGTAAAAATCTTGATGGTTTCTCGAAGCTGTTATCGTGTTGTGTTCCTTTTACTGTCTCTTTTAAAGTTTGCCGTAGTTTCTTTGGTATTAATCATCATCAAACATCGGCCCTCCATCGTGCCAGTCAAATTCGGTCATCTCCTCGGCAACCCTATTTTCGGCGTGCCAGTCAAAAAACAGACAATTACACCCCCTTCCATGTCTGTCGCGGGCAATCCGCCGTCCGTTGATTAGGTCGGTATCATCGGACATGGGCAGGTGACCTGTGTGAAAGATATCGCACCACCAAAAACCTTCGCTCGATTCGCCTGTGATAACAGGCCGCCAGAAACCGGTCTCATTGTCTGCCAGATATATTTTCTCACCAGGTTTTCTCACGTTCACTAACTTGGTAGGATAATGAATATCCGCACCGTTATAACCCCAACCATTAATGACAAAGCAGACCGCATTCTCCTGATTAGGCAAGCCATTCAAACTGTCACCGAATATGGGATAACTGGGGCAGCGGTATATGTCGATGTCTGTCCAGTCTTCTACACGCTCATCGTACCCCAAAAAAGGGAAAAAGACTCTAAACCATATCGGTTCATCTCCCCAGGAACCCCTTGGGATAAAACCATCAAAAGTTTCGGCATAAAGGTGCGCGGCAAGACCAATCTGTTTTAAGTTACTAAGACATTTTATTGATTTTGCATGGTCACTCGCCTTCCGCAGTGCCGGCATTAACATCGCTAGTAACAAAGCAATCGTAGCAATAACCACCAACAGCTCTATCAGTGTAAAACCGCTGATTTTACTCATTCGCCTACTCCTAAAATAGCACTACAAAAAATGAATATATAATTACTACTGCCCCGTTAAAAGTCAAGCATTGACAGTAACTTACAAAATCCGATAGTTTACTTTCACAGCTTTTCCTTGATTACGTTTGAAAAAAACGGTTCTTCGTTTTATCAAAAAAGATAGTTTTAAGAGCCAATCATAGGTGATAATACTCGTTTTTGGGCTCAATACAGGCCATTTTGATACTAAGCATTTTCAAATCGATAACCATAATTAAGATGTGATAAGACATTGGTCTTAAAGTACTTGTAATGCCTACCAAGTAGTTTAATGAAACAACAGTGATTTAGAATATATTGTATTATATCACACCTCGTGTAAAAAAAACTTTTTTTGCATATATTATACTCTCAGTGCATAAATCTAATGCCAAATTCAGGGTTTTTGAATGGCTGTCTTCTACATTCGGAAGCTAATACTCATATTCATAAAAAGCTACTTGAAGAAAAGTTCAAGGGGCAAACCGGCTGAATACCGATTTGCCCCTTTTTCTTACTAATAAAACCCTGCCGGTAACATCTCTGAGCGCCACCTGCTCAATGCTGTGGAACTACACCGACTCCTGGTCTCCTTCTGATTCTTCTTCCGGCTCTTTTTCCAGACGCTCAAGCATTTGTTGATTTTGCTCTTCCAGTTCATTTATACGCTGCTGCAATTCTCGCATCTGCTTTTCTACTCTCTCGAACATTTCCTGTCCGGGACCAAAACGCTGCCCGGCTTCAGGACGACCGCGACGAATCTGTTCACCTGAACGTCCTATCCCCGGCTCAGTACGTCCCTGACGCATCCGCTCGGGCGAGCGGCCAACCCCCGGCTCAGTACGTCCCCGACGCTCACGTTCGAAGAAAGATTCAAAACGATCCAGCCATGGCTCAGGCCTAAAATCTGGAGGGCGTTGTCCGCCAATACCATATCCACGATACCTCCGCGATTTCCTTGCGCTATCTCTTGCAATTTTGACATCTTCAGCCACTATATCCTGATATTCCTCAGGTAGCTTTTCAATCTCGCCCACAGTAGTGGTATACTCATCATCTCCTGCACGAACAATAACCTTCGTGCCCTTGTCGTTAGGGCTGCCCTCAATAGTAACCGTTACTCTGTCTTCATCCTCGCCGTGCTGGAAGAAATAATGCTCGGCAAGGTGCTTTCTTATATCTATATCAACTTCGGGTGGCTCCGGAATATCAAATTCCCGCCAGTTCTGTTCTCCATGTCTTCGCCGAAACATCCGCCCGGGCCGCCAGTGCTGAAAAACCCGCGGTTCCATCGGATATTTCCATTCAGGTTCGGGGCGGAACACATCAAGAGAAAACTCAACCGTTTTTCGCTTCCCCAGGTGAATTATCTCAAGAGCAATTTCCTGGCCAACTTCACTGTCTTTGACTGCTTCGACAAGCTCTTCGCTGCTTCCGACATCCCTGCCTTCAAAACCAATGATGATATCATCACGCTCCAATCCTGCCTTGTCAGCGGGACTGTCGAGCGCTACGTTCCTGATAGGAATACCCTGTTCGGGCGAGAGACCAAGATGCTTGACCAACAAATCAGGCAGCGGTGTATCATCCAGAAAGATTCCCATATGAGCTCTTCTCTGACGTTCTGTTTCAGCATACAATCCCGCGCTTACACAAAACAACATCAACATAGCTATTAAAATGATGTTTTTCTTCTTCATCGTTTCACCCTTTCAAAACTAAATTTTTCTTACTATTTACAGGCCCTTGGTATAAGCAGCTTCTCTTACCATATTTTCCCGCAGCCCTTCAATGAGCCATTCGTCACCGTCTTCATCGGTAAAGCTGAACCAGTCGATATTATGAGTTACGCCTTGCGCATTTTCCGCCGGCACAGCTTCTACAGTTGGCAGCCGAACGCCGCTTTGTTCTCCTGAATCCACTGCAACAACGGCGTTCCGCCCCGGCTCTATCTGCGGGGCCGCTCGCCCAGACAGTATAGAATGTAAAGCCACACCTATCACAAGCCCGGCAGCAAGTCCTGCTGCAAAGCGTGCCCAGCCGGCTGATGGTATCAGCAGACGCAAAGCCGGTTTTTTCCTCTGCCGCCAGGCCGATTCAAAAATCTCATCAGCGGTTTTGCCCCGCTCAAGAACCTCAGAATTGACGACCTCGCGGCTTTGTGTGTCAAGCTGCTGCAGTTGTTCGAGAAGTTCCCTGCCTTCAGAATCTTTTTGAATTTCCGCATCCAGTATCTGCTGTTCACTCGATGTGATTTCACCGTCGATATATTTGCCAATCAATATTTCCAGCATTTCTTGTTCCATTTTATCTGCCTCGAATCTTATCTTTGTCCTTACCGGTAATTTTCCGATAAATCATCCGCCTTGCACGCACTAATCGAATCTGCACCGTCGTGATGGGGACATTAAGTATGTCTGCTATCTGTCTGTACGTTAACTCGCCCGCATATGCCATCATAAACACCTCTCTATATTTGTCCGGCAGAACATTCACAGCTTCCAAAATTTTATGATACTGCTCAGCCTGTTCTATCTCTTTAATGAATCGACCGCCATTTTCATCGCTATGTTGACAAGCCAGCTCTTCAGAAGATATCAAAATCGGCCTACGCTTTTTGCGCCGCCGGTAACTCAGTGCCAGCCGTTTTGCCATGACCGCCAGCCACGGTCGAAACCGCTCCGGCTCTCGAAGGGTATCGATTTTGTCGATGAGACGGACGCAAATATCCTGCATAACATCATCAACATCGTCGACGATACTGTAAACCAGCCCCTTAAGCCAGTCCAGGTTCCGCCCCAGCAACAGACGCATCGCCTCTTTATCACCCCGGCGGGCTGCACAAACCAGCGCCGATTCGTTCTGCTTCTTCTTTGCCTTCATATCGCTTCTTCTATATATATATAGATACACAACTCGGCAGGTTCATACATAATTTCCCCGGTTTTATCCGGAAAATCAACGCCGAATATTGCCTTCGAACCCTCTTAACATTATGCTATTATAACCCTTTTCCAACTCCAAAAGCAAAGGGCAAAAAAAATGAACGATGCAGGCTATAAATTCCAGCAGCTCACAAAATACGACCCGCAAAGTATAGCATCCCATTCGATAAACTGGGCTGGCCAGCCGCCTCTCTATAAGGAATACCCCGACAGCACTAAAATCGAACTACCTTCGCCAAAAATGGAGGCAGCGATGAGCTTAAACGAGGCCCTGAAGAAAAGAAAAAGCATCCGACATTTTTCCAGCAAGCCGATAGCTGTTGACCAGCTTTCGTACCTGCTCTGGGCATCGACCGGCATCGAGAGAAAAGAAAACGGTTATGAGTTCCGCACCGCGCCATCAGCAGGGGCACTGTATCCAATAGAGACATACCTGATAATAAACAACGTCACCAATCTGCAAAACAGCCTCTATCATTACTCCATAAAAAAACACCAGCTCGAACAGTTAAAGACAGGTAACCTGGGAAATAGACTGGCTTCAGCGGCATTCGGCCAGCAGTTTCTCGCCTCAGCGCCGGTTGTCTTCTTATGGACTGCAATCTTCCAGCGCTGCAAATACAAATACGGCCAAAGAGCATACCGATATATCTACCTCGACGCAGGCCATATCGCCGAAAACTTTGCGCTCGCTGCCGTCTCACTCACTCTCGGGAGTTGCCAAATCGGCGCCTTCTTCGACGATAAAATAAACGCTATCCTCGACCTCGACGGCACCGAAGAAAGCATAATTTATTTAACCGCAATCGGAACGCCTGATTAAGCTATTTTGTTGCTCGCTTGCCCAGACGACTTACTTATAATCTGCTTATGAAAGATACTGATGAACTTTTCACTGCCTTGGCGAAGTCGAAGTTTCGCAGTCGCTTTCGGCTAAGGCCAAAAGAGGCCGATTATCTAAAACGAAAAGGCCTGTCGGTTGTTCTTGGAGATGCACGTAAATTTATTACCGAGCGTTTGGCTCCTGCCGAGCCGGCTAACAACGGAAGACAAACTCCCACCAAAAACCACCCTGTATTCATTGCCCAGCACGCCACGGCTACCTGCTGTCGAAAATGTCTGGCAAAATGGCACAAAATACCACAAGAAAAGAAACTCACAGACCAGCAAATAGATTACATAATAACTTTTATAGAACGCTGGCTGAAAAAACAGCGAGTTTAGCGGTGAATTATCTGCAGAACCTTAAGCAAAAAAACCAATCCAAAAATGTTTTGCATTTAATCGGCACAACGTTATACTTTGGATAAACTTATTGTTTTTCAAGGATGAAAAATGACAATTCAGGTTCCGAAAATAACAGTGGTCGGCGGTACATATATCGATATGGCCATAAAGTGCAACCAGATGCCTGCGGCGGGCCAATACGTTACCGGTTCCACTCTTTCTTATTCAGCCACCGGCCCCGGCACAATCCAGGCTGTCCAGGCAGCGCTGTGCGGCTGCGAAGTCCACCTTATAAGCAAAATAGGCGACTGTCCCTTCGGTCAAATGCTAAAGGATGCCCTCGACGAGTTCAACATCAACACTGATTTTGTTTTCACCGCCAAAGCCAAACACACAGGCACGATTGTTTCGATGGTGGATTCGGAAGGCAAAAACGCCGGCTGCAGATACATCGGCGCCAACAGTGCCCTTACATCCAAAGAAATCGAGACAGCCGAGGAAATCATCGCCAGCTCAGACGTTTGCCTGATTCACGGCCAATTGCCGCAGGATGCCATCTCCGCCGCTATCAGGTTTGCAAAACTGCACTCAACAAAACTCATACTTAATCCTGCAAGACCACTGGGAATACACGCAAAGGATGAAAAAACTCTGCCGTTCGATTACTTCTTCGCCGATATCCTGATACCCAACCTTTACGAAGCCGCCGACATAACCGACCAGTCGAACGCCGGAATCAGGACTGCAAAGCTAATTGGCTCCGACCTTGTCGCACGCGGTACAGGAGCCGCTGTAATAACGATGGGCAAACGCGGCTGTATGGTAGTCGACAGAAACGGTGCCGACCACATCCCCGCATTCGAGGTTGAGCTCGTCAATAAAACCGCCAGGGGTGATGCATTTGCCGGAGCGATTTCTGCTTATTGTGCTGTAAAAGATGATATTAGAGAGGCCGTAAAGTTCGCTTCCGCCGCAGGGGCTCTGACCTGCACGAAATTCGGCGCAATAGAAGCCCTGCCCACAAAAGCGGAAATCATTCAATTGCTCCAGCAGCAGGATGTCGAATAGCCACCGACTGATAAGCACCGGCATAAAAAGCAGCCAATGAAAAAAGTTGTAAAGAAAATCATAGGAATTGTGTTGATAATTGTAGGCCTGTTTGCCCTGTTTACCCCCTTTACACCGGGCTCCTGGCTCGCACTGATAGGACTGGAGCTGCTCGGATTAATCGGAGTAAGAATGCTTATTGAACGAGCACTATTGCTCAAAGGAAAACGAAGACAACGCCTGATACAACGCTTAAAAAAAACAAAATTCGACTACTTCGCCCGATACCTCGAAAAGCGAACCCCGCCATCGGACAAAAAACAACAGCAGTAACCGTAGATAAACACTGACAAAGCAGCGTTAAAATATTTCTCAAACCTTTGTGCCGGATATTTGAAGCCCGCGTTACTGCGACCAAGCAGAGCAATAACGATTTAGGTTTCCTGATGTTTGAAGCCGAATTACCGGTTAAAGACTTTTATCGACAAGTATTTGTGCACAGTAGAATATATCCAAAGCCGCTGCCGAGCACAAAATAACAAGCCGAAGCCAGTGCATACGCATTTTGGAACGTATCATAAAGAATATGATAATAACTGCGATCGCGCCGAGTACATACATCTGTGCGGTTTCAACAAGAAGCTTAGCGTATCTGTCCCCCAATCCTGCGAATGCCTGAAAGTATTTTGTCGCCATAAGCAACATTATCACCGAGAGCACACCCATAATTATTGCGGCAAGTAAGACCCATCTTCTATCTGCGAAGCCGGCTGAAGCCAGGCCCTGAATTCCCTCGCCAATCATTACCGAACAGCACAGCAAGGGAATGGTCAGCCAGATGAGGGGGCTTACAGAACAAAAAGAGTTGCAAAAGGCCGGTATCAGAGCAATGCAGAAGATTATTATTACGCCGAATCTCCGGGCCGCCAGCAGCATAGCCAGACCCATAACCAGCGGTGCTATGGGAACATGATAAAAACCGGCTAACGTCGAGCCCCGTTCGACAGCCACCAGGGGAGCCAACAGCCCCGGCAGGTCATCCAGCACCAGACGGCTTTGAATGGGCAATGAAAATAAACGCCAGTGGGCCGAGAGCTGGAAGAAAACTATTATCGAAAGAAAAGGCAGAAATGAGAGCGGCACCTGGAGCCATCGCCACTTATCTTTAGAAAAGAATGCAGCAGGTAAAAACAGCCATGGTACCGAAGCCGCCAGCGTTCCTGCCGTGGGGTGAAATTCGGCCAAGCCCAGCATAAAGGGGCCGAATCCATACAGAGCACCTGCGAAAAACCTCGCCCAGAACGAAACCGCCCAACGCCCGCTGAGAACATAGCAGCCAATTGCCGCAAGAACGATATTTATCAGGACAAGGTATTCTTTTTTCTCGAAGAACTGAAAATTGGGCTGATAAAGAAAAACAACAAAGCCGGCATACACAACAGTTGCCGCAAGAAAATAGCTGAGTTTCGGCTTTATCAATTTATTACCTAAGCACCGTGCTTCTGGAGTATTCACAACGGATTCCTTTTACGTTTTTATATCTCTGTGTCCTTCGAGTTTCTATTGTTATTATCGTCTTTACCAGTGGTAATCATTGAACTAATCAGCTATTTTGCAGTAAACTACATCTAATTTACAATAATACTACTGCAGTTTCTAAAACGTTACCGGTATTTTTCAGTCATTGCGAGGTCTGTGTAGCAGGCCGTGGTAATCTCAAATATCCAGATATTAGTGCTGCTTTGGGAGGAGAAAAAGTTACACCTTACTCCAAAACAGCATTTCCAATAAGCAATTACTGTATGTCTCTGTTTTGGAAGTTGAAAAGGATATTTTATCAACCATGTCCAGGTGAATTGGAAATCATACAAATTTTTTCGGACTTAAACTTTCTAAAAACCATTTCAAACTGTAACAAGTAAATGTGCATTTGAAGTTTTTCGAAAAAACAAAGTGATTCAATCCTCATTGGGTTTTGCCGATTATTATTTTAACGATAAAATTCATTGAAGGACTTTTCAGGGGTTCAAAGTGAAAGGTGGAAAAGCTCTCACATTGATTGAGTTGATGGTAGTAATTATGATTGTCGGCATACTGGCTGCAGTTGCAGTCACCATTATGCGAGGCCGTATCGATTCAGCAAAATGGTCAGAAGCTAATACTACAGCCGGCTCAATCAAGTCTGCTGTTCGCACCTACATTGCCGAGAAAGGTCCTAATTTTGATCACAGCGGTATTGAAACAACCCTCGACACCCAGGCAACATATGAAGCTTTGGGCTTTACGGCAAACGACCTTGATGGCGCTTGTTTTAATCAGGAAGACTACTCCATCTCGAATGTAAATGCAAACAACGGAACCTGCGTTATTACAGCTGTTTCTTCAGTTGAGGATGGTCCTTCCGGTACCGGTACACTGGCTACAGACGGTACCTGGTCAATATCTGTTGACTAATATCGCCTTTCTGATATTGCCTGCAGGATTCCTCCGACAATTCAGTCCTTCAAAACTACTTTTCCTTTGCCGGTTGTGATTCTTCCTATCCTGTAAACCTTTTCTCCATAC
Source organism: Planctomycetota bacterium (assembly GCA_042576845.1). Classification (GTDB taxonomy): domain Bacteria; phylum Planctomycetota; class Phycisphaerae; order Sedimentisphaerales; family Anaerobacaceae; genus JBHPEQ01. The sequence goes on from JBHPEQ010000079.1 coordinate 11,314, forward strand.
TTGGTCAGTCTCTTTGCTATCGAGTTTGCAAAATCCTCAGCTACTATCAGAACGAAACCGATACCCATATTAAAGACCCTGAACATCTCCTCTTCTTGAACAGGACCCTTCTCCTGCAGAAAGTCGAATATCCTCGGGCTCTGCCAGCTTGATTTTCGTATGACAGCATCGCAGTCCTTCGGCAAAACCCTGGGTATATTTCCTGCCAAACCTCCTCCGGTAATGTGAGCCATTCCATGCACAATCTTTTTGACCTTATATTGGCTGAGCA
>JBHPEQ010000080.1:0-11572 GCA_042576845.1 Planctomycetota bacterium
CAATAGAAAACCTCTACGAACACATTGAGGAAATCGGCAGCCATACTGTCCATCGAATGCCTTCTTCGCTGGGCATCGAGGCAATAAGAGGCGACCATAGTATCGAAGCAAACTCCCTTGAGCGGCATATTCGCATTTTTAAGGACAAGAATGTCGTATTTTATATTCTGACCAATTTTTTTAACACTTTCGTCGGCCAGTATGGAAGCAAGTTTTTTGCGAACGGCTGACAGCTCAAGGCGCTGAGCGCCGAGCGGCGCTTTAACGGGCAGATAGAAGGCCTTGTGAGGCAGCCAGGAAAAACTGATTCCGACAAGCTCAGCACGCATCGGGTCGAGGGCGGTGGTCTCCGTGTCGACGGCGAATAATTTCTGCTTGTTGAGTTCGGCTGTGAATTTGTCGAGTTTTTGCGGAGTGTCTATGAGCTGATAATCGTGCGGCGTTGTTATAATCGAATCCGGCTTATCCAAATCCTTCTGTTTTACCGCATCGGTTACTTCAGCAGACTTAATATCCTCAGCCGCTTTTAAGTTTAACTGTGCAAGCAGGCGATTAAAGCCAAGCTCGTTAAAGATTTCGGCAAGGACAGCATCGTTGAAATCCTTCAGAGCCAAATCATTGTAATCAATTTCAATCGGGACGTTACAATCGATAGTTACGAGGGTTTTGCTTAATTCGAGCTTGTCTTTGAATTTTCTGAGGTTATCGCCTCGTTTGCCTTTGATTTCGTCAATGTGTTCGTAGAGGTTTTCTATTGAGCCGTATTTTTGAATCCAGGTCAGGGCGGTTTTCGGTCCGACATCCGGGACGCCGGGGACATTATCCGAGGTGTCACCCTGCAGAGCAAGGGCGTCAACGAACTGAGCGGGTGTAAGGTCCATCTTGCGCTTCATTGCAGCTACGTCTGTAACTTCGCCCGTCTTAATATCACAGGTACTTACGTGTTCGTCGAGCAACTGGAGAAGGTCTTTATCTTTCGAGCAGAGCAGGCAGTCGTATCCGTCGGCGGACGCCCTGGCCGCAATGGTGCCTATGAGGTCGTCTGCTTCGTATCCGTCGAGGCGAAATATGGGAATTCGCATTGCGTCGAGGATTTGTTCGATTCGATTTATCTGCTGGGGCATATCATCGGGCATTGGCGGCCGCGTGGCCTTGTATTCGGAATAGAGTTCGTGCCTGAATGTCGGGGCTTTTGAATCCATCGCCACTACGAGCATATCCGGTTTTTGCCGCTGAATAAGACCCATAATTGCGGTTGTAAAGATATACGTCGCCTTTGTCGGCTCGCCGGCTGGACTGGTAAATTGCTGACGTATCGGGGCATAGAACGCAGCATAAATGTGTGCATGGCCGTCAATTATGTAAAGTTTCTTCGGCATTGTCATTACTTTACGTATTGCGGGTCGAGATGTCAAGGGCAGAGGGCAGCAAATCCGAATATCGAAATCCGAAATCCGAAACCGCCGCACCAAATTTCGGCAGTGGCCTATTTCGTGCGGGGCAGGCAACTTCGAACTACCAATTTCAAATGTTCGAAACGAAGCGCCTGGCTTTCGTTCAGCATGAGAGGGTAAGGAAGTGTTGCCGGACCGTGCGTATATAGGAGAGTGCATCGCCGTTGTAGGCACGGCTAAACAAGGGCGGCGATAGAGGAAGTTGACGGCTGCTAACCTGGCTGGTAAGACAAGTATGGATTTGAGAGCTGCGCACAGATAAGATAGTAAGCGGCAACATAGCGAGAGTTCTGGTATCGGGAAATTCAAAACCGCAAATTCTTCGAAGTATTTTCCAGCGGCGCGGTCGTATTCCTTAGCAGCCAAGAGCTCGTCTTTGAATGAGCCGAGGAATATTGGCCTGCTATTGACCCTGATTTGTGCCTGCCATTTTTTATGTCCTTTGTGCCATGTAACTCCCTTGTATTTCGAGCTGAAGATTCTGTTGTTGTATTTTGCACGGTTTCGTGCGTTTTGAGTGGAAGTTGCCGGTCTTAGATTCTTCTTTCTGTTATCGAGTCCGTTGTGATTTATATGGTCCACCCGTATATTATCTGGAACTTTGATAACGCAACGGTGCATAGAAATTTGGTGTTGTTTTCCTTCTTTGTTTTTAACAGCTCTTGCTACGTAGAAAGCCCGGTCATTCTTCACGGCGTACCATTTATGTTTAGAAAGACGATTGTAGTCATCGGGATCGATGATAGCAAATTTGCCCTGTGTCAATGGTATGCGTCGGAAGGTATAGCCGTATCTGAGCCAGCGTATCAAAAGAAGCGGCTGAACACATATCCATTCGAGCCAAACCGGGATGTTAATTGTGATTCGAATAACCAGCTCCATTCACAAACCACTATTCACTAACCCCTACTCACTAATCCATATTCACGCCCTCTATAATTAGGGCGAACTTGCGCATTTGGTCGATAATTCGGGCATTTTTTGGCTGGTCAAAATTCGTAAGTGCATATGTAAAAAGGAATAAAAAAAAATTGAAAAATCCGATTTTTGCTCTTACCCCCCTGCGCATTTGGTCGACCATTCGCCGCTCAGCGGTTGAGGCCAGCAAGCAAATTAAAAATTAAAAAAATTGCAAAATTGTTGAACCCCGAGAGGTTTGGTGGGTATAATATAAATGCAAGGAAGCAATTTCCTTGCAAACCATAGGCCGCTTGCTTGGGTGTGGCAAGCGGCCACTTTATTGGGGGTTTTGGGGGAGTTTTCATCTCTGTTTTTTTCGTTGAATTAAGACAGGCAATTGTTAAAATGGTGCGGTGATAACTTTTTTGAAAGGGGATATTATGGCAATAGGGATAATTATAGCAGCTATTGTAGCTTATATTGCTTGGCAACAGTATAAGATAGAACGTGATAAACTCCGCTTGGCTTTTTATGACCGAAGACTAAAGATTTATCAGAGCTTAATGGACTTGTTCCCTGCTATTGCACGCAGGGGAGAGGTCAATGAGGAAATGTGAAAAGAGTATAAAAATGCCACAGTCGAAACTCCTTTTCTATTTGATTTAGAAATTTCAGATTACAAAAAAACAGTTGACGATAAAGCACTCGAATTGTTGTTTATAAGTGGCACTTGGGAGAGATTGCCTAAGGGCAAAAAGCGAGATGCGAAAGCAAAGGAAATAGGGAAGCTTCTCGATTGGTTTTCCGACCAAGCGCTTGTAACTCAAAATAAATTTGAAAAATGTTTGAAGTTTGAGCAAATAGGTCAGTCAAACCGACTGTGGTGTTTGCTGTCGTCTGCTTTTCATTGGTGCAGGTTGTCCTTCGAAAAGCAGATAAGCAGATGGTCATTAGGCCGAAAGAGGAATAATGACAATAAGTAAATCGGCGATTGTTGAAATGGTGGTGTGATGTTGAGAAAACGTCAGAAAACTTGAATTACCAGGACAGGTATGGTAGTATATGCAAAAAGGCTCAGTAATTCTATGTAGTTAAAGTGACCAGGACCGAAAAGTCCGCTACGTTTTTTTATAATTAATTTGCTTGGTGGAGGTAAAACATGCGAAAAAAATCTCTCTTACACAAATCTTTTTTCTGTATACTACTTTTTAGTTGCATATCACATGTTGCCGGCGAGAACTGGACTCGCTTTCGTGGGCCAAACGGACAGGGGCACAGCTCAGAAAAAAACCTGCCGGTAAAATGGACGGAAAATGAATATCTATGGACGGTAAAGCTTCCTGGAATGGGACATTCATCGCCGGTGATATGGGGTGACAAAGTGTTTATTACCTGTGCGACGAAAGACAACGGCAATGCATCGCTAATTGCGTACCATACAACGGACGGCAAAGAGCTTTGGAAAAAACAATACGAGTTCGAACCAGTAAAGATGAATGAATTGAATAGTATAGCAGCGAGCACACCCACAGTGGATGAAAAACATGTGTATTCACTTTGGTACGGCAAGGATAAGACACTGTTAGTAGCTTTGGATCATACCGGCAGGCAGATATGGTCGGAGGATTTCGGAGTAACTTCTATGCAGCATGGGCCGTGCTCATCTCCGATATTATATAAGGACCTCGTCATCTTTACTCAGGAGCAGAATTCAAATTCAAAAAATCCTGAAAGTAAATGGGTTGCAGTTAATAAGCAAACAGGACAACTTCGATGGACAGTCAACCGCGGCCTCACTAAACAGGCTTCATATTCAGTACCATGTGTCTATACGGACAAGCAAGGCAAAGATGTGCTTATTTTTTCAAGTCGCCAACACGGGATTACTGCCGTGGACCCCGCAACAGGCGAGCTTGTATGGGAAACAAAAGATATACTACCCGCCAGAGTCGTGAGTTCTCCGGTGATTGCCGGAGATTTGATCCTGAATACCTGTGGATCCGGCGGCGGCGGAGAGCAGCTTGCAGTGGTTCGTGCACCCCAGACCGCTGAGCAGAAACCACAAGTTGCATATACTTCTCGGGAAAGATTTATACCTTATGTTTCGACAGGCATTGGAGTGAACAATTTGTTCTTTCTCTACCACGATCAGGGTATGGTGACATGCTTAGACAGTACAACCGGTAATATCAAATGGAGTGAAAAGCCCGCGGGACGATATTACAGTTCGCCGGTATATGCAAATGACACACTATATTGTATAGACATGGACGGCAAGTTTGTTGTACTAAAAGCCGAAGATTCCTACGAAATTCTTGGGATAATGGACCTCGGCGAAGAAACACAGGCATCGGTTTCAATTGCTGATGGACGGATATTTCTAAGGACACTTACACGTTTGGTTTGTGTTGGAAAAAAAAGGTAAATAGAAACAGGCAATTGTTACAATGGTGCGGTGATGGTGTGATATTCTGAAAGCTGACTAAGAAAGGGGCAAATTATGAAAGCAAGAAAATATTGGGCTTTGGGTATTATTGTTTTTATTATCCTTGCTTTTCTTTTGGGATTTATAGCTGGACAGCAATATGTTCCAGAGGACATATACAGAGTAGAGGTTTCGATAGATGACGCGGCAAGAAATCCCGACAAGATAGACGAAGTGTTCCTGAGCCACGCCGAGCTTTGTAAAGCATTGTACAGGCCACCGACAAATTTTATAGATGCGGCTATGGAAATACAGCCTGCTCTTCACAGGGTAAAAGAAGCGGAAAAATCATTAAGTTTTTAGGTGGTTGCTTTACAAGTATAATGTAAACAGCAAATTTAGCAGCGGTTGTCAGTGAGGAATTGAGATAGGCAATCGCTAAAATGGTGCAGTGATTAAAGTGGGTGCAAAATTATGAGCAAAAACCTTGGATAAGATAAGAAAAGGAAGCATTATGAAAACTCTTCGTATTTGTTTGAATGCTTTTGTTTTGACCGCTGCTAATTTAGGGTCAATTATCGCTGGATTTATTCTTTATAATCTCCTTAAGCCTGCCAACCAAATTGCGGTCCAGGGCTCAGTTGCCGCTATTTTGAGCATAACAGCATTTTTGTTATGGAGTTGGTTAATCCTGCATCTACAATTTAGGAAACTGATTTTGCAAGAACCAATTGAATTCTTTTGGGCCTATGTTGCGTCCCTATTCTGGTTCCCTACGATTTTTATTCCAGTTCACTATGTCACACAAGGATATCTTACATCTATCGGCAACATAATTGCAGTATTGCTTTTTCAAATACCTGTCAACGGTGTGTCAATTGCTGTCGTTATATTAATGAGCTCTTCCTACAAAATCTCACCTGTCATAAACAGCAAGACAGGCGATTGTTAAGATGGTGCGGTGTGCTAAGATAGAGGTAAGAAGCTAACTTTAGAATATAAGAGGGAAAAAATGGTAAAGAACAACAATCGCAGGGTATGGATTATGGCGGTGGTTTTGATAGCGATGTTGGCCGGATGTAAGCCATCGACAGCATGCAGTCAGCAAGCGGACCCAGGAAAGGATTTCGATGTTTGTGATAGTCGCGTTGTCGGCTGGTACTGGTGGCAGATGAAGGATGAGTTCCCGGTCTCGGCAGTGAGGTTCGAGGATTTGACGCATATAGTTTACAATCCTGAAAAAGAGCTTCACGTTACGCCAGATGGACATATCAAGGAAACCGGCGCGATTGACGATAACCTGGTGGAGCTTACAGCAAAGGCGCATAACAAAGGCGTGAAGGTCCTGATGATGATGTCTGAGCCGGGAGAAGATTTCAATGTTATGATGTCGAAGCCATCCAGACGCACCTCTTTTATTCGCGAGGTGGTCGATTATTTATTAGAGCATGGGCTTGACGGCGTGGAGTATGACTGGGAGGGGAACAGTCACAAAGACCCTTATGACTGGCTGGGTCAGGAAGGACAGATAGATAGAGCAAACTACACGACAATAATTAAAGAAACGAAAGCGGCTTTGCGGGAACACAACTTAATTGTGACAATATGCGGCGCTGCCTGGCCGCCCTGCTTTGTTACGGCTGAGGCATTTGAGCACATTGAATTTATCAGTATCATGTCTTATCGTGACTTCGAGCATGCAGTTAGAGGTCTGAAGGTCTGGACCGATATCGGAGCGCCGAGGTCGCTTTTGAATATGGGTATGGCTGTAGGTTTTAATGAGCACGGCCGAGACCAGCAGTTAGCTGCAAAAGAAGTGCGGTACGTTATGGAAAATGGATATGGCGGTCTACTTTTGTTTCAGCTCAACTATGATACCAAGGATGATAATTCGATGTTAAAGACTGTTGGCGAGACCATGCGAGAGCTTAAAAGCAAACATGGGTGTAAGCAGTAACCGGAGGAAAGCCAACAAAAGTAGTAGAGTTCAACATATAAGGTAAAAGTGAATCAGCAGCGTTGCTGAGCAGGCGTATATGGGAAATATCGGTTAATAGATGGATGAGGTAATTTTATGTTCTACGTGTTCGCTTTGGCTGCCCTGTATATTTTAGGCCTCTGGTGGTGCTATGAAGTCATTCGCCGCTTTCGAGAAGACGTACAAGAGATTTGCGAACTAAAGGAAATTACCCGAACAGTAGCTATAATTTTTGTTTGGTTTCTGACGGTAATAATTACAATCCTGCTGATCACTTACGGCTCTGAAATAATAAAACAATCAGCCTCATTTATTCGTGTACTGTTATAGGGCCGATTTTCGATTAAGGAAGAAATAATCTTTGATGAAATTAAAGGTTCGGTACTTTTTGGGCTCGGAGTACATGCAATGACTCCGACCAGAGGACATAAGAAAATCAAAAATCAATCCTCCAAAGGCGGGGGTAATCGCAGGCAAAAAAAGATTGCATCTTCAGGACAGACTTGATATTTTAGTGTAAACGAGAATCAGCCCCGATACATCGGGGTCGCTGGGCAGGTGTAAATGGTAAATCTCAGCTTTAAATTGAAAGGGCATAAATATGACGGCTTACAGAATACAAACGTCTCGTCGGGACCTAATCAGGGGGATGGCCGGCGCCGGATTAGCGTTGATGACCGGAGGAACCGCCTGGGGACAGGACGCTCCCAAAGAGGTGTCCATAGAACGGAAAGTCCCCCGTATGAAGATAATCAAGGCAGAACCAATTCTGACCGGTGGTGACATTTTCCTCAAAATCGAAACCGATGTAGGCATTGTTGGTTACGGTGACGGTACGAACTACTTCCTTCCATATTCGGTGGAGGGGATGCTCAAAGACCTGATACCGTATCTGATAGGCGAAGACCCGGAACGTGTTGAGTATCTTTGGCAGGTGTGCTTTCGCCGGCGATTTATGCGCGGCGGTCCGTCTACCGGCGCAGCAATCAGCGCCATCGATATGGCACTGTGGGACATCAAGGGCAAGGCCTACGGAGTTCCGGTTTACCAGCTGTTAGGGGGCCTGGCCAGAACAAAGGTACGCGTCTATGGACATGTCGGCGGCAACACCGCCGAAGTGGCGGCAAGGCAGGCCAAACGGCGCGTCGCCAAGGGCATCACTGCCATCCGTTTCCGCGCGTTCCACAGCTATGATGACATCGACCTGCACGACCACAAGCTCGCTGTCCGGCAGCAGATAGAATACCTTGCGGCTATCCGCGAGGCCGTCGGCGATGACATCGACCTGATACTCGAATGTCACGGACGTTACGACCCGGAATGGGCGATTAAGCTTGCCAAACTTGCTGAGCCTTACCACCCATTCATAATAGAAGACCCTATTCGGCACGAGAACCCGAAGGCCCTGGCACTGGTCCGTGCGAAAACGAGCATTCCGTTGGCCATCGGCGAACGATACCACAACAAATGGGATTTCCGTGAGACGATTGTGAACAGCTACGTGAACTACCTGCGGCCGGACGTTTGTCATTGCGGCGGCATCAGCGAAATGAAAAAGATTGCAGCAATGGGTGAGGTCTTTTATCAGAGCCTGATTCTTCACAATAACGCCGGCGCGCTGGGAACCGCTGCGGCTATGGCCGGCGCCCTATCTATTCCCAATGTTGAGCTTCTCGAGGCGCCGTGGGTCAATGATGACGAAGATGGCGGTAGAGGGATTGTCTCGCCGTATCCAAGGGTGGAAAACGGCTTCGCCTTTCCACTCGAAGGACCGGGGCTGGGTGTTACGTTCGACGAATCGCGTGCCAGGTCAAGACCTTTCGGCAAGCCCGGACTCCAGCCGAGATTGAATGCACCTGATGGTTCTGTTCGAGACTTCTAATTCGGTTCAGCGCGGGAAACAGAGATTGCCGCTGTTAGAATTATTTTGAATTTTAAACTGTGGCTTTACGGTTTGCGCTTTAACTTTTAAGCTCTCATCCTATCCGCTATAAGTTTATCCTGAGCTTGCCGAAGGGCTGAATGCTATTAATCTTTTCACTTTCCCGACAGCCAGTAGTTTGTAAATATTCCCAAATCATTCGCATCAACTGAATCGGAAAAATCCAAATCCACACCGTTGCAGTCGTTTACATCATTGATCTCAATGCTTTTCACTCTCAATTTTCCCTGCAACAGTTTCTAATAAACGCTGCTGGGCTTTAACACTATTTACTAACATTGGGTCAAGATAGTCACCGGAAGGTTGCCAACTGTTGCGATGCTCTTGCCACCATTTACTCCATTTTTCTAAAGACCAGTCGTCCGGCACATCTCGAAATGAAAATGTCACCCTACTAAGTTCCGCCTGATAGCTTTTCTGATATTTACCTTCGGTAGTTGCCCCCTGTATCAAAATGGACATTCCTTCAGACTTACCGGAGGCTACAGCCATACGGACAAGTCTAACAGAGGGCAACTCGTCAAGTTTATTGTTGTTACCGAGCATTTCTAGAAGCTTATTTACAACATTTTGATCTTTCATGAAGGTTAAGGAATCTATTGCCAGAACACGTTCTTGCTCTGTACCTGTTTGGGCTATATCCAAAAGAACGTCAACCGTCTGAGGGCCGAAACATGCGATCTGCATACTTGTGAACTCTCCCTGTCCACCAGAACTGCAAAGAACTTTTATCATTTCACGAAGACTTATGTTGGCTAGTTTCTTATCTCTGCCGACCAGTCGATAATAGCTAATAACTGAGCCATTGTCTTTGATATTCACAATATGTTTGGACAATTGCTCGTTAGTTGCTTTGATTAGCTTTTCACCATCACCTCTAATGTAAGACTGATACATTTTTTGTATAAGACTTTCAGGTACAGGACCAACACCGGTCATCAAAAACCGTTGCTCTTCTGGTATTTTTGCCATAGCCTCAGCCACGTTTTGCGGCATCGACTTTACCTCTTGTTTCCTTTTGTCCAATGGAATTTTTCGCCAAGAACCGTTTTTATACCGAAATAGACCTTCTTGCATAGAAGTGATAAAAACCGTGCCATCATCAGTTACAAGAATATCGTCAATTAATCGAGCATCCTGCTTTCCTCCCAACAAAGAAATCAGCTTCAACATGTGGAACGGAGGCGCGGCCAGTTGCTTCCACTTGCTTTTATCGTAACTAAAAAGTCGGTCTCCCGAAGCTGCAAACGCCTCCCCGCTGTTGTTACTCGTTGCGGAGACAGGGCAAAATGAAGCCGAGTTGAATCCTTTGCCGTCGAAACACAGGAATACCCATGTGTCACTCGGGAGATAAGATGCCTCAAACCACAGCTTACCGTCCGGCGTTTCAAGCACAACTGCCTGCTTGCCCATGTATGGGAGTGACAATGAGAAATCCTTATATCTTCCTGTCCCCTCGAACACTTCCCACTGATCTCCTACAAGCTTTGCCAATCTGCCCGACCCGAATGCCCACAAAGTTCCACTGGCCCCGAGCCGCATTTCACGAAAGCCGTAATATTCTCCCTCTTTCAACACCTGCCGCCAACGATCTTGCATGCGCTGATAGATTCCCCACGAATTGCAAGCCCATAGATTACCCTGAGCATCCACCTGAATATCGTTAATGTTACATTTCGGTTCGGGTGTGCGACGTGCTTTGACAATTCCTATATCAGCGTCCACCTTCCAGGTATTCCCGTCGTAGTGAAGCAACTCAAAAGATTCTTCAAAATATTCCTTATATATGGTCTTTCGCCACCATAAATGGTTATTCTTGTCCATAGCTACAATTTTGCTCAACGTAGGTCTCAAGTCGGTATGGTAAATAGCTGTTAGGGTATCTTCGATAGATGGATATACCACCTTTCTGTCACCATGGATGATCATAGCTCCATTAAATGTATCGACCCACACATGACCTGGAGAAAGGACAATTATTTTCTCCACGGCATTTACTGCCCATTTATTAAGATACTGCTTTGCCTTTTCACTGCGCCAACTTGCTTCCTCGTCGTTCATACCCAACTTTTCAGCGTATTCCATACCCCAGTCATCGTTTGCTTTGAAAAGTTGGTATGTCTCTTCTTTCAGGTTCAAACACACTGCACCTGCCGAAGTCGCCAGCCAGAGGTAATTTCCATCCAGCGCAAGACTGCGACAGCAATCCGGATTAGGCATCAGGTAGTATCGATAGCGCTCCGCCCAAAGTCCCTGGTCAGACTTCTGTTCTGGGACGGTAAGGTCTTCCAGTAAGAGGCCGCTTTCTGCATAACCGGTAAGCATAAAACATATAAACAATACACTGGTAGCTATTATACTCCCATGATTGGTTAACATTTTTATTATCGCTCGCATCTCAATTTCTCCCGATCCTATCCACTGCCTGAGTTATTTTGTCGGCTCTACTTTTTTTTGCACATGCATTGAACTATCTCATACGACCAAATGGTCACAAGTTTTGATTTTGAATGGATGTTCCGCCGACCCATCACCTCCCCCGCTGTAATCACCCGCAAAAATACACACCGGCCACACTAAAAGAATAATTAAGATATGCGTAAAAACAATTGCTTTTTTCCCAACACAGGTGTGATTCGTTTTCATATCACTGCTCCTTTTTCTATTTGTTATTTCTTAATCCTCATATTTCAGCCAAATATTATATCATATTCACATTCCCACCGCAACCCAAAAAACCACAAAATTTCAACCTTAAAAACAAAATATTTTTGAATTGTTCAGCGTTAATCTGCGTCAAAAACTCCCCCAATCATAACTCGAAAATCGGAAATCTCAAATTATTCTTTTAGTGTGGCCGGTGTGTATTTTTG
>JBHPEQ010000081.1:0-11569 GCA_042576845.1 Planctomycetota bacterium
GAGCATGGCGGCGAGCCGGCCAGTATTGATTTCTGCCACAGGGTTGGGATGAACTATGTCTCCTGCTCACCGTTCAGAGTGCCGATTGCAAGATTAGCTGCTGCGCAGGCGGCGGTCAGATAGTGAATAGGAATTAGTGATAGGCCGGTGCGAAAACGTATCGGCCTTTTCCTTTTTATGACTACGGTGAGTATCAACACTAAGGCACCAAATCACAAAGGCGCAATATACTTAAAAGTCACCCCCTGACCTATGAAAAACGCCATTTATGGCACTGAGGATGCCCAAAGCGAAGGTTTTGGGATAGGTTCTAATTGTTTTTAGGTTTTTAAGACTACTGCTTTATCTGTCCTTTCATGAGGGTGAAGGAATGCGGCGGGAATGAATATGTAAAGCTTTCACCCGACACCGTTATGTCCGGTTTTTCCGTCGTCCTTACGGTTTCTTTGTCGAAGTCGTTGACAGATTTAATGTCCGGTCCGTTTACTTCGTAAACTTTTAATTTGCCTTCAAACCAGCCTTGCTGAGAGATGATTTTCGTCGCAAGCGCTTTGTCCTTATGTCGGTTGACGACGCAAATTATGACGTTGCCATCAGTGTAGACGGCCGATACATCTAAGTAGGGCACATTCTTCTGGACGGTTGTTGACTCTCCCAATCCAATAAGGAATCTCTCTGTGTCATAGGTATCACAATCTACGAAAACGTCCAGTGATGTCCCGTAAACATTGTGGGAGAAAAGCTGCAAAGGATAATAGATTGCCTGCTTGAAAAGCGTTTTTTTGTTTGTGAAAATAGGGGCAATTACATTAACCAACTGGGCCATGTTTGCCATTTTCACAACGTCTGCATTCCGAACAAATGCATTTAAGAACCCCGCAATTACCAAGGCGTCCTCCAGATTATAGTGTTCCTCGAGGGCGCGTGTGCCTCTCATGGTATCCGTGGTTCTGGCGCGATACCATACGTTATACTCGTCCCATGCTATATAAATTGGGTCGCGGTTGCCGCGATTGACGTCAACCATTTCTCTGGTAATCATGCCTTTGACGATTTTTGTGCGTTGTTCTAAAACCAGTGGAGTTGGCAGGAAGTTGTAGTAGTTATTTTCAGGATTTCCCACGTAGATGTGAAGGGCGATGTAATCGACGACATCCCTTAATTCATGCAATATTTTGCTGTTCCATGCGTCAGGGTCGGCATCTGGGCGATAGTTTGAGGAACCTGTGGCGATTAATTTAATGTCGGGAGAGGTAAGCTTCATCAGCTTGGCTGCTTCACGGGCTTTCTTGCAGTAGTCCTCGTTATTTAGATGGCCCATCTGCCAGGATCCATCCATCTCATTTCCGAGGCTCCAGTACTTGATATTGTGGGGTTCGGGGTATCCGTGCTTGTGCCGGAGTTCAGCATAATAAGGGCCTTGCTTAACGTTGCAGTATTCCACCCAGCATTGAGCTTCTTCAATTGTTCCGGTTCCCATATTTACAGCGAAATAGGGTTTGGTGCCGATCTCTTTGACAAATTTCATGAATTCGTTTGTTCCAAATTGGTTTGTTTCCAGCCTCGCCCAGGCAAGCTCCATTCGTGGTATCCGTTCGGGGCCTACGCCGTCCAGCCAGTGATAGTTTGAGACAAAATTACCTCCCGGATAACGGGTAATAGTGACATTAAGGCCTTTTACAGCTTCTAATACATCTTTACGAAACCCGTTTTTGTCGCTCAGAGGGGAATCGGGGTCATAAATTCCGTCGTAAACACATCGTCCGAGGTGCTCGACGAAATTCCCGTAGATGTTTTTATTGATTTGGCCGATTGTTCGCTCGATATCGATTTTTATTCGGGCGTCCGTAGCTGTGTCGGGCGAAGCCGCTTGTGCTGTCAGACTTGCTCCAAATAAGCAGAGTACTGTCAGTACAATTTCTGTCATTTTTTTTGTTTTCATTGTCATTTCTCCTTATTCTTATATTGACTTTTTCATGATATCACATTATGGCAGTTCGGCGACTACAGGCCAGCCGTTTTTCCACACCATGGTTGATATTTTCAGTTCGGGCCTGCCGGTCTGGCCGTGATAGGCGTGACAGAATAAGTAGTCTCCGGAGGAGTCCTGGAGAATAGCCGGATGCCCCGGCCCTTGCCAGTTGGGGGTAGTGGCTTCAAGGACAAGTGTTCCTCCGCCTTGTAACATAGGTTTTCCGTTCTTGTCCACATAAGGTCCTGTGATTTTTTTAGAACGGCCCACCACGACGTTATATGTGCTTTGTGCTCCACGACAACAGAAATCGAAGGACACAAAAAGATACCAGTAATCGTTGTGGCGGATGATGAAAGGTGCTTCGACAGCTCCTTCGACCGGCGGGGTCTGATGTTCGCCGTATCGGGGACGACTGGCCAGAGAATACAGGGTTGTCTCTTCCATTGAAAGCTTTCCGGTCTTGGGGTTAACCCGTCTCATTTTAATTCCACTCCAGAAACTTCCCCAGCAAAGCCATACATTTTCTTCGTCTTCGATGACGAGATTGGCATCAATCGCGTTCCAGTTATCCACGCCACGGGTGGATCTGACAACAAGGCCGTGGTCTACCCATTCATAATCGGTATTGTCCGGGTCAAGGGTTTTGTTGGTGGCCAGGCCGATTGCGGAATTGTTTTTGCCGAATGTAGAAACAGAGTAGTAGAAGTGGAACCTACCGTTGTAATAGGAAATATCGGGCGCCCAGATTCCTTTTGTTCCGGGGATTTCCTGTTTCGCCCACTGCGGGATGTCGTCGAATACATGACCACACAATCTCCAATTGTGCAGGTCTTTTGAGCATCGGATTGGTACATATCCGGATTGCGGCCTGCCGCCCGTTGAGAACAGGTAATATGTGTCTGCTTCTTTTATCACAGCGGGGTCGTGGACCCTTAAGTTCCCCTGAAGCTGGAGTCTTTCAGGTTCTGTCGGGGCCGCCGAATTGCAGCCGTGGCTGCCGCTGATAAGCATTGCCAATAGTGCAACATAACAGGCTATGAAAAACGCTCTTGTCAGTTGTTTGGGGCAGTCGGCTTTGCATTTGGCATCCGTCATTTTGGAAAGTTGATTTTGTATTGTCCTTTGTTTCATTTTTTGTGGTTTCCTGAGAAACACATACCGCTTTTTGGTCAATTCATTTGGGCGCATTTATCTGCTTTTGAGCGAACCTACCATATCAGAAGCAGTTCAAATTGCAATTAGTTTTGTTCGTGATTGTATCTCAGGACACTGCTGAATCGGATTTTTGTTTGGCTTGAAATCCTTTATTACTGATTCGTATAGCGATTAAAGTAATAAGGGCCGGCTTCGAAAGCTTTCAGCCTTTGCCTTTTTGGGCAAGGCAGATATCTATGGCCCGGCCTTATTTTTAACGGATTTCCGTTCCGGGCTCTCGGCTTCGACGAGACAAACCGCTTAAAAGACCTCCAGCGAAAACTTAATCGCTCACTGGATGACAGTTCTCAATTATGTGATTAAAAAGGAATCTTTACTATTTCATGTTTATGAGTTGATACTCAACCGTTATATATCCAGTGAAAATAAGCTCGCCAAAAGGGGATGCTGCTGCCTCAACTTCATCAGGAGCTTCCTGATGCACAGAGCTACCTAACTTATTGTAGACGCCTCTTCCATAAGACCTTAAATATATACCCTCGGCAACTTTTCCGGATTCTTCAATATCACTTGGTATGAAAGATTTGGGTTCGAGCTTAACACCGAACTTGGTCTCATACAGAAGCTTCTTTTTGTTAACGTCATCACAGGTCTGTTCGAGGGCCTTTCTTTTAAGCTGGTCTTTGTCTGAATGCTCAAATGAAATACCGCTGTATTCAACCTCTTTATAAGAATCCACTATTTCAGCTATTTCCTGAAAGTCTTTTTCTTTTTCTATCGTGATTTTGACGAGATTTGTAACCTCGTAACTGGTCGGCTTAGTACTGAAGAAACCATATCGAGGCGTTGATGAGAACCTTGATGCAGCTATTTTATCTGAGGATATTCCACTTGAGTTGAGACTTTTTTCAATCTTTCCCCTCAAATCCTGATTCAATTTAAGTGCATTCTGTAGCAAATCGTCCTTCGTTTTGACAGAAATTTCGACCTTTGCATGGTCAGCCTGCATCTTCAATTCGGATGTCCCCGATAATCTGACATATTTGGGGATATCGCTAAGATAAGCAGTTAATTCAGAGGGCGTTCCCTTTAACTCGGGCTCAGCTAAGGCAGCTCCAGTAATGATTGATACCACAAGATACATTAACAATACTCTTTGCATTTTAATATCTCCTTAATAATTGTTTGCCTCGTACTTTCTGCCTTTATAGTTTTTCCACAATAAAAATACCATTAAACAGAGGAAAAGTAAACAGACAATGGTTCTTATCTATATATATGCGCATTTAGGTATTTTCTTGCGTAAAACTTGTCAAAAGACTTTAAAAACTTCGAACTATCCGGAATAAGCCCAAACATTGAATTTGACGTCGGCAACTGATATACTCATATGTTCGTATGAACGAAAAAAGAGTACATATAGAAAGCTTCGGCTGTCAGATGAACAAGCTGGATACGGCGCTGGTTTCTGCTGCGCTGCAGAGGGCGGGATTTACACTGAGCGACAACGTCGACGGCAGCGATATTGTTTTGATAAATACCTGCTCGGTGCGGGAACATGCAGAAGAAAAAGTGTTTTCGCATCTTGGCTTTTTAAGACATATAAAAGAGGCCAGGCCGAACCTTATTGTCGGTATAATCGGATGTATGGCCCAGCGGTTAGGTAATGAGCTGCTCGAGCACGAGGCGGTGGATATTGTCTGCGGACCAAACCGGATACCGACAATCTGCGAGCTTGTAACTGAAGCTCTTGAGAAAAAAAACAAAACACTGGCGGTAACGGGAAATATCCGGCAAGCATCAGCCCAAAACCCTGCACTTGAAGATTTCGAATCGGTATATGACAGAGCTGATAAGAGAATACCGGGACAGGCGTATGTTCGAGTTATGCGGGGCTGTGATAAGTTTTGCTCTTATTGTATTGTTCCTTATGTGCGCGGGCCGGAAGTTTCTCGGCCACCTGAAAAGATTAACGAGCAGATAAAAAGACTTGCAGGCGAAGGTGTAAAACAGGTTATGCTCCTGGGACAAACCATAAATTCATACGAATATACCGCAGGAGAGAAGGCGTATAACCTGGCGGATATTCTTGCAATGGTGTCTGATGTCGATGGAATCGAATGGATAAAATTCGTTACGAGTTACCCAACCAGGAAAAATTACGACAAAATCCTGCAGGCAATAGCGGTTCTGCCGAAGGTGTGTAGGTATCTACATTTGCCGGCCCAGAGCGGCTCTGATAAAATTCTGCGAGCGATGAACCGAAAATACACTTCGCAGGAATACCTGGAATTGCTGGAAGCAGCGAGAGATACCGTGACTGGCATTACAACGGCGGGTGATTTTATAGTCGGCTTCCCTTCTGAGACGCAGGAGGATTTTGAAGCGACTGTAAGTTTGGTAAAGAGGGCGCAATACAAAAATTGTTTTGTTTTCAAATATTCACCAAGGCCGGGAACAATCGGAGACAAAAAACTTCAGGACAATGTCCCATGGGATGTTAAGAAAAAACGTAATACTGAGCTGTTAGCTGTGCAGGAAAAGATAAGCGATGAATTGAGCAATCAGTTTCTCGGCAGGACGGTAACGGTTTTAGTTGAGGGCTTGAGCAAAAAACCACACATAAACACAGACGCCGGCAGTGACAGGCCGCAATTAGTTGGCAGGACCGCAGCGGACTGGATAGCGGTTTTCAACGGCCCGATATCGCTGGCAGGGCATTTTGCAAAAGTAAAAATCACCAAGACCAGTCCCCTGACGCTTTTCGGCGAACTTGTAAATGAAGTGCGGAGATAAATTATGGCTGAGCTGTCTAAGCTGATTTTGGTTTTGTGGATAGTTTTCCTGCTTTCTGCAGACACTCTCACAGGTCAAGTCACTCAAAAAGCCCGTCCGCCTGATGATGCTAATAACATACCGAATGTTGAGCTTGAGCTTTTAATGAAAGAAAGGGACAAACACGGTGATGATTTTCTTGAGCTCAACAGAGAAATTGTTGCCAAGGCGTTTTTACTTGGAGAAATAGACATTGCAGACGAAGCGGTTGATGAAATACTGAAAATCCAGCCGCAGGATATGGATGCCCTGACCAGCAAAGGGCAAATCCACGAATTGCGAGGGGAATACTGGTTTGCCCAGGCGTGTTATCAACGTGTTTTGTATGCGGCCGAAGATGCAAATAGTCCGAGCTGGCAGGCGGCGGCATTCAGCAATCTCGGCAATGTTCATTATATCCAGGGTGACTTGGATAATGCAGAAGGTATGCATAAAAAATCCCTCGAAATCAATAATCGAATCGGTTTTGAAGAGGGACTGGCTATTAGCTATGCGAATCTAGGTTTTGTTTATTGTCAAAAAGGTGATTTGAACCTTGCTGAAAAGATGCACAATAAGGCATTAGAGTTGAATATGAAAATCGAAAGACAAGAAGGGATTGCGAATTGCTACGGCAATCTCGGATTGCTCTTCCAGATGCAAGGTGAGCTGGCAAAGGCCGAAGAGATGCACAAAAAGGCGTTAGAACTGAATACAAAACTGGGCCAATTGCCGGGAATGGTTAATAGTTATGGAAATCTCGGCAATCTTTATTACAGACGGGGTGATTTGAACAAGGCGGCGCAGATGTATCGGAAGGTTCTGGAAATTGAGGAAAAACTTGGTCGGCCGGCAAGCATAGCAAACTCCTTAGGCAACCTCGGCGTAATTTATATGGATATTGACGATTTGGATAAAGCAGAGGTGCTGCATAATAATGCCCTGAAGATAGATTTGCAATTGAAGAACAAAGAAGCAATTGCACGACATTACTCCAATCTCGGGACGATTTGCTCCAAGCGTGGCGATT
This sequence comes from Planctomycetota bacterium, assembly GCA_042576845.1. GTDB lineage: Bacteria > Planctomycetota > Phycisphaerae > Sedimentisphaerales > Anaerobacaceae > JBHPEQ01. The sequence continues at coordinate 6,975 of JBHPEQ010000081.1, forward strand.
TTGATAAGGCCAAAGAGTATTGGCAAAGGGCACAAGAACTTTATGAAGAGATGGATATGAAAGGCCAGTCAAGACAAGTGCAGTTGTGGTTGGAAAAAAATAATTAGGGATACGTTTTTTTCAACAAAGCGGAGCATACAACATTTTTCCTGATACTGACAAAGCTTTCTTTAGCAAAACAACTTTTATTATCGGAAGGTGAACCTTAACTACCATAAAAAATTTATCAAATGTGGCAGGAGGGCTTATCGAAACTCACCAGGTTGCTGTACAAACTCCTAAATTGCCTATTTTAGCTAAAGTTTTTTTTATCTTATCCCCGATACCTATATTACCTAAGTTATCAGTTATTGCTAATACGGTTTTACCTAAGTTGTTTTGGGAAATATAAATTAAACAGAAAATTTCTTGGGAGCATGTATTATGATTAAGGAAAGTATTTTTAATAGGTATTTGGTGGCATTATTAGATGGTGATAGAGCTGCCTCGCGGGCTGTAATAGAAGAAACCCTTCAAAACGGGATACCTGCTAATTCAGTATGTATAGACCTCATATATCCAATCATGATGGAGATAGAGCATTTGATGCGAAGTGATAAAATCACTCCCGTACAGGAACATTTGGCAACCAGAATTAATCGTACCATTGTGGATCAGCTTCAAAACAAGCTTCCTCGAAGGCCCTCCAATAACAAGAAAATCGCCATTTGTTGCGCTCCGGAAGAGATACAGGAGCTCGCTGCACAGATGACAGCAGATTTGTTCGAGAGTAGTGGCTGGCAGGTTAGGTTCCCTGGCGGGGGCTTAACAAACGACGACATCCTTGCTTTTATAAACCAATATGCACCGGATATACTTCTGATTTATGGAACGGCACCTAAACAGGCACCGCTCGTTAGACGCCTTATAGATACTATTAAGGAAGTTAGCGCCTGGCCGAATATGCGTATAATGCTTTCCGGCGGTTTGTTTAACCGAGCCGAGGGTCTTTGGGAGGAAATGGGTGCTGATTTGTTTGCTGATACTCCAATTTCGGCTGTAATGTCAGCGGAAAGTGATACGCCGGTAGGAAATCGCGAAGGGAGAAAAATAAACCGCAGAGCCAAAAAAAGGAAAAATGTTAAAGAATTTGTTGCATAATATTCAATAATTGACGTAATGTAAATGAAATTTTCACCAGAGCATAGAGTGTAACAAAGCAGGCAGGTGATATCAGAATTGCTTAAAGATAACAGCGGGCGATGGGATTCGAACCCACGACATTCAGCTTGGGAAGCTGACATTCTACCACTGAATTACGCCCGCAAACCACTATAATTAACACTTTTCCCATAAAAATCAAGTTTTTATGTAACATTTTATGTAAAATTGTGCACAGGAATAGCTGTATTCGCTGCCGCTTCTATATCCCGCTGATATACTCTCAAATAATGTTCCTGAGCAACTTGTACGGAATGTCCCATCCATTCGGCGACTATATGACGAGGAAATACATAATTCCAGTCCTGCTCTCGATTTTTCCGTAAGGTATGACACCACTTGCTAAAAGGTTCAACACCGGCATGTCTCCGAATCACTTGGAAATCCCGCCAAAGATTTTTCCTGACAACACCAGTTACAATTTTGACTGTGCCATCCTCGGCCAATTCAAATGTTTCTCTAAGTACCGGTAGCAATTCAGGAACAATAGGAACGCTTCTAAACTTCTTGGTTTTTTGTGCCCAAACAATTAAGTGAGCAGGTGTATCTACTGTACCCCACTTGACATCACGCCACGTCAAATTCAGTGCCTCGCCTTGCCTCAAACCTGCAAAACGGCAAAGACTCAACAACACACGCCATCCTCGATTCGGGCAAGCATCCAAAAGACGACTCATCACATCAAGCTCGATATAAGTCCACCGTTTTTCAACCTTAATGGTTTTGCTCAATCGGTCAAAGGGATTATACAATAGAACATCATCCACAACACCACGATTGAACATTGCTCGGCAATTGCGGATATGTATATCAACCGTTATCGCTCCCATATCCTTCGGTCTTTTACTAATCTTTTTCAATTCGCCGCTTGCTAATGCAGTTTTGAAAGCACGGGCAGCAGGTCTATCGATTGTATCTATCCTTCGCAACTCCCCGAAGTATCCCAACAAATACCGAGCTGTTACTTGATATAGAGCAAACGTACCAGAGCCAAAATCAGGGTCGGTTTTACGGGAGTCGAAGTACATCAGTAAATATTTTGACAGCGTAGACGCCTTGCCCGCACTACGTCGCCCTGGTCGTTCCGCTAACTCTCTCTCTTTATCCCGCCGTATTTTTTTGGCCTGCCTTTTGGAAATCTTATCAACTCTGGGGATGGTGTTGCAGGAATTTCACCATTTAACATGGCTGCATAAATCCCACTACTTTGTATCGACGAGTGCTATGGATATCCCTCCCACACCACTGATTTCAACCCAGCATCCAGTCTTATCCTCTTTTATCGACCCCTCGTATCCATGTTTTTATGCTGTCCCCTGTAGGTTGGGCCTCGCCGGTTATCCCCCCCATCTGGGACCACAATCAATACGCCATAAATGACCCCTGAAATACCACCGAATTCTCCCTTCAATCCACCCCTGGTCCCCCAAATCCCCCTCTTCTTTTGTGGATTTCTGCAGTTTATTTGTTGCTTGATTTTTCAACTGAAGCTGATATAATAGTATTGGTTTAGCATCCTCAGAGGAGCAACTAAGTAATAATAAGGAGAGCTGTAACATGACAATACAGAACTGTCACAATTGTGGGCAAATCATAGGGAATCTACAAGAACCTTTTTCTTTTCAAGGCAATGTTGTTTGTAAAGCATGTAAAATTTTATTGGAAAACGAATCTCAGGCTATAGGAGCCATTGATAGTAATGCCAAAACTGAAATTCCAACTGCGGAGATACTGCCAGATGGTGCTGTTACCAAACTTGAGTCCACGGCTGACCTCATACAACAGAACGAGCAGGCCAGAGAATTATGGCGGCAAGAACCAGATGACAATGCAGTCTTCAAAGCTGCGAATGAGGACATAGAAGAATACCCGACAGAAATACAGGATGTAATCAAGAAAGAGGCGGAGCTGAGAAGAAAGTTAAAGCAGATAGAGACCGAAGAAATGAAGCGAAGGAGTCGGAAAAAGAAGAACTATGGAGGGATACATCGCACGGGATACTTCTTTGGCATGCTTGGTGTTACAGTTATCTACGGTATTCTCGTTGCCGCTGCACGAGGCGAACCTGGCGCAGCACTTCTCGGGCAGATAATAGTATTAGCGGTCTCGTTTATTTTATTGGCGAATCGCCTGCATAACATCGGCAAGAGTGGTTGGATGTCTTTGCTTATTCTCGTGCCGTTCGCAAATCTTTACATCTGGATTATATGCTCAGTGTGCCCAGAGGGATACCACGATACTAAAAAACTTGACACAGCTGGCAAAATCATTGCTGGCATATTCATTGGGCTTGTTGTACTTTACCTTGTTATAGTCATCGGAGGATTTAGTTCTTAATATGGTGTCAAACAAGGCGATGCACCTCGGCCTCGGTGCGGTGATGTTGAGGAGAAAATGAATTTAAGAAAAAACCCCTGCTGATAAACAGGGGCTCTATATTAATGGGTCTTCCCTGACCACAACTTCACCAAACATATAATATCGTCCAAGTTGGCTATTTTTCTTTAGTGGATTTCTGCGGTTTATTTGTTGCTTGATTTTTCAACTGAAGCTGATACAATAGGATTAGTTTGGCATCCTCAGAGGAGCAACTAAGTAAAAATAAATCAGATAGCATTTTTCGGGAGGACAGGTAAGTTTATTGTCATACATATCCTCCGCTTCACTCTTTGTTCTGAATCTGACGTATCGGCCTGGCCGGTACACCAGCAACGACCCATCGTGGCGGAACATCCTTGGTAACCACAGAGCCGGCAGCTACGATAGACTGTTCGCCGACGGTTACTCCCGGCAGAATAATCGCACCCGAACCAACCCAGACATAATCGTGAATAACAATGGGCTTCGAATAGTGTCGTTTTACTCTTGCTCTGTTAAAAATATCAGCTTCGACGATGCCACCGTCGAGTATCATCACCCCCGGGGAAAGTATAACGTGGCTACCCAATACCACCTTTTCTCGGCCTTGTATTAAAACGTTGTGATTAATTGAGCAATGCATCCCGATTGTAATGTTCTTCTTATTCAGAAAAGTCACCTTGCCATAAATATGCAGTTTCTTGCCCGGGAACAACAAGGATGCACGAATCCGACTAATACGATGTCTCTTTGTCAGTGCAGACTTTATAGTTTCGTAAATAAGTGAAAAAGCATAGAAGTAATCTGCTATTCTTATAGTGCTCATTTCAAAATCCATTTTTTCAACCGACTGTTAAACCGAACATCCACAGGCACCAAAATCTGCAGAACCATATCGGGCGGAGCACGAATACCCAGCATTTTATCCTATATCGGCTAAATTGGCAATAATTTGCCTGTTTTTTTCTTGCATTTCATCTTTAAAACTGACTGTCCCCTGTAGGTTGGGCTTTACAATCTGGGACCACAACAATATC